>NZ_JBIVLI010000024.1:0-157182 GCF_044751205.1 Streptomyces sp. NPDC088732
CGCCCACATGCACAACCTCGCCCTCGTGTCATGAGAAGACGAGCCCGGCGCCCACTCTGACCTGCCCGCGCGCAGGCTTGTGCAACACCCTTTAGTCGGCGTCGTCAGCGGCCGTTCCGTCCTGCGACGCGCCCTCAGGTCCGCTGGGGGACGTGGGACCCGCCCTTCGGGCGGTGGGGGCCCCAGTGGTGGCTGAGCGCTCACTCGACGACGCGGCCCAGCGGCCGCCCCTCAGCCGAGGGCGCCGTTGCGGGCGTCGCGCCAGAGGTCGACACCGCTCGCGTCGAAGGAGAACTCGTCGATCCGGGCCAGTTCCTCGGCGCTGAAGTGGAGGTTGCCCAAGGCGGCGACGTTCTGCTCGACCTGCTCAACACGGGACGCGCCGATCACGAGCGAGGTGACGCGCTCGTCGCGCAGGGCCCAGGCCAGTGCCATCTGGGCCAGCGACTGGCCGCGGTCGCGGGCGATGCCGGCGAGGCCGCGCAGCCGTCGCAGCATGTCCTCGGAGAGCCAGGCCGCGTCGAACGTCGAGCCGTGCGCGGCGCGGGAGTCCGCGGGCACGCCGTCGAGATAACGGTCCGTCAGAAGGCCCTGCGCGAGCGCGGTGAAACCGATCACGCCGACGCCCTCGGCGTGCGCGGTCTCCAGCAGGCCCTCGGTCTCGATCCAGCGGTTGAGCAGGGAGTACGAGGGCTGGTGGATCAGCAGCGGGGTGCCGAGGTCCCGCAGGACGGCGGCGGCCTCGCGCGTGCGCTCGGCGTCGTAGGAGGAGATGCCCACGTACAGGGCCTTGCCCTGGCGGACCGCGGTGTCGAGGGCGCCCATCGTCTCCTCGAGCGGCGTGGTGGCGTCGAGGCGGTGGGAGTAGAAGATGTCGACGTACTCCAGGCCCATGCGCTCCAGGGACTGGTCCAGCGAGGCGAGCAGGTACTTCCGGGAGCCGCCGCCCTGGCCGTAGGGGCCGGGCCACATGTCCCAGCCCGCCTTGGTGGAGATCACCATCTCGTCGCGGTAGGGCGCGAGGTCGTTCTTCATGATGCGCCCGAAGGTGAGCTCGGCCGCGCCGTACGGCGGCCCGTAGTTGTTCGCCAGGTCGTGGTGGGTGATGCCGAGGTCGAACGCGCGCAGGGCGATCTCGCGCTGCCGCTCGAAGGGCTTGTCGTCGCCGAAGTTGTGCCAGTAGCCCAGGGAGAGCAGGGGCAGGTCGAGTCCCGAGCGTCCGGTGCGGCGGTACCGCATCGTGCCGTCGTAGCGGTCGGGGTTGGCGACGTGGGGCATGGGACTTCTCCGCGACGTAGGGGGTGGCGTGCGGGGGCCAGCCTGCTGTGCCGTGATTAGGAAGTCCAACAGTCGTCGTCTCTTGGATTGAGCGCTGTGGCTTCTCAATCATTCGACGCTGTCGAGGAAGTCGGCGACGACGCGGTTGAAGAGCGCGGGGTTCTCCCGGAACATCAGGTGGCTGCCCGCCTCGTCGGCGGAGAACACGCGTGCGCGTGCTCCGGGGATCAGGGAGGCGACCCACTCGGTCGTGCCGGGCGGCAGGAAGCTGAGCTCGCCGCCGATGACGAGCGCCGGGACGGTGATGCGGGGCAGGACGTCCCTCCAGTCGTTGGCGTAGTGGTCCAGAAGGAGGTCCGCCGCGTGGCGCGGCGGCAGCAGCCGGGTCTGCTCCACGAGCCACCGCACCTCGTCCTCGCCGAGGGACGGGCTGTGCAGCATGGCGACGACGGCGCGCACGACGGCATCGACAGCATCGGGACCGCCGCGCAGTCCGGCGGCGAAGCCCAGGGTCATGTCCCGGGTGAACACGGCGGCGGGCGGTGCCTCCTGCCCGGCACCGGCGAATTCGGACGACACGACGGGCGACTGGTCGACCAGGACCAGCCGGCCGGTCCGGTCGGAACCGAAGAGGTCCCAGTGGCACCAGAGGACCGAGCAGCCCAGGGAGTGGCCGAGCAGGGTCGCGTCGCGCAGGTCGAGGCCCTCGAGCACCTGGTGCAGGTCCATGGCGAGCCGGGAGGCGCGGTAGCCGTGGGCCGGGCGCTCCGAGCGGCCGTGGCCCCGCTGGTCCAGGGCGATCACGCGGCGGTGGCGGCCGAGTCCGTCGATCTGCGCGGCGAACCCGGCGGCGGTCTGCCCGAACCCGGGGACGAGGACGAGCGGGTGCCCGGGGTTCCCGGATCCGGCCTCCTGATACCGCAGGCGCACTCCGTCGTCGGTGAGGATCTCGCCCTCGCGGCGGCCCGGGACCGGGGTGCTGCTGCCTTCGACGTTCACGGGGTACCTCGCGTGGATCACAGGGTTTCCATGGTAACCACCTGAGGTGGTGTCGGTAGTGGCGTCCTGCGGCCGCTCGCCGTGCGGGAAGCGGAAACGCCCCGAACGATGGGATGAGACGGGACGGCATCGGCGCCGCGGCGCCGTACGGCGAGCACGGAGCGCGATCGGCCATGGCGACTCATCCGGAGGTTTTCCGCTTCGACCCCACCGGGCGCCGGCTTCTGGAGGACAACGCCAGGCTCAGGAGCCTCGGTCCGGCCGTCCGGGTCGATCTCTCGGGCGGCGTGACGGCGTGGTCCGTCACGCGGTACGACCTCGTCAAACGGCTCACGGAGGACGACCGCGTGTCCCGTGACGCCCGGCGCCACTGGCCCGCGCTGGCCGCCGTGGAGGGGGACTGGCCGCTCGCGCCGTTCCTGCTCGCGCCCACGGTGCTCAACGCGCACGGCACCGATCACCGCCGGTTGCGCACCGTCATGGAGGACGCGTTCACGGCGTCGCGCCTGGAGGCCCTGGGGGAGCGGCTGCGCGAGCGGGTGGACGCCGCGCTCGACGCGCTGGGGACGCCCGGCTCGGGCACGGTGGTCGACCTGCGCCGCGGCTACGCGGAGGTCGTCGCGGCCGGGACCGTGTGCGACGTCCTCGGCGTCCCTGAGGAGAGCGTGGAGCGGTCGCGGCGGGCCGTCGGTAGTCTGCTGGAGCCCCCCGCCGACCCGGCGGCGGCCGCCGCGGGCATGGACGACGCCATGGGCTTCCTCGCCGCGCTGCTCGCGGCCAAGCGGGACGACCCCGGGGAGGACCTGGCCACGACGCTCGTGCGGGCCGCGGACATGACGGACGAGGAACGCCTGCTGGCCCTCGTCGTCACCATCGCCGGCGGGGTGCCGTCCACCACCGGTCTCATCGGCAACGCCGTCGTCAACGTCCTCCGGCACACGCGGCAGCGGTTCGCCGTCACGGAGGGCATGACACCGTGGTCCGCGGTCGTCGAGGAGACACTGCGCGCGGACGCGCCGGTGCAGCACATGCCGCTGCGCTACGCGCTGGAGGACATCGACCTCGGGGAGGGCGTCGTGATCCGCCGCGGGGAGGCGATCCTCGTGGGCTTCGGGGCCGGCGGGCGCGACGCGCGGCTGCACGGGGAGACGGCGGCGACGTTCGACGCGGACCGGCGGGACAAGGAGCACGTGGCGTTCGGCCACGGCGTGCACGGCTGCATCGGGGAGACGCTGGCCCGGCTGGAGGCGGCGGTCGCCCTGCCCGCACTCTTCACGCGCTTCCCCGGCCTGGAACTCGCCGAGCCCGCCGAGGCGCTGGAACCGCTGCCCACCATCGTCTTCCACGCGATGGCGCGGGTGCCCGTCCGGCTCTGACGCGACCGCCCGGTGCGCGGAATTCCGGCACCTCGCCGCAATTCCGAATGGCCGGTGCACGGTTGTGCGGTTCCCTTTCCGTCGAGACCGGATTCTCGTCCGCGGCAGCTCCTGAGGCAAGCCGGGGCCGGGGCGGGAATGCGCGGCTGCGCAAGTGGGAAGTCCGGGCTCCAGGAATGTCGCAGCCGACGTGCGCGAACCGGCGGGCGATCTGCCCGTCTTCATGGCGGCTGAAGCGGATTCGCCACGAGGGCAACCCTGTTCACCTGCTCTTCCCCTTCGTGCCGTGAGTCGTGCACGCTTTCCTGCCGCACGGTGAACCGGCTCTTTTTTGAACCTTTTTACTCCTGGCCCGCATCATGCGCACCGAAGTGGCGCCGACATGTGACGGCAACAAACAAGGTATTGACACACGGTCAATGCAGGTCCGGTAATGGTGCGTCGGCGGAACCCTGAATCCGCCGTCGCCGGCCCCGAATTCGGGGCCCTGTCCGGATTGGTGGACTGTGTCGATATCCCCCTCCGCGAGAAGTGCCTCACCGGCCTTCCGCGTACTCGGCCGCGGGGCGGCCGTCCTGGGCGTCGCGGCCCTGGCGCTGCTGGGCCTCCAGCCCGCCGCGCAGGCCCGGCCGACCGAACCTGTCGCCCGCGCGACCGGCCAGGCCGCCGCCCATTCCGCGCCCTCGGCGCAGGCGCGCGCCACCGCGCCCGGTACGACGCCCGGCCTCGAACCCGTCTGCGACACCCCCGCGGAGGGCCGCGCCGCCTGCTACGCGCTCCGCGCCACCGGCCAGCCGCCGCTCCTTCGCCTCAGCGCCTCGGCGACCCCCGCCGGCTTCGGCCCGAAGGACATCCAGAGCGCCTACAGCCTGCCCGCCGACGGCGGCGCAGGGCAGACGATCGCGATCGTCGACGCCTACGACAACCCCAACGCCGAGGCGGATCTCGCCGTCTACCGCGCCCAGTACGGCCTGCCGCCGTGCACCACCGCCAACGGCTGCTTCCGCAAGGTCGACCAGCGCGGCGGCACCTCCTACCCGCAGCCGAGCGAGGCGTGGGTGGGGGAGATCGCGCTCGACCTGGACATGGTGTCCGCGGCGGCCCCGGGCGCCCGCATCCTGCTCGTGGAGACCGACAACGACGGCCTGGAGAACCTTGCGGCGGGCGTGGACGAGGCTGTCGCCCTCGGCGCGAAGTACGTTTCCAACTCCTACGGCCGGCTTGGTGACTTCAGCACTGACCTCGCCACCTACGGTGCCTCCTACGACCACCCGGGCGTCGCCGTCGTGGCGGCGAGCGGCGACAACAAGTACGGGGTCTCCTTCCCCTCGACCCTGCCGACCGTGACCGCCGTCGGCGGCACCACCCTCACCGCCGACCCGGGCACCGCCCGCGGCTGGTCCGAGACGGTCTGGGCCCGGGACAACTACGGACCCGGCTCCGGCTGCGCGCGGAACCAGGCCAAGCCCGCCTTCCAGGAGGACGCCGGCTGCACCGGGCGGAGCGTCGCGGACGTCTCGGCCGTGGCCGACAACGTTGCCGTGTACCTGTCGTACGGCGTCCACGGGACCGGCTGGCAGCGCTACGGCGGCACCAGCGCCGCGACCCCGGTGATCGCCGCCCTCTACGCGCTCGCCGGCCCCCCGCGGCCCGGCACGTACCCCAACGCCTACCCCTACGCGGCCGGCGGCGCCGGGCTCAACGACGTCACCACCGGATCCAACGGCACTTGCGACGCCGCCTACTTGTGCACCGGCGGCCCCGGATACGACGGCCCCACGGGCCTCGGCACGCCCGCGGGCCTGGCCGCCTTCCGCAGCGGCCCGCACGGCACCCTGTCCGGCACCGTGAAGGACTCCGCCACCGGCAAGCCGGTCGCCCACGCGACCGTCGGCTCCGGACTGGACGTCGCCACGACCGACGCCCAGGGCGCGTACACCCTCGACCTGCCCGCCGGCACCGTGAAGGACCTGACGGTGAAGGCCTTCGGCTACACCGCCGCCGCCCCGGCCACGTTCACCATCGCCGACGGCCAGTCCCTGACGCGCGACGTCGCGCTCGCCCCGATCCCGCGCGAGCACGTGCGCGGCAAGGTCACCGACGGCTCCGGCCACGGCTGGCCGCTCTACGCCCAGGTCGCGGTCGCGGGTTCGCCCGAGGCCCCGGTGTGGACCGATCCGGAGACCGGCGCGTACCGGCTCGACCTGCCCCAGGGCGCCGAGTACACCCTCGAGGTCACCAGCAGCCTGCCCGGCTACCGGCCCGGAGGCGGCCAGGTCGACGTCGGCAGGCGAAAGGTCACCGCCGACTTCGCGCTGACCGCCGACCCCGACGCGGCGACCGCCGTCGGTTACACCCTCGAACGCCAGGGCCGCACCGAGACGTTCGACTCCACCACCGGCGCGCCGCAGGGCTGGACCGTCGTGAACGCCCCCGGCACCGACAGCGGCTGGGAGTTCGACGACCCGATCCAGCGGGGCAACCTCACCGGCGGCAGCGGTGCCTTCGCCGTCGCCGAGAGCGACAACGGACCGATCGGCCCGCACCAGGACAGCCAGCTCATCAGCCCCGTCCTGGACTTCTCCGCGGGGCAGTCGGCGGAGCTCTCCTTCAAGACCGAGTACGGGTACAACCCGAACAACCAGCAGATGAGCGTGGACGTCACCACCGACGGCGGCGCCACCTGGACCAGCGCCTGGGTCTCGCCGCAGAGCAGCGACAGCGTGCAGAACCGCACCCTGCACGTGGGGCTCGGCGCCTTCGCGGGGCACAAGGCCGTCCAGGTGCGCTTCCGCTTCGTCGCCAACTGGGGCTACCACTGGGCGATCGACGACGTCTACATTGCCACCCGCACCCTCCTGCCCGCCCCCGGCGGCCTGACCGTCGGCACCGTCCGCGACGCCAACACCGGGGCCGGCCTGGTCGGTGCCACCGTCACCGACCTGAAGAACCCGGGGACCACCGCCACCACCACCGCGACCCCCGACGACCCGGCCGTCGGCGACGGCTTCTACACCCTGTTCGCCGCGGGCCCCGGCAGTCACACCCTCAGTGCGACGGCGTCCGGCCACTCGGCCGCCACGGAGCGGGCCACGGTGCACGCCGACCGAGTGACACGTACGGACCTCGCCCTCGGCGTCGGACGTGTCACCGCGACCCCGGACACGATCAGCGGCACCGTCGCCCAGGGACGGCACACCTCCGTCCGGCTGCGCCTCGCCAACACCGGCACCGGGGCGGTGACCGTCCGTCTGGCCCAGCCGTCCGGCACCGGCTGGCTGACGACGGGCGTCTCCCAGGTGACGCTGGAACCGGGCCGGCGCACCACCGTCACCGTCGTCCTGGACTCCGCGTCCTCCGACGTCACGGGCCCGGGCGACTACCGCACCGAGATCGCGCTCACCGGCGACACCCCCTACGCCATCAGCCCGGTCCCGGTGACCCTGCACGTCACCGCGGCCCACGGCCACGGCGCCTGATCGCCCGTCATTTCCTCGGCCGTCCCCGGCCGGACCGCGGCGCGCGCCGCGGTCCGGCCGGGGACACCATGTCCGGGAGCGGTGTGGCCCGCTGCGCCGTCGCGGCCGAAGGGGTCAGAATCGGGAGGAAACGGACTCGGCAGGGATGGAAGGCGGACGGACGTGCGGCAGTACGATCTCGTGGTTCTGGGTATGGGCAGCGGCAACATGCTGTTCGGCGACGAAACCGCCCATCTGCGCTCCGCGGCCGTCGACCCCGGCCGGTTCGGCGGGACGTGCCTCAACCGGGGCTGCATTCCCAGCAAGATGCTGGTCGTCACCGCCGACGCGGTGGTGGAGGCACGGGCGGCCGCGCGGCTCGGCGTCCACGCGACGGTGGAGCCCGTGCGGTGGCGTACCGTGCGCGACCGGGTGTTCGGACGGATCGACCCGCTCCACCAGGACGCGGTGCGGTTCCGCCGTGAGAGCGGCGTCGACGTGTACACCGAGGCGGCCCGCTTCGTCGCGCCGAAGGTGCTGCAGGTCGGCTCCGAGCGGATCGGCGCGGAGACGATCGTCGTGGCGGTCGGGTCGCGGCCGGTCATCCCCGACATCCCGGGGCTCGACACCGTCCCGTACCACACCTCGGACACCATCATGCGGATCGACGAGGTGCCCGCGTCCCTGGTCGTCATCGGCGGAGGGTTCATCGCCGCCGAGTTCGGTCACGTCCTCGACGCTTTCGGGGCGGAGGTGACGATCGTGCAGCACCGGCCGCGGCTGCTGATGGCCGAGGACGAGCAGGTGTCGGCGCGGTTCACCGAACTCGCCTCGCGGCGGCACCGGGTCCTGCTGGACACCGAGGTCACCTCCGTGGCGCGGCGCGGCGACGGCGTCGCGGTCACCGTGCGGGGGCCGCAGGGCGAACAGGTCGTCGAGGCGGAGGCGATGCTGCTGTGCGTCGGCCGCCGGCCCAACACCGACCGGCTGGACGCCGCGGCGGGCGGTCTGGAACTGGACTCCGACGGCCATATCGCGACCGACGCCGCCTGCCGCGCCTCGGTGCCGGGCGTGTGGGCGCTCGGCGACGTCGCGAACCACTTCCAGCTCAAGCACCGGGCCAACGCCGAGGTGCGGCTGGTGAGCCACAACCTGCTGCACCCCGACGACATCCGCACCCTGGGCACCTCCGCCGTGCCGCACGCGGTCTTCACCCATCCGCAGATCGCGGGCGTCGGCATGACCGAGCAGGAAGTGCGCCGCCGCGGCATCGACTACCTCGTCAGCGTCCGCGACTACTCGCAGACCGCGTACGGCTGGGCGCTCGAGGACACCACCAGTTTCGTGAAGGTGCTCGCGAACCGGGCCGACCGCACGCTGCTGGGTGCCCACATCATCGGACCCCAGGCCGCGACGCTCATCCAGCCCCTGATCCAGGCCATGTCCCTGGGGCAGACCGTGGACCGGATCGCCCGGGACGTGCTCTACATCCACCCCGCGCTCACCGAGGCCGTCGAGCAGGCGCTGCTGGACCTCTGACCCCGCGCGCGGGGTCAGGAGACGCCCGTGACGCTGACCGCCGCCCGGCCGCCGTCCGAGCGCAGGACGATATCGAAGAGATACAGGTCCCCGTCCCGCGGTCCCAGCACCTCCCACGCCCCGGCGCGCAGCGTGCGGGAGACGGTCTCGTGGCGCTCGCCGGGCGCCGATCCGCTGACGGCCACGAGCCGTACCGGCGTCCGCCCCACGTTCTTCAGCGTGACGGAACGGGTCAGGGGGCAGCCGGCGGTGCCCGGGGCGGAGCAGTGCCTGCGCACGTCCCCGAAGTGCGTCAGCCCGCACGAGACCTCGGTGGCGAAGGCGAAGTCGGACGAGCAGACGGCGCCGACGCGCAGGCCGTCCTCCGCGTCGTCCGCCCGGCTGCCCGATCCGGACCCGTGCGAGTGCGCGGCGGCGACGGCGCCCAGCGCGGCGGCGGTGACGAGTACGGCTGCGGCGGCAAGTACGGCGGGCAGGAGTGCTTTCCGCACGTGTGGCTCCCAAGGTCGTGCTGTGGAACGGTCGTTCAGGTCGCCGGGAGTGCGGGGCACGGGGGAAGCCGTGCGGATGGCTCACGCACCCGTCGTGCCGGCCTCGCTGTCGAGTCATGGGGAACGTAGCAGACAGTGTTGACGCTCAGCGGCGCGTGTCCAGGGTGTGGGAGCAGGGCGCGGGGAGTGTTCGTCCGGATTGATGAGCATATATCCGGCGTGTTGGGCGCTTCCGGTGTCGCGGAGGCGTCAGGTGCACACCGAATCTCCATAACACTGTTTGACACTTTTGAACGTGAGTGCCAACGGCAGCGGCCCTGCCGGGTCTCAGAAGTGCGTCGCGATGCCGAACACGCGGCGGAGTTGGGTCATGTCGTGCCGGTCGTGGTCGGCCGGCTCGTAGCCCTGGTGGAAGTGGACCTGCTGTGCCGCGGAGAGACAAGGGACGACCGTTCCCTCGATCACGCCGGTGGTGAAGCAGGACGCGGGATACCGGAAAGGGCGGTCGGGGTCCGGGGAAGCCTGTACGGCGGAGCCGTCCGCCGCGAAGGACAGGGGATGGAGGTCGAGCTCCCGCCCGCGCGGGTCCGTCACGACGAACCGTACGGGCCGCCAGTCCAGCGTCTCGGCGAAGCCCGCGTCCGCCAGCGCGGCGACGACGGCCGGCTCCTGCTCGGCGCGGTGCATCAGGTCCAGATCGCGGTGCGGCCGGGTCTGCTCACCGACGAGGGCGTCGATGCCCCAGCCGCCGCCGATCCACACCTCGGTGTGCGCCCGCCGCAGCAGGGCGAGTACGGACAGGACGTCGGACGCGGTCATCATGCGGTGCCCCCCGCACGGGCCGGGCGGGCCGGGACCTCGAAGAGGAGTTCACGGCCGTCCTCCTCGTCCCACTGCTCGCCCACCTCGGCGAAGCCGAAGCCCGCGATCGTGGCCAGGGACGCCCGGTTGTCCGGCGCGACGGCCGCCCGCACGGTCAGGACCGAGGGCTCAGCCGCCGCCCGGCGCAGCAGCTCGGCCACGGCGGAGCGGGCGTACCCCCTGCGGCGGAAGGCGGGAGCCACGGAGTACCCGATTTCGACCGTGCCCGTCCCGTCGGGAGGCCCGTGGAAGCCCGCGTGCCCGACGGCCAGGCCCTCGTCCCCCACGAGGACCTGCCGCACCATCCACCGCGCCAGGCCGGGATCGGCGGCCATCTGACCGAGCCGGTACCGCCACAGCCACAGGGCCCGGTCGGTCAGGAAGTACGCCGTCAGCGGCACGCCCGTCAGCGCACCGGCTCGGGGGAGGTCCCCGTCGAGCAGGGCCGCCATCGCCGCGCCGGACAGTTCCGCACAGCGCACCCGCCGCGGTCCGCGGTCGTCGAAGTCATCGGCCACAGGCGGATGTTCGCCGACCGGACCGCGGCGCGTCCAGCGATTTCCGGCGCGCGGACACCGGTGGGGGTCAGCCGGTCAGCCCTTGCCGCCGCGTTCGAAGGGGATCTTCTCCCCTGCCTCGACGGCCATCGGGAGGCGGTTCCCGGCGGGCGGGAGGGGGCAGGTGGCGAGGTCGGTGTAGGCGCAGGGCAGGTTGGCCGCGCGGTTGAAGTCGAGGCGGACCCGGCCGTCGGGGCCGGGTGCGTCGATCTGGAGCGAGCGGTTGGCGGCGTAGGTGGTCACGCCGGAGGTGGCGTCGGTGAAGAGCGCCATCAGGCTGCCGGGGCGGACTCCGTTGAACACGGTGAGCCGGTACGTGGTCCCGTCCCAGGCGAATTCCACCTGGCCGGGGGAGTCGTAGACATGCTCCAGCCCCTCGGTGACGGCGCCCACGGTCACGGCGCGCGGGGTGTCGAACGGCACGAAGCGGCCCTCGCGGGCCCAGCGGGGGTCCGGGGCGTAGGCGGGCGTGCCGGCGAAAGCGGTGCGCAGGGTGTTGCCGGGGTGACGGGGGCGCACGATGTTGTGCCCGCCGCGCTTGGCGACCTCGATCACCGCGTCGCCGTGGCCCGCGTACACACTGTCCCGCTCGCCGATCACCCCGAAGTCGTAACGGCCGCGCACCGCCGTGCCGTCGACGGTCAGCTCCTCGCCCTCGGCGAGCTCGACCACCACGCGGTCGCCGGCGGCCAACCAGCTTCCGGGGGCGTCGTCGAAGCGCTCGGGCTCAGGGCCGAGCCAGCGCAGACTGGTGATCGCCAGGAAGCCGTGCGGCCCGGCGAGCGTGTCCTCCTTGGCGCGGTGCCAGCGTTCCCACTCCTCGGTGAAGGCGGCCGGGTCGACGGCCTCCCGCGACTCCGCCCGGTGGCTGTCCTGCACGGTCATGTCCACTCCTTCGCCCGGCGATGTGAGCTGTCCCACCCCCGTACAACCCCGTCGGCCCGGCGCGTCATCCCCGGAACGACGGGAAATCCCGGCGGCCCCGGAATAGCGCCGCGCCCGCCGCGGGTTGCAGCGGGCACGGGTGCGCGCCGTGCACCCCGGGGACCGAGGACGAGGGAAGGGCCGGCGGTGCGACGAGGTGAGCTGGCCGGGTTCCTGCGCAGCCGCCGGGCGGCGCTCCAGCCCGAGGACGTGGGTCTTCCCCGCACCCGGCGGCGGCGTGCCGAGGGGCTGCGCCGCGAGGAGGTCGCCGTCCTCAGCCATGTGTCGACCGACTACTACAGCCGGATCGAGCAGCAGCGGGGACCCCGCCCCTCCGAGCGCATCCTCGCCGGGATCGCCGAGGGGCTGCGGTTGTCGCCGGACGAACGCGACCACCTTTTCCGGCTCGCCGGCTACGTCCCGCCGCGCCGTGAGCCGGAGGCGGACGGCGTCAATCCGGGGATCCGGCGGATCCTGGACCGCCTGGGCGACACGCCCGCGCAGATCGTCAACCACCTCGGTGAGACCCTCGCGCAGAACCGGCCGGCCCGGCTGCTGCTCGGGGACCAGACCCGCCACACGGGCCTCGCGCGCTCCCTGGCGTACCGCTGGTTCACCGACCCCGGGACGCGGCTGCCCCTTCCCGCCGACGAGCACGCGCGGCACAGCCGGACCCTGACCGCCCAGCTCCTGGCGGCGCACACCGCGGGCGGCTCCGACCCCCGCGTCCGCGTCCTGGTGGACGCGCTGCTCGACGCCAGTCCCGAGTTCGCCGCGCTGTGGCGCGAACGCCCCGTGCTCGGGCCGTACTGCGAGCCCAAGACGATCCACCACCCCGACGTCGGCCCCCTCCGCCTTCACGGTGAGAGCCTGGCCGACCTCGACCAGTCGCAGATCCTGACCGTCTTCACCGCGGAACCCGGCAGCCCGAGCGAGGAGCGGTTGCGGCGGCTGGCCGGCGGCCGGACCTGACGGGCGTGCCGGCGCCCCCGCACGCCGGGGTGCCGCCGCGAACGGCAGCACCGGCGTCCGGGGGCGCACGGTTCACGGACGGTAGACCACGCCGGGCCGCGGGACGGCCGGGGCGAGCAGCTGGGAGACGGTGACCAGGGTGTAGCCCCGCTTTTGGAGGGTGTCGATGATCGTGGGCACGGCGGGGACCGTTCCCCCGTAGCTCTCGTGGAGGAGGATGATCCCGTCGCGGTGGGTCTGCTCCAGGATGCGCTTGATGATCGTGTCGGTGTCCCTGGTGGCGAAGTCGCTCGCGGTCGCGCTCCACAGCACCTGTGCCAGACCCAGCCGCTTCATGACGCCGGACACGTCGTCGTCGGTACGGCCCTGAGGGGGACGCATCACTGTCGGCGTGTGCCCGGTGATCGCCCGTACCTCCTGCTGCACGGGGGCTATTTCGTCGGTGATCCCTTTCTCGTCCAATGCGGTGAGATTCTTGTGCGACCAGGTGTGGTTGCCGATCTCGTGGCCCTCGCGGGCCATGCGCAGCACCGTTTGCGGATAGGTGTCCGTGTGCCCCTTTCCCTGGACGAAGAAAGTGGCGTGGACGTGCTTTTCCTTCAGGATGTCGAGCAGCGCCGGGGTCGGTCTGCTGGGGCCGCCGTCGAAGGTGAGCGCGACGCATTTGTCCGTGGCGCAGTCGACGGCCGGCTGCGGATCCCCGGTCCCCGCCGCCGCGGCGTGCTCCCGCTCGTCGTGCGGCGAGGTCACCCCGTGGAGTGTTCCGCACGCGGCGGTCGATGCCGCGGCAGCCACGGTGATCAGGGCGAGAACGGCGCGGACGCCGCGTCGGGGGCGCAGTGTCACGAGCCCAGGTCCGCGTCCGTGCGTGCCCGGTGCGCCCCACGGCGCAGCAGTCCCGTCGAGACGCCGAGCACGATCACGCCCGCCGCGAGCACGACGGCCGCGCCGAGGCCCGGGATCTGCACGAGGGCCAGCGTCGCGTGGGCCCAGATCCGCTCGACGATGTGCACGGCCGCGTAGAGCGTGACGACGACTCCCGCGAATGCGGCCGCAATGGCCGCGACGCTGGTCCTGGAAAGGTTCTTGGAGAATTGTTCGAAGTTCATGGCGCCGACGCTACGGAGCGGCGGGGGGCGCCGAATTCGGCCATGCGGAGGTAGTGCGCGCAGCCGAAAGAACCACCGGGACAGGGCGCCTTCATCCTTTGGTACAGGAATTCACCGCGCGCCCCGTCACGAGTTGGCGGGCGGGCGGAGCGCCCTTACGGTGGCGAGCGTGATCGACCTCCGGCAGCAGTGGCGCGAGCGGCCGCGTCTCGCCGACGCCTTCGTGGTGGCCTCGGCGGCGGCGCTGACCGCGCTCGTGGTGCGGTCGGACGCGGGGGGTCTGCCCGTCCAACCCCTGCTGTCCTCGCACGCCGCGCTGTCGTGGCTCGTTCCGTACGTCGGGGGACTGGACGCGCGGGGCATGACCGTGCCGCTGCTGGGGTGCGCGGCGCTCTACTGGCGCAGGCGCTTCCCGGTGGCCCTGGCCCTGGCGCTCGTCGTCCTGGCCACCGCGTGGCCGACCGGCGTGCCGCTGCTGGTGGCCCTGTTCACCGTGGCCGCCCGCCGGCCGGGGCGGACCACCGCCGCGGTCACCGGCTTCGCGCTGCTGCCGGTTCTGGCGCGGCCGTTCGTGACGGCCCTGCTCAACCCCCTGAGCGTGGCCATGGCGGTGGCGGGAGTCGCGTTCGTCGGCGGCACCGTGGGCTGGGGACTGTGGGTCGGGGGTGTGCGGGAACGGGAGGCGCGTGCCGAACGCGAGGCCGCGCTGCGCGCCGACCGGGCGCGGCAGCAGGCGCGCGAGGAGATCGCGCGGGAGATGCACGACGTCCTGGCGCACCGGCTGACGCTGCTGAGCATGCACGCGGGTGCCCTGGAGTTCCATCCGGGCGCCGCGCCCGCACAGGTCGCCGAGGCCGCGGGCGTGATCCGGCAGAGCGCGAGCCAGGCGCTGGAGGACCTCCAGGACGTGCTGCGGGTCCTGCGCGCCCCCACGGTCAGTCCGCACGCCGAGCCCCCGCAGCCCTCACTGGGCGACCTGCCGCGGCTGATCGAGGAGGCACGCGCGACCGGCGCCACCGTGGAGACGCACCAGGAACTGGAGGATCCGGCCACGATGGACCCGGCCACCAGCCGTACCGCCTACCGCGTACTGCAGGAAGCCCTCACCAACCACCGCAAGCACGCCCCCCGTACACCCGTCAGCCTCACCCTCACCGGGGGCCGGCGCTCCGGGCTGACCGTCGGCGTCGCCAACCCCGTGCAGCGCGAGCCCGCGACCCGCGGGCCCGGCTCGGGGCAGGGCCTCATCGGCATGAACGAACGCGTGCGCCTGGCCGGCGGGCGCATGAGCCACCGCCACACCGCGACCGACTTCCGACTCGACGTCTGGCTGCCATGGACAAGATGACCCGCCTGCTCATCGTCGACGACGACCCGCTCGTCCGCTCCGGCCTGCGCCTGATGCTGTCCGCCGCGGACGACATCGACGTGGTCGGCGAGGCCGAGGACGGTGCCGACGTCCTGCCGCTGGCCGAGGCCCACCACCCCGACCTGGTCCTGATGGACATCCGCATGCCGCGCATGGACGGGCTCGCCGCCACCGCCGCGCTGCGGCGGCTGCCGCGGGCGCCCGAGGTGCTGATCCTCACGACCTTCACCACCGACGGCTACATCCTCGGCGCGCTGCGGGCCGGGGCGGCGGGCTACGTCCTCAAGCACACGCCCCCGGCGCAGATCGTGGCGGCGGTGCGCAACGTGATGGCGGGGGAGCCGGTCCTGTCGCCCGACGCCGTCAAGCAGCTCATCGACGCCGTCACCGGCACCGCGCCGGGCGCCCCCGCGGACCGTACCGAACAGGACCGGGCGGAGGGCCTGTTGCGGCTGCTCGGCGACCGAGAGCGGGAGGTGGCCCTCGCCGTCGCCCAGGGCATGACCAACGCGGAGATCGCCGCCTCGTGCTTCATGAGCCTGCCGACGGTCAAGTCGCACGTCTCCCACATCCTGACCAAGCTCGACCTGAACAACCGGGTCCAGATCGCCCTGCTGGTCTACCGCGCGGGGCTGGTCTGACCGGCCGGGCGCGACCGGGCCGTTCCTTCCGCCGTTCTGCGCGGTGGGACTGCGAACGCCGGTGCGGCAGTGGGAGACTGGCCCCGACGAGTCGTTCAGGGGAGTCGAGATGAGCGCTGCTGGGCCGGGCGGTGAGTCCGTGGCCCGTTCCTGGACCGACACGCCCCAGGGCGGCCCGACCGTGCTGCGCATCGTGCTCGGCACGCAGTTGCGCCGGCTGCGCGAGGACCGGGGCATCAGCCGGGAGGCCGCGGGGGACGCCATCCGCGCCTCGCACGCGAAGATCAGCCGCCTGGAACTGGGCCGGGTGGGCTTCAAGGAGCGCGACGTCGCGGACCTGCTCACCCTGTACGGCGTGGCGGACGAGCGGGAGCGCGGTGAGCTGCTCGGACTGGCCCGCCGGGCCAACACCCCCGGCTGGTGGCACCAGTACGCCGATGTCCTGCCCGGCTGGTTCGAGACGCACATCGGCCTGGAGGAGGCCGCGCACACCATCCGGACGTACGAGGTGCAGTTCGTGCCGGGCCTGTTGCAGACCGGGGCGTACGCGCGGGCCGTCATGCGGCTCGGCCACCCCCGCGCGACCGAGAGCGAGGTCGGGCGTCGTGTCGCCATGCGGATGACCCGTCAGAAGCTGCTGACCAGGCCGGGAGCGCCCCGGTTGTGGGTCGTGCTGGACGAGGCGTGCCTGCGCCGGCCGCTCGGCGGCGTCGAGGTGATGCGCGGTCAGCTGGAGTACCTCATGGAGGCCGCCACGCTGCCCCATGTGACGCTGCAGATCGCGCCGTTCGACGTCGGCGGCCTGGCCGCGGCGGGCGGGCCGGTGACCATCCTGCGCTTCTCGGAACCCGCGCTGCCCGACATCGTCTACCTGGAGCAGCTGACCAGCGCCCTGTACCTGGACAAGCAGGAGGACGTCGAGCACTACCTGACGGTCATGGACCGGCTGGCGGCCGAGGCCGAACCGCCGCGCAACTCCGCCCGGTTGCTGGCGTCCTTGATCGACCGGCTCGGCTGAGGGGCGGCGGCACGCGGCCGGATCGGCACACTATCCTTGCGCACGAGGGTGGTTGGGCGACGCGGTGTGGAGAAGGATGGCCGGCATGACGGAACAGGATTCCTGGGTCGACCAGACGAAACCCAGCATCGCGCGCGTGTACGACTACCTGCTCGACGGCAAGGACAACTACGCCGTCGACCGGGAGATCGGTGATGTCTTCAAGCGGGACCTGCCCGGTTCGGTGGCGATCGCCTTCGCCAATCGCGCCGCCCTGGTCCGCGCGGTCCGGGAGATCGCGACGACCACCGACGTGCGGCAGTTCCTCGACCTGGGCAGCGGTCTGCCGACGGCGGACAACGTCCACCAGGTCGCCCAGCGGCACGCGCCGGGCTCCCGCGTGGTGTACGTGGACAGCGACCCGATCGTGCTGGCCCACGGCCGGGCCCTGCTGGAGGACAACGACGACACCCGGGTGATCCAGGCGGACGTGCGGGAGCCCGAGGGCATCCGCGAGCACGCGGACACCCTGGAACTGATCGACTTCAGCCGCCCGGTGGCCGTCATCTTCAGCGCGATCCTGCACCACGTGAACGACGACGAGGACCCGGCGGGCATCGTCGCCTACTGGCGCGAGCAGGTGCCGTCCGGGAGCTACTTCTTCGTCAGCCACTTCCGGTCGGGCAACAACCCGCAGACCGTGGAGGCCGAGCGGGTCCTCCAGCAGACGTTCGGGCGCGGCCGGTGGCGCACCGACAAGGAGATCGAGGGCCTGCTGGACGGGCTGGAGATGCTGGAGCCCGGGATCGTCCCCGCGTCCCTGTGGCGGCCCGAGGCGGCCGACGCCTCGCAGATCGGCCAGGCGGAGCGGGAGCTGACGGTCTGGGAGCACCTGATCGCCGCCGGGATGGCCCGCAAGCCGTAGTCCGCCGCGGCGGACCGGCACCGGGCGGCCCGCCCGGTGCCGGCGCCTGCCGTGCTGCCGGTCGGACCTGGGCCTGCCTCGCCCGCCGACGGCGGAGTGCTCGGAGCCGGTGACGAACGAGACGTCCGGCCCGGCCAGGAAGGCCGCGACCGCCTCCCCGGGCGCGCCGCCCTCGGCCGCCATGACGGAGGTCTTCGGGGGAGGCCGCCGGAGCCGTGGCACGTGTCCCGGCGGGTCCTGTGCTGCGGACGACCTCGTCCAGGCCCACCCGATTGTGGACGGGGCAGTCAAGAACAGATACGGTGGGCGCATGGCACGACCCCGGAGCTTTGACGAGGACCAGGTACTGCGCGCGGTCAGGGACCGGTTCTGGTCGACCGGCTACGCGGGCACCAGCGTCGACGACATCCTGCGCGACACCGGACTCGGCAAAGGCAGCCTCTACGGAGCCTTCGGCGACAAGCACCAGCTGTTCCTGCGCGCGTTCCGCGACTACTGCGACGGGCTCGTCAAGGCCATCGGCGACCGCCTGGAAGGCCCCGACGAGGGCGCACTGGAGCGCCTGGGCGGGCAGGTGCGGGACGTCGCCGCGGCCACCGCCTCCGACGTGGACCTGCGCGGGTGCCTGCTCGCCAACGGCACGGCCGAGCTCTCCGGCCGCGACCCCGAGGTCCAGGCGATCGCCCGGCGCACCTTCGCCGCGCTGGAGGAACTCTTCACCGCGTGCGTCGCGGCCGCCCAGCGCGCGGGCGACATCGACCCGGCCGCCGACCCCGCGCGCCTCGCCGCACTCCTCCTTGCCGTCATCCGCGGCATCGAGGCCCTCGGCAAGGGCGGCAGCGGCCCCGAGTCGCTCCACGCCGTCGCTGACACCGCGATGGCGCTGCTGCCCCGCCCGTAGGTGCGGGGCGGACCGCGCTCCGGAATCAAAGCTTCCGCCTGATGGGCGGCTGTTGTACGGTGTGCCGGATCGCCCGTGCGGCACTTCCCGGCCCGCTCCCGGCCGCGGCCGATGCCGCCCGCTCCCGAACGGCGGGCGTTCGTACCTTCCGGCACGGTATGTGCCGGGGCGTTGCCAGGGCCGCACGACGACGTGGGCCCGGCCCGGTGGGGTGATCCCGGCCGGACGTGTGCCTCACCGGCGGGCGACGCACCACATCGACGATGCGGATCGGCCGGTCCGTGCTGCCTCCCACCGGCATCCCGGCGCGCCTGCACGATTGGGGACGGCATGAGTCACAACCCGCTGGAGACCGACGCGGCCGACGTGGCCGAAATGGGCGGCCTGGTGGCCGCGCGGATCGCGCAGTTCGTGGCCGGGATCCCCGACCGTCCCGTGGACAACGTGTCCACTCCCGAGGAGACCGCCGACCTGGTGCGGGCGTTCCTCGCGCCGCCCCCGGAGACGGGCGGAGAGCTCAAACCGCTGCTGGACCGGCTCGACGAGGCGACGGCGTGCGCTGTGGAGACCACAGGACCCGGCTTCCTCGCCGCCGTCCCCGGCGGGGGGCTGTACAGCTCCGCACTCGGGGAGTTCTGGGCTCGCGCCACCAACCGCTACGGCAGTCTCGCCGTCGCCGCGCCCGCCTTGGCCGCGCTCGAGGAGAGCACCGTGCAGTGGATGGCACGCGACGTGTGCGGACTGCCCGAGGGCAGCGGCGGCCTGCTGACCACCGGCGGCTCCATGGCCAACTTCTCGGCGCTGGTCGCCGCCCGCCACGACAGACTCGGCGAGGACATCGGCGAGGGAACCGTCTACACGACCCCCCACGCACACCACTCGGTCGCGAAGGCCGCCCTGCTCGCGGGCATCAAGGCGCGCAACATCCGCAGCGTGCCCTGCGACGGGCGGCTCGGCATGGATGTGCCGGCGGCGGAAGCGATGGTGCGCGCCGACCGCGCGGCCGGACGGCGCCCCTTCCTCGTCGTCGGGTCGGCAGGCACCACCGACACCGGGACGATCGATCCCCTGGCCGCGATCGCCGACCTGGCGCGGCGGGAGGGCCTGTGGTTCCACGCCGACGCCGCCTACGGGGGGTTCTTCCGGCTCACCGAGCGCGGACGGGCCGCCCTCACCGGCCTGGAACGCGCCGACTCGGTCACCCTCGACCCGCACAAGGCGCTGTTCCTGCCCTTCGGGACCGGCGCCCTCGTCGTCCGCGATCCGCGGACGTTGCGGGCCGCCTTCTCGGGCACCGGCACCTATCTGCAGGACGTCGGCTCCTACGACGGCCTGCCCGACTACGCCGGCATGGGAGTCGAGCTCAGCCACGAGGTGCGCGGGTTGCGGCTCTGGCTCCCTCTGCACCTGCACGGCGTCGCCGCCTTCCGGGCCGCTCTGGACGAGAAGCTGGACCTGGCGCGGCACGTCCACGACCGCCTCTCCGCGATACCCGCCCTGGAGCTGCCGCTGCGGCCCGAGCTGAGCACCGTCGTGTTCCGGGTCCGGCCGCACGGCACCACGCGGGCCGCCGCCGAGCAGGCCGACCGCGCGACCCGGCGCCTGCTGGAGGGGGTCAACGCCGGCCGCCGCGTCCTGCTCCAGAGCACCGTGATCGACGGGCGGCAGACCATCCGCGTCTGCGTGGTGTCCTACCGCACCCACCGGGACCGGATCGACGAACTGCTCGACCTCGTCACGGCCGAGGCGGGGAGGGCGGCCTCCGAGGGCACCGGGCCGGGGTCGTGATTCCCGTACCGCGTGCGCCGGTCGGCCGTCCCCGCCCGTGCTACGGGATGCGGTCGGTGAGGTCCAGGACCGGAGGATCGGTCCGGAACGCCTCCGGGTACTTGGCCGCGGCGCCGGTGTTGAGCACCACGACCTCCTCGTCGCCCGACAGCCATCCCCGTTCCCGCAGGACGCGCACCGCCGACAGGGTCGCCGCGCCCTCGGGGCAGAGCAGGGCGCCGTCCGCGGCGGCGCACGCGTCGCGGTCGGCGAGCAGTTCCTCGTCGGTGACGGCGACGGCCTGGCCCTTGGTCTGGTACAGGGCGTCCAGCACCATGAAGTCGCCCAGCGCCTTGGGGACGGTGATGCCGAACGCGACCGTGCGCGCGTCCTGCCAGGGCTCGCTGGTCCGCTCGCCCTTCTCGAAGGCGCGCACGATGGGGGCGCAGCCGGTGGACTGGACGCTGACCAGGCGGGGCAGCGGGCCCTGGAGCCAGCCCAGCTCGCGCAGTTCGAGCAGGGCCTTGTGGATGCCGATGAGGCCGACACCGCCGCCGGTGGGGTAGACGATGACGTCGGGCGCGCGCCAGCCGAGCTGTTCGGCGATCTCCAGGCCCATCGTCTTCTTGCCCTCGATGCGGTACGGCTCCTTGAGCGTGGCCGCGTCCATCCACGTGCCGGGGTCGGCCGCGATCTTCTCCGCGACGAGCCGTCCCGCGTCGCCGATCAGCCCGTTCACCAGGTACAGGTCGGCGCCCGCGGCCGCGCACTCGGCCCGGGTGATGGCGGGGGCGTCCACGGGCATGGCGATCAGGGCGTCCAGACCGGCGCGGGCGGCGTAGGCGGCCCACGCCGCGCCGGCGTTGCCGTTGGTGGGCATGGCGATGCCGCGTGCTCCCAGCTCGCGGGCCCTGGCCACGCCGACCGCCGCGCCGCGGGCCTTGAAGCTGCCGGTGGGCACCAGTCCCTCGTCCTTCATCACCAGGCCCGGGACGCCGATGGCCTCGCCGTAGCGGGGCAGCGGCACCATCGGGGTCATGCCCTCGCCCAGGCTGACAACGTTTTCCGGCGCGCGGACGGGCAGCAGCTCGTGGTAGCGCCACAGCGAGGGCGGCCGCTCCGCGAGGTCCGCGGGGGTGAGCGAGGCGCGCAGCCGCTCCAGGTCGTAGCGGGCCAGCAGCGGCGAGCCGCAGGCGCAGAGGTTCTGCACCCGGTCGGCGTCGTGGCGGCGGCCGCACCGCGCGCACTCCAGATGCGTGAGCGTGCTGAAAGGCAAGGTCATCCTCCCTTCCTACCCCGGCGGGGCGGGCCGTGGGAACACCCGCCGGCCGGGCCGGGACGCCCGCCTCACCGGACCGCCACCGCACGACCGCCGGGCTGTCATCGGATCAATCGCGGAACATCCTTGAACGTCAGCCCCGTTGACAGTCAATCAGCTACGGCTCAATCATCAGACGTCCGATGAATCGAGTCGCCTTTGGGGGGCTGTTCATGGCCAGCTATCCACGACGCCAGGTGCTGGGAGCCGCGGCCGGTGCCGCCGCCCTGGCCGCCGTACCGCTCGCCGGCCCGGCCGGCGCCGCCGAGCCCGCGGCAGGGCTCGCGGGGGAGCGGGGGACGGGCCCCTGGGCCGCCGTCCCGGATCCGGTACCCGTTCCGCTCGACGCGCTCTTCGACAACGACGGCATCGACACCGCGGCCGCCGGCGGCGGCGACTTCGACGGTTCCGGCTACACCTTTCCCGGCGAGGAACTGCCCTCGGGCCGGATCGAGGTGGGCGGCATCCCCTTCCTGTTCCCGGCCGCCGGGGCGGGGACGTACAACAACGTGGTCGCCCGGGGCCAGCGCATCGACCTGCCCAGGGGCCGCTACCTGTCCGCCGTCTTCCTGACGTCCGGCAGCTACGGCAACGCCTCCGGCACGGCCATCGTGCACTACGCCGACGGCTCGACGACCACCGCGGGGCTCGGCGGCGCCGACTGGTACGCGACCGGCGGCCCGCTGTCGGCGCCGTACCGGTACACGCCCGGCGGCGGCACCGACGCGCACAGCGTCGGCATCCAGGTCGCGGAGGTGTGGATCGACCCGGGGCGCGAGGCCGTCGCCGTCTCCCTGCCCGACATCGGGCCCGCCGAGGAGGGCCGCACGGCCCTGCACGTCTTCGCCCTCTCCCTCCAGCCGCCGGCCGAGGGACGGGCGCTGCTGGTGCGGGACGCGCACTCCACGCACTCGCTCCTGGAGTCCTCCGGCGCGCAGAGCGTGGAGGCCACCGTCCTGAACGCCGGCACCGTCGCGGTCCTCGCCCGCGACGAGGTGTCCGTGACCGTGGACGTCCCCGGCGCCCGCACCGTCGAGCCCGTCCGCATCCGTCGCCTCGGCCCCGGCGAGCAGGCCCGGGTCCGCGTCGGGATCCGCAACCGCCCGGGAACCGCGCCCGGCACCCGGCAGGACGGCACTGTCACCGTCCGCGGCCGCGGCGCCCGCGCCGCCGCGGCCGGCGCCGCCCTGACCCTGGGTACCGCCGACTACGAGCCCACCGAGACCTCCCTCTCCGGCCACCAGGCGCCGTACTGGTTCCAGGACGCGAAGTTCGGCATCTTCATCCACTGGGGCGTGTACTCGGTGCCCGCCTGGTCGCCCGTGGGACAGCAGTACGCCGAGTGGTACTGGAACAGCATGCAGAACCCCGGCGACGCGGTGTACGCCTACCACCGGGCCACCTACGGCGAGGACTTCGCCTACGACGACTTCATCCCGATGTTCACCGCCGAGAAGTTCGACCCGCGGGCCTGGGTGGAACTCTTCCGGGACGCCGGGGCCCAGTACCACGTGCTCACCTCCAAGCACCACGAGGGATTCGCCCTGTGGGACAGCAAGGTGTCCGACCGCAATTCCGTGAAGCTGGGCCCGCGCCGCGACCTGGTCGGGGAACTCTTCGACGCCTCGCGGCGGTACGCCCCTGAACTCCGCCGCGGCCTGTACTTCTCGATGCCGGAGTGGTTCAACCCGGACAGCCCCTGGATGGGCCACGCCCCGCGCAATCCGTACACCCTGGAGTCCGTGCCGTACACCGGCTACACGGCCGGCAAGGACTTCGTGAAGGACTACCAGGCCCCGCAGATGCTGGAGCTGATCCACGGCTACGACCCGCACGTGCTGTGGTGCGACATCGGCGGCTCCAACGACAGCGTCCATGTGCTGGCCGAGTACTTCAACCACGCCAAGAACCGGCACCGGCCCGTCGACGTGACCGTCAACGACCGCTCGGGCATCGGGTTCCACGACTACACCACGCCCGAGTACACCACCTACGACAGCACCGTCGTCGCCAAGTGGGAGGCCAGCCGCGGACTGGACCCGCGCAGCTACGGGTGGAACCGGGCGACCCCGGACGACGCCTACATGACCGCCGAGGAGGTCGTGCGCAGCC
This sequence comes from Streptomyces sp. NPDC088732, assembly GCF_044751205.1. NCBI lineage: Bacteria > Bacillati > Actinomycetota > Actinomycetes > Kitasatosporales > Streptomycetaceae > Streptomyces > Streptomyces sp. NPDC088732. The sequence continues at coordinate 23,595 of NZ_JBIVLI010000024.1, forward strand.
TCGTCGACATCGTGTCCAAGAACGGCAACTTCCTCCTGGACATCGGCCCGCGCGCCGACGGCACCATCCCGGAGATCATGCAGCGGCGGCTGCGGGAGACCGGCCGCTGGCTGCGCACCAACGGCGAGGCGATCTACGACACGACGTACTGGTCGCTCATGGCGGAGCTCGGCGACGACCTGCGCTTCACCGTCCGCCCGAACCGGGCCTTCTACATCCACAGCATGGTCCGCCCGGGCGCCCGGCTCACCGTCGGGGCGCCGGTGCCCGTCCGCGCGGGCGACACCGTGACGATGCTCGGCCACGACCGGCCCCTGCACTGGACGGTACGGAACGGGGCACTGGTGATCGACGTCCCCGAGGCCGCCCGCAGGGCCGGGGAGCACGTGTGGGTCTTCAAGGTGGACTGGCAGGACTGAGCCCCGGCGGCCGGCCCCGCGCCCTCCCCTGCGGGGCGCGGGGCCGGCCGCTGTCTCAGGCCGCCTCGGGCAGCGGCTGCCAGTTCCAGTTGGGGCGTTCGTAGGCGACCTGGAACCCGAGCCGGACCATGTTGTGCAGGGAGGGGTTGCGGGTGCCGGGGGTCTCCGCACCGGTCTCGGCCACCAGAAAGCGGCAGCCGAGGTCCCGTGCGGCCCGGGCCCGGGCGGCCAGGAGGGCGGTCTGCCCGCCGCGGTTGCGCGCGTGCGGGAGCATCGCGCCGGCGAAGAACTGGGCCGTCTCCCCGTGGACGTGCATCGTCCCCGTGCCCACGATCTCCCCGTCCAGCCAGGCGGCGAACGGGTGCCATCCCGGCTGGGCGGCCGAGTACGCGGACAGCTGGGCGTAGTGCTCCTCGGGCATGCCGAACGCGCGCACCAGCACCGACCCCCACCCGGCCGCGTGGCCCGCCTCGACCGGGGCCACGGTGATCCCGTCGGGTGCCTTGTCCAGGGCGTCGGCGCGGGCGACGACGTCCTGCGCCGCGCCGACGAGCTTCACCCAGGACGAGCCCTCGGTGATGCCCTCGCTCGCGCAGACGGCCTCCCAGTCCCCGGGGAGGAACGCGGGGGCGATCTGGAGGACGGCCTGCGGGGTCCCCTCCGCCCGGTAGAAGTCGCACACCTCGCGGATCAGCTCGGGCGTCACGGGGCCGGTGACCCCGAACCCCAGGGCCTTGCTCCAGAAGCGGGTGGGGTCGTTGCGCATCGACAGCACGACTCCGCCGCCGATCCGCGCGGCGTTCATACCCAGGGCGGTGCGCAGGTGCTCGGGGGCGCCGGTCTCGAACCGGAACAGCGCCTCGGCCTCGGACTGCTCGGCGACCGACGGGGGGACCAGGGTGTTCATGGGGCAACCGGCTCTTTCGGGGGGTCTGTGTCGTACGGGAAGGGGCGAACCGCTCGGGGCCCGGCGCCGCGCGGGCCGCGGCGGCGGACACCGGCAGGACGCGGCCGCCGTGGGGAAAGTTCGAACCGGCCCCTGTGATCCGGGCCACTCGTCCGGTTCCGGTGTGCCGCGTCCTCCCACCTTCGCCCACGGAGTCACACGCCGCCGCCCGCCTCGCCGGTCCGGGGGGCCACTCCTCAGGTCGGCGTCCACGCGGGGCGACATACGCCGGACGTGCCCGATGCCCCTGGTGGGGGAGGGCTGCGGTCCGGGGCGCGGTGCCGATCCCGCCTCCCGCTTCCCGGCCGTCCCGGCGTACGGCACACGGTGTGCCCCGCCGACGTGTCATCACCTGTCCGTCGGAAGCCCTCAACTCCGTTGTCCGTGGCTGATGTTGTGACGTGGTGCGGCGCGCCCGCGCGAGGACTCCGATCCGGAGCGTGACGCCGGGGCCAACGCCGGCTCCGCGTCCGGCGAACGCGAGATCTACGCGGGAAGAATTATTGTCATGGACACTTCCCAAGGTGCCGGAACTGGCGCTACTAAGTGGTAGTCAGTTCACCGCTCAGGGAGGTTCCGTGAGACCCACGAAGTCGTTGTCGGCCCTCGCCACCTTGATCATGGCCATGGTGTTCGGTCTGCTCCTGTCGAGTCCGGCACACGCCGCCGGACCTGCCTACGTCGCGCTCGGGGACTCGTACTCCTCGGGCAACGGCGCGGGCAACTACGACAGCGCCAGCGGTAGTTGCCACCGGAGTTTCAGCGCGTACCCGTACCTGTGGAAGAACGCCCACGCCCCGTCCTCGTTCGCCGACACCTCCTGCTCCGGCGCGGTGACCACGGACGTGACCAACAGCCAGCTCGGTCCGCTGAACGCCTCCACCGGGCTCGTCTCGATCACGATCGGCGGCAACGACGCCGGCTTCGCGGACGTCATGACCACCTGCGTGACCGGCTCCGACACCACCTGCGTCAACCGGGTCAACACGGCGGAGAACTACGCGCGTAACACCCTCCCGGCCCGCCTGGACGCCACGTACGACGCGATCCGCGCCAAGGCTCCCAACGCCAAGGTCGTCGTCCTGGGCTACCCGCGCGTCTACACCCTCAACGTCTTCTGCGTCGGCCTCTCCGACACCAAGCACCGCAAGATCGACGAGGCGGCGGACGTGCTCGACAGCGTCATCGCCGCCCGGGCGGCCGCCCACGGCTTCGTCTTCGGCGACGTCCGCAACACCTTCAACAACCACGAGCTCTGCTCCGGCGACGACTACCTGCACTCCCTCGTCATCTCGCCGAGCTGGGAATCCTACCACCCCACGGCCACCGGGCACTCGAGCGGCTACTACCCCGTCATGAACGCCATCAGCTGACACCCCCACCCGCACCGGCACCCGGCCGGGACCGTGCCCGCGGCCTTCCGCGGGCACGGTCCCGGCCGCACCGGCGCTCACGCGTCCGGTGCCGGGCCCCGGCCCCGGCCGTCAGGTGCCGATGCCGTGCCCGTCCTTGCGCCACGCCACGACCACGGAAGGACGGGGGATCCCCTTGCCGCCGTCCGGCCAGCGCGAGGAGGGGTTGCTGTAGGTGGAGCCGTCCGTCTCGCCCGGGTGCTGCACGGCGACCAGGACCCGCTGCTCCTGGATGATCGGGCCGCAGGTCTCGGCGCCCTTCGGCACGCTCAGGAACTGCCGCACCTGGCCCCGCTTGTCGCCCTGCACGGCGACGCCGTAGAGGGCGTCATGGGTGCCGAGGGTGCCGGGCGCGCCGTCGGTGGAGATCCACAGGTTGCCGTGCGGGTCGAAGGCCACGTTGTCGGGGCAGGAGATCGGGCTGACCTGGTCCTTGGGGAAGCCCGCGAAGTACGTGGACGGGTCGGAGGGGTCGCCGGCCACGAGGAAGAGCCGCCAGGCGAAGCGGTCGGCGGCCGGGTCGTCGAAGAACTCCGCCAGCTCCAGCACATGTCCGTGCCGGTTGTTGCTCCGGGGGTTGGCCTCGTCGGGACCGGGGGAACCGGCCCTGCCGCGGTTGGTGTTGTTGGTCAGGGCGACATAGACGCGACCGGTGCGCGGGCTCGGCTCCACGTCCTCGGGGCGGTCCATCTTCGTCGCGCCGGCCTTGTCCGCCGCGAGCCGGGTGAAGAGGTACACCTCCTCGGCGGTCATGCCCTCGACGAACGAGGTCGTGCCGCTCGCGAGCTTGATCCACTCGCCGGAGCCGTCGAACGCGCCGTCACCGGGCAGGGCGCCGGAGCCGTCGAGCTCCGCGGCCGGGCTGTCGCCGGTGAGCCGGGCGACGTACAGCGTGCCCTCGTCCAGCAGCGTCATGTTGTACTCGCGGACCGCGCGTCCGGAGCCGTGCCGCATCGGCTTGGCGGCAACGAACTTGTACATGTAGTCAAAGCGCTCGTCGTCGCCCATGTAGACGACCGGACGCCCGTCCTCGGTGAGACGCGGCTGGGCGGCCTCGTGCTTGAGGCGGCCGAGCGCGGTGTGCTTGCGCGGGGTGGAGTACGGGTCGAAGGGGTCGAGCTCCACGATCCAGCCGAAGCGGTTGATCTCGTTGGGCTCCTTGGCCAGGTCGAAGCGGTCGTCGTACCGCTCCCACTTGCGCTCGCTGGCCGTGCCGGTCACGCCGTAGCGCTGCAGCCGCGCCGCGGTCACGGGGTCGGTGACGGAGGCCGCGTTGGCGAAGTACTGGTTGAAGTTCTCCTCGCCGGACAGCACGGTGCCCCACGGGGTCGTACCGCCCGCGCAGTTGTTCAGTGTGCCGAGCACCTTCGTGCCGGTGGGGTCCGCCTTGGTGCGCAGCAGCGGGCTGCCGGCCGCGGGACCGGTCAGGCGGAACGGGGTCGTGGTGTGGACGCGCCGGTTCAGCTCGTGCCGGCTCACCGGGTACAGGCGGCCGGAGCGCCGGTCCTCCTCGACGACCACCACGCTGAGGCCGTGCGCGGCCCAGGCGATCTCGACCTGCTGCCGGGTCGGGGCCGCCGCGTCGTACCCGGCGAACATCAGGATCTCGTCGGTGTACTCGTGGTTGGCGACGAGCACGTGGCGGTGGCGCTCGCCGGGCAGCTCGAACAGGTGCAGGAAGTCGTTGTTGTAGCCGAACTGCGCCGCCTGCGCCGCGGCGGTCTGGCGCGCCGGGTCGAACGCCGGGGCGCCGCGCAGGATCGGGTCGCCCCAGCGGATAACGACGCTCTGCGCGTACCCCTCGGGGACGACCACGGCGTCGGTGGTGTTCGGCTTGACGGGCACGAAGCGCAGGCCCTTGGCCGCTTCACGGTCGACGCCGCCGCCGTGCGAGCCGCCGCGCAGCGCCTCGGGCACGGCGGCGGCCACGTCACCGCCGTTCGCCACGACCAGGCCGCCCGCGGCGGCGGCCAGTGTCACCACGGCCCCGGTGCGCAGCATCGTGCGCCGCGAGAGCGCGTCGGCCACGACGTCGCCGAGATAGGGGTTGTCGCTGGTGTTGGGGGCCTCGTGCGCACACGCGTTGCCGCACTTGTACTGGCAGGTCAGGGCCGATCTGCCGGCCGCGTGCCGGGTGAGCAGGGGAAGGAGTCTGTGGGGCCGCACGATGCCTCCATGGTCTTGTCCGGGTAATGGAAGTCCCATGGAAAGGTAAAGCGACGCCCCTTCGGGGTGGTGGCGGAGACATGAACCACGCATGAACCGGCGCGCGTTGACCCGTTTCACGGTGTCATCGCGCCCCGGGGCGCGGCGGACGACGGCCCGCCGCGCCGGAACGGCACCGGGTCAGCGGGTGGCCGCGTCCAGGAGCGCGCGGATGGTGTCCGCGGAGGCGGGCGTGGCCTCCGCGTGCGCGAAGTCGGCGGCGCCGCCCCCGTAGGGCGGGCCGTAGACCGGGGTGCCCGGCTGCGAGCGCCAGCTGTCGGCGAGAGTGCCGTAGGCGAGAGCGTCGTAGCCGAGCAGGTCGAGCAGCTCGGCGGCCTGCGCGACGGCGGCCGGGTCGTCACCCGCGACGGGCAGCGCGGTGCGGTCCGGCGAGCCCTTCGGCCGGGCGAGCACGGCCAGGTGGCGGAAGAAGATGTTGTTGAAGGCCTTCACCACGTGGGAGTCCGGCAGGTGCTGCTGGAGCAGCTGGCTGTCCGTGCTGCCGCCGTCCTTCAGCTCGGCGATCTCGCCGTCCCGCTGCGGGTAGTAGTTGCCGGTGTCGATGACCGTCTTCCCGGCCAGCGGTGCCACCGGGACCTGGCCGACGGCCTTGACGGGGATGGTGACGACCACCCAGTCGCCTGCGGCGGCCGCCTCCTCCGGCGTCGCCGCGCGCGCCCGCGGGCCGAGCCCGGACACCAGGTCCGCGAGCGTCTCCGGCCCCCGGGAATTGCTGAGGACCACGTCCAGCCCGGCGTCCGTCGCGAGCCGCGCCAGAGTGCCGCCGATAGAGCCGCTGCCGATGAGTCCAAGAGTTGCCATGGTGTGACCTCGTTCTGAGATGTCCGTTGCACCGGTTCCTGGTCCAACGATCGGCTCCGGCGGCTTTCTTCCGCCGCTCCGACGCGCGCCCCGGCCCCGGGCGCCGGGACGCGCCCCCCGCGAAGAGGCCGCCGGCCGGCACTGCGATCATGCCCGGGTGCGTGGACTCGACGAACTGACCGATGTGGACGATCCGGTGTGGCCGCATCTGCGGGAGGCGTTCGCCGCCGCCACCGTGCCGCTGGAGGTGCTTCCCGCCGACGACGCAGAGGGACGCCGCTGCCTGCTCCAGATGCAGGTCACCGCGCGCTCCACGCTCGGCGGGCTGACGCTCCGCACCGGGGGACTGCTCGTGGACGGCGGATGGCTGCGGGTGTTCGGCGGCGGCACGGGGCCCGGGAGCGACGGCCTGCCGAGCCTCGGCCGGGTCAACGACTTCCCCGCCGCCTTCGACCCGGCGTGGCACCCCGCGACCGGTCTCGTCGTCGGCCATGACGTGCTGGGCGGGGTGTTCGCGCTCAACGGCCACGACCCCGCGGCCGGGGGCCGCCCGGGCGTCCCGGGGCAGATGAGCTGGTTCGCGCCGGACACGCTGGAGTGGGAGGCCCTGGACATGGGCCACTCCGGGTGGATCTCCTGGCTGCTCGCCGGCGGCCTCCAGCCCTTCTACGAGGAGCTGCGGTGGCCCGGCTGGCGCGAGGAGACCGCGGCCCTGTCCCCTTCGCAGGGGATCAGCGTGTACCCGTTCCTCTGGTCGAAGGAGGCGCACGCCGATCCCGCCGCGACCAGCCGGCGTCCCGTGCCGATGCGCGAGGTCCTCGGCGTGGCAAGGGACTTCGCCCGCCGGACGGGCCCGGCCGACCCGGGGTTCCTCGGCACGGTGTAGCGGCGCGGCCGTGCGCGGCACCGCGGTGCGCGGGGCCGCCGGCCGTCAGGACGGCTCCGCTTCCGTCGCCGGTGGCCGGGGCCACCCGTGTGACCTGCCCCGTTTCAGCACCGGAGCGCCGCCGCCGGGGCGCGTGGCCCTCCTATCGTGTGAGGCCACAGCGGCGGTGCGGCGACGGGACGGACGTGACGGAACCGATCGACTACACGGCGGTGTTCCGGTCCTTCCCCGGGCCGGCGGCGCTGCTCTCCCCCCAGCTGGTCTACGTCGACGCGAACGAGGAGTTCCTGCGCACCTGGGGCCACAGCCGCGCCGAGATCATCGGGCGGCCGCTGTGCGACGACATCGGCGGCCTCCCCGACGAGCTCGCCGTACGGGTCCTGCGCAATGTCGAGGCGTCACTGCGCCGGGTGGCCACGACCGGGCGGCGCGAGACGATGGCGCTCCAGCGGTACGCCGTGGGTGATCCCCGGCGGACGGGGACGCGGGACGAGCGCTACGTCAGCGTGGTCAACCTACCCGTCCTCGACCCCGACGGGCAGGTGGTGCTTCTGCTGCACCGGGTGGAGGAGGTCACCGAGTTCATCCGGGCCCGCGAGGTCGCGCTGAGCCTCCAGGAGGCGATGCTGCCCGGCCTGCGTCCGGCCGGCCGCCACCCGGTGGCGGTGCGCTACCTGCCCGCGGTGGACGCGCTGAACGTGTGCGGCGACTGGTACGACGTGGTCGACCGGCCGGGCGACTCCATCGCGGTGTCCGTGGGCGACGTCGTGGGCCACGGCCTGCCCGCGGCCGGGATCATGGGGGAGCTGCGGAGCGCGCTCTGCGCCGCCACCCGGGTCCTGGACGGTCCCGCGAAGGCCCTGGAGGTGCTCGGGCTGCACGCCCGGTCGATCGACGGCGCCGAGAACACCACCGCGGCCTGCACCTTCGTCGACTGGTCCGCCCGCACCATCACCTACAGCAGGGCCGGTCACCCGCCGCCCGCGCTCCGGCGGCCGGACGGCGCCGTCGAGTTCCTGGACCGTGTCACCGACCCACCGCTCGCCGCCTCGCCGGAGCACGTCCTGCGCCACCAGGCCACGGTGCCCTTCACCGGGGGAGCCGTGCTCGTCCTCTACACCGACGGGCTGATCGAGCGCCGCCACGAGGACATCGACACCGGCCTGGCCCGCCTTGCGGGATCCCTCGCCCGGTACGACGCGGCCGACCCCGAGGCGCTCGCCGACGCCCTGCTCGCCGACCTCGCCCCGCCGGGCGGCCTGACCGACGACACGGCCCTCGTCGTCGTACGGCTGTGACGGTGCCGCGGCAGCCCCCGAAGGCCACTTGCCCTTCCGGAATTCTCTGACTACGGTCAGAGAATGGAGCGAGGACAGATCGACGGCGTGCGCAGGTTCCACCGCGCCGTCACACAGCGGGTCGGCGCCCTCAACGACGCGTACCTGTCGCGGGACCGGTCGCTCGGGCTGTCGCGGCTGCTGTGGGAGGTCGAGCCGGACGGGTCGGAGGTCCGCGTACTCCGCTCGCGGCTGGGCCTGGACTCGGGATACCTGAGCCGGCAACTGCGGCGGCTGGAGTCGGACGGCCTGGTGACCACGGACCCGGACGCGGACGACGGGCGCGTGCGGAAGGTACGTCTGACCCGGGCCGGCGCCGCCGAGCGGGGGGTGCTGGACCGCGCGTCCGACGAACTGGCGGAGTCGATCCTCGTGCCGCTGACCGACGGCCAGCGCGGCCGCCTGGTGGCGGCGATGGCGGAGGTCGAACGGCTGCTGCTGGCCTCTCAGGTGCGGATCGAGATCACCGATCCGCGCACCCCCGACGCCCGTTACTGCCTGCGCTCCTACTTCGAGGAACTGGGCCGGCGCTTCGACACCGGGTTCGACCCGGCCCGCTCGCTCTCCGCCGGCGACGAGGAGATGACGCTGCCCGACGGCCTGCTCCTGGTGGCGAGCGCGCAGGGCTCCCCCGTGGGGTGCGGGGCGCTCAAACTGCGCGCCGGGACGCGGATCGCGGAGGTGAAGCGGATGTGGACCTCGCCGGACGTCCGCGGGCTCGGCCTCGGCCGCCGCATCCTGGAGCGCCTCGCGGACGAGGCGGCCGCCCGCGGGATGCGCACCCTGCGACTGGAGACCAACCGCACGCTCGGCGAGGCCAGGCGCCTCTACGAGACCGCGGGATTCACCGAGACCGAGGCCTTCAACTCCGAGCCGTACGCCCACCACTGGTTCGAGCGGACCCTGCCCGAGGGGTCCCGGGGCGCGCACTGAGCCGCGAGCGCCTCGAAGACTCCGGCGTCGCGGCACTGGCGCAAGCGGTGTGGACGGTCGACCAGGCACCGGACTCCTGCGGCATCTCACGCCACGGCCCCGCCGTCCCGAACCGCCGGATCACGCCCTCGAACGGCTGCCGCAGCCGCGCGGGACACGGGCCGTACGCGCGATCGGCGGAAACGGCTCGACGAACTCCCGCTCCGCATCCGTCAGTTGCGCTTTGTCGGATCGCGGGCAGAGCGTCACGGCCCGCTTCCGCCCCGGCTGTCCTGCGATCGGGGGCGGGCGTCGGCGTCGCTGCCTGTCGGCGGGTCGACGGCCGCAGCGGGCTGCTGCCCGCCGGCAGGGGCGAGGGAGGCCAGCAGTTGGAGCTTCTCGACGGCGTCGCTGCCCTGGTCCGGGTAGTAGAGCACGAGCAGCAGGTCTCCGACGGCGACCTTCTCGCGGTTGAGGTGCAGTTCGCCCACGACCGGATGGTTGACGGTGCTGGTGCAGCCGAGCGCTTTGATGTCGTGCCGTGCCCACAGGGTGCGGAAGCGGTTGCTGGCCCGGGACAGTTCGCCGACGAGTTCGACTGAGCGCTGGTCGGCGACGCTGTCGTCCACCGAACGGCGAAACGCCGCGACGGAGTCGACGACCGCCGCCTCCCAGTCGTGCTGGAAGTGGCGTTCCTCGGGGTCGAGCAGCAGGGAGCGCAGCCGGTTCTCGCCGGGCCGGAGCCGCGGCGACAGGGCCGTCGCGAGCTGGTTGGCGGCCAGGACGTCGAAGTGCCGGTCCTCGACGAACGCCGGCACGTGCACGGCCGCCAACAGATGGTGCAACCGGGCGGGCGGCTGCGGCGCGCGCTGCTTGCGGCGGGCCGGCGGGCGGGGCCCGTTGAGCCCGAGCAGGTACTCGGTTTCCAGGTCGTCGAGGTAGAGGACACGGGCGATGGCCTGGAGCACCTGCGGGGAGGGGTTGTGATCCCTGCCGCGCTCCAGCCGCAGGTAGTAGTCGGCGCTGATACCGGCAAGCATCGCGACCTCCTCGCGGCGAAGCCCCGGGACGCGCCGGTTGGCGCCACCGGGGATGCCGGCCTGCTGCGGCGTGACCAGGTCACGGCGGGCGTGCAGGTACTCGCCCAGCCGGTTCGCGTCGTCTTGAGGCATACCTACCACCGTAGCCGCGGCCGACGGTCGCAGACGGGGTCCTGGCACACCCCGGATCAGCAGGGCCTTTCCGGTTCCGAAGCATGCGAGCGAGCCTGGTTGCGGAAGCAGGTGGTCGTCGGACGACTACCGAACGTCACAGGGAGGTTCTGGTGAAGCTCACCAATCGCACAGTGCTCATTGTCGGTGGCACCTCTGGCATCGGGCTCGGACTCGCGCACCGGTTCGCGAAGGACGGCAACACGGTCGTCGTCGGCGGGCGCAGGCCCGAGCCGCAGCAGGACGGCCTGCGGTCCGTTCGGATCGACGTCACCGACCCCACCTCGGTCCTGCGGGCCCGCGACGAAGTGCTCGCCGCGCACCCCGACCTCGACGTCGTCGTCACGATGTCCGGAGTCCTCCTCACCGAAGACCTGCGCGACCCCGCGCACATCACCGACGCCGAGAACATGGTCGCCACGAACCTGCTCGGTACGATCCGGATGATCGACGCCTTCACGCCGCACCTGATCAGCCGCGGCGCCGGAACGATCATCACCGTGAGCTCGGGAATCGCGTTCCTGCCCTTCCCGCTCATGGCCACCTACGGTGCCACGAAGGCCGCGGTCCACTCCTACACCGAGTCACTGCGGGCGCACCTGGCCGGGACCGGCGTGGAGGTGGCCGAGCTCGTGCCGCCGGCCGTCGCGACCCCGGCGATGGCGAAGCTCAACCCGGCGGCCGTGCCCGTCGACGAATACCTCGACGAGGTGATGGAGCTGCTGGCCGTGCAGCCCACGACCCGCGAGATCGTTGCCGAGGCCGCGCTGCCGCTGCGCTGGGCCGAACGGGACGGCACCTACGCCGAGCTCCTGGAGCGCCGCTCCGCGCCGCTGAACAACCTGCCCGGCCGCTGATCGGCCCGGTTGTACCTGCACGTCGATTCGCCGAACGCCCTCCGGCGGGGCGTCGGCCGGTCCGGCCCGGACGCGGTTCGCGCGATCGCCGGGGTCTACCGGAAGTGGGGCCTCGACCACCCCGGCCGGTACGCCGCCGGCATCCGTGCCCCGCGCCCCGAGGACGAGGAAAACCAGGCCGCGACCTACGAAGCGGTGCGGATCCTGTTCAACGCGCTCATCAACGGCATGCGGGCCGAGGCCGGCATCGGCGGGCCCGACACGGCGCCGCACCGTCCCGGGGCGGGACCATGACCCAGGCCGCCGACTCCCCGAACCGCACCAACGCCGCCTCCGGGCCGCGGTTCCTGACCGAACTGATCGGACTTCCGGCCGTCGTCGGAGCACCCGGCGACCGCCCCTTCGACCCGCCGGTGGCGATCCCCGGAGCAGCGATGCTCCTGCTCGTGCTGCTCGAAGCGGCCGCCGCAGCGGTGGCGCCGTGGTTCGCTCGGCCCACGTGGGCGGCGGTCGTCGCAACCGCGCCGGCCGCGACGTCGGTCGTGCTCGAACAGCCGCGCCGGCGTCGGCTGTTGCGCCACTGGATCATGACTCGATACGCACCCTAGGCCACCCGCAGGTCGTCGATCGCGTCCTGGTCCCAGTCGATGCCGATGCCGGGGGTCTCGGACGGCACCACGCAGCCGTCCTCGACGGTCAGCGGCGTGCGCGTGATCGCGTCGAGCTGCGGGATGTGCTCGACCCACCTCCCCGCGGGCACCGCGCACGCCAGGCCGGCGTGCAGTTCCATCAGGAAGTGCGGGGCGACCTGGACGTTGAAGGCCTCCGCGGTGTGCGCGGTCTTGAGCCACGGGGTGATGCCGCCGACGCGGGCGACGTCGACCTGGACGATGCCCGCGGCGCCCGCCGCCAGGTACTCCGCGAAACGGCCGACGCTGTAGAGGGACTCGCCGACGGCGACGGGGATCGACGTCGAGGCCGCGAGGCGGACATGGCCGGCGAGGTCGTCGGCGGGGAGGGGCTCCTCGAACCAGGCGATGTCGTACGGTTCGTACGCGCGCGCCCGGCGGACGGCCTCGGCGCCCGTCATCGACTGGTTGGCGTCCACCATCAGCACCCAGTCGGGCCCGACGGCCGCGCGGACCGCGGCGAGTCGTTCCGCGTCCTCGCCGGCGGTGGGCTTGCCGACCTTGACCTTGGCCCCGCGCAGGCCGCGCTCCTTGGCCCGGAGGGCGGCGCTCGCCAGTTCGTCCGGGGTCAGGTGGAGCCAGCCGCCCTCGGTGTCGTACAGCGGCAGCCGCTCGTGCGCGCCGCCCGCGAGCCGCCACAGGGGTTCGCCGGCGCGCAGGCAGCGCAGGTCCCACAGGGCGGTGTCCACGGCGGCCAGGGCGAGCGAGGTGATGGCGCCGACCGAGGTGGCCCGGGTGACCGACAGCAGCCGCTGCCACAGCGCCTCGACGGTTCGGGCGTCGGCCCCGATCAGCTGTTCGGCCAGGTGGTCGCGGAGCAGGGCGAGCACCGAACTGCCGCCGGTGCCGATGGTGTAGGCGTAGCCGGTGCCGGTCAGGCCGTCGTCCGTGGTGAGGGAGACCAGGATCGTCTCCTGGCGGACGAAGGTCTGCAGGGCGTCGGTGCGCAGGACCTCCGGTTCGAGGAAGACCATCCTGCACTCGACGTGTCTGATCCTGGTCATGGTGACGGCCACGTGCCTTTCGGGGTCGCGGAGGGGGTCACTTCGAGGGGGCGAACACCCGCTGCGCGGCGACCGCCGCGCCCCCGCGGGCCCATTCCTCGAAGGGCAGCGGGCGGACCTCGATGGCGCAGTCGGCGGCGGCGCCGAACGCGTGGGCGGCGAAGGTCTGCCGGAGCTGGTCGGCGAACAGGTCGTACGAGGCCACCCCCTCACCGGAGATGATGATGCGCTCCGGGCCGATGAGGTTGGCGACCGACGCCATGGCCAGGCCCATCACCTGCCCGGCGCGGGAGAACACGGCGCGGACCGCGGTGTCGTCCGCGTGCGCGAGGCGGACCGCCTCCTCCATGGTCAGCGTGGGGTTGCCCGTGGCGCGGCGGGCCTGCTCGGTGATGGCGTGCGTCGAGGCGACGGTCTCCACGCAGCCGGTGTTGCCGCAGGTGCACGTGCGGTCGGTGCCGCCCACGGGCAGGTGTCCGACCTCGCCGGACACCCCGTGCGCCCCCGACACCACCCGGCCGCCGATGGACAGCCCGCAGCCGATGCCGGCGCCCACCGTGACCAGGGCGAAGGACGACAGCCCGACACCGGCGCCGAACCACTGCTCGGCGACGGTCAGGGCCCGTACGTCGTTCTCGATCACCGTGGGGATGCCGGTGGCGGTCTCCACGAGCTGCGCCAGCGGGACGCGGCGCCAGTTGAGGAACGGCGAGAAGTGCACGATGCCGGTCTGGCCGTCCACGTCCCCGGAGATGGTGACCCCGACGCTGTGGATGGCACCGTCCTCCTCCGCCCCGGCGGCGGTGCGGAGCTGGGTGATGAGGCGGGCGATGGCCAGCACCACGGTTCCGACGTCGCGGGAGTCGAGGCCGGCGCGCCGCGAGGCCAGCGGCTGGGCGGTCAGGTCGGTCACCACGCCGATGAGTTCGTCGCCGGTCACCTTGACGCCGACGAAGCGGGCGCGTTCCGCGTGGACGGCGATCAGCGTCGGCGGGCGGCCGTGGGCCCGTTCACCGGACGGCCGGCCGAGTTCGGTGATCCAGCCGTCGGCCAGCAGGGGAGTGGCGGCCTTGGTGACGGCCCCGCCCGACAGCCCCGTACGCCGTCCGATCTCGGCCCGGGTGAGGGGGCCGTACGCGAGGAGTGTCTGGAAGACCAGGACAGCGGCGGGGGGCTGGTCGGCGAGGCTCATGGCCGGGACCATACCTTTCCAACGGAAAGTAAGAAAGAGGTGCGACGCACCCCAGTGATCCCATCTTTTCCGTGACCTGCTGGGGAGTTGCCCGGCAAGTTCGGCTGATCGCCGGTCCTGGCGGGTCAAGACATCGGATTTCTCCGCACGAATATGTTGACGCTGGAAGGAAACCCTGGCTACATTCGCCGCACTCCTCGTCGGTGCGGACGAGACGGTCCTCATGGGGGAGGAGTGCGATCGGGCCCCGGTCGCAGCACTTCCGGCCTCGGTGGCGTTCCGGGACGACCGCCACCGAGGAAGGCTCCGGGGCACGGCTGCCTCCCTGCCGTGCCCCGACCGCACCACCGTCGATACCCCAGCGGACGCCCCAGCGCCGGCCCCGGTCGCGCGCCGCCGCGTCCTGCCGTACCCCGTCGCGCCGAAATGGAGTACCCCCATGGCTCGTTCAGCTGTACGCGCACGTCTGAGACGGCTCAGGCCCCGGACGCGCAGCGGCATGCGCAGGGCCTTCTTCCTCCCCGCCCTCGCGGTGGGCGCCCTCGCGGCGCCCCTCGTCGTGCCGGCCGTCGCCGCCCCGGCCACCGCCCCCGCCACGGCCGTCGCGCAGACCGCCGGAACGAAGACCGCCCCGGTGCTCGCCGCCAAGCCCTACATGGGCTGGAGCAGCTGGAGCCTGGAGTCCACCAACTTCCCCGGCTACGGCGGCTCCTGGCTCACCGAGTCGCACGTCCTCCAGCAGGCGGACATCCTGGCCTCGAAGCTGAAGTCGCACGGCTACGAGTACGTCAACGTGGACGCGGGCTGGAACGTCAACCCGAACACGCAGAAGAACGTCGTCGACGAGTACGCCCGGCCGGCCGCGGACCCCGTCAAGTTCCCGCACGGCATGAAGTACCTCGGCGACAAACTGCACGCCAAGGGCCTGAAGTTCGGCGTCTACATGGCGGTCGGCCTCTACATCGACGCGTACAACGACGGCAAGAGCCCCATCCTGGACGCGCCGGGCTGCACCACCAAGGACATCGTCTACCCCGACCTGCGCAAGACCAGCGGCTGGGACAACGTCTCCTACCAGCTGAACTTCGCCAGCCCGTGCACCACCAAGTACATCGACTCCATCGCGCAGGAGTACGCCGACTGGGGCGTGGACTTCCTCAAGATCGACGGTGTCGGCCCGGGCTCCAACCAGGGCGACGAGGCGCACAACAACGTCCCCGACATCCAGGCCTGGCACAGCGCCCTGGAGAAGACCGGCCGCCCCATCCAGTTCATCCTGTCCTGGTCGCTCAGCCACGACAAGGCCGACGTCTGGAAGCAGAACTCCAACGGCTGGCGCATCGACACCGACGTCGAGTGCTACTGCGACACCCTGGTGACCTGGAACAACTCCGTCAAGCAGCGGTGGAACGACGTCGTCCCGTGGATCGACGACGCCGGACCGGGCCACTGGAACAACCTCGACTCCCTCGACGTCGGCGCTGGCCCTCTGGACGGACTCAACGAGGTCGAGCGGCAGAGCCACATGACGCTGTGGGCCATCGAGAGCGCCCCGCTGTACATCGGCGACGACCTCACCCACCTCGACCCCTACGGCCTGTCGCTGCTCACCAACGACGAGGTCATCGCGGTCGACCAGGCCGGCAACCCGGCCCGGCCCGTCAGCCAGAAGACCCCCGAGCAGGTCTGGTACGCCCGCAACGCCGACGGCAGCTACACCGTGGCGCTGTTCAACCTCGGCAAGGGCTACGCCGACGTCACCGCCGACTGGAGCGAGCTGGGCATCAGCGGCAAGCCCGCGGTCCGCGACCTGTGGAGCCACAAGAACCTCGGCAAGAGCGCCGGCGGCTTCACCGACAACCTGCCCCCGCACGGCTCCCGCCTGCTGCGCGTCACCCCGGACGCCGTCACCGGCAAGCCGGGTGTGCCGCTGGCCGTGCACGCCACCGCCTCCACCGCCTCCAGCGTCTCGCTGGCCTGGCAGCCGGTGAACACCGGTACCGCCACGACCGGTTACGACGTTTACGCCGGCGGCACCAAGGTCGCCTCGACCAGCGGCACCGCCACCACCGTGACCGGTCTCCAGGCCGCCACGGGCTACTCGTTCACCGTCGTCGCCCACGACTCCCGCGGCCGCCAGTCCGCGGCGGGCAAGGCCGTCCCGGTCACCACCCCGGCCGCCGGCGGCCCCGTCGCGTACGAGGCCGAGGCGTCCGGCAACACACTCACCGGCAACGCGAGCGTCAACGACTGCCAGGCCTGCTCCGGCGGCAAGAAGGTCGGCAACCTCGGCGGCGGCAACGGCTCGGTGGCGGTCAACAACGTCGCGGCGCCGAAGGACGGCACCTACCTGATGAAGCTCGACTACACCGACGGCTCCTCCGGCCGCACGGTCGTCGTCACCGTCAACGGGACCGCGTTCCAGCTCCCGCTGCCCGGCGGCAACGACAACGAGTGGGGCCGGCCGCGGACCGTCACCGTGCCCGTCGAGCTGAAGGCCGGCGCCAACACGATCGGCTTCGGCAACCCGTCCGACTACGTGTCCGACATCGACCGGATCACCCTCTGACCCGCGGCGGAACCCGCACCGAACCGCTGAGCCGCTGAGCCGCTGAAGCAATGAAGCACTGAGCGGAAGCACCACAGAACCACCCGTTCGACCGACGTACGAAAAGGAGAGTGCCGTGGTGGTCACATCGCAGGGCAACCACACGACGCCGGTGACACCGCCGTCCGGCGCAGCCGGCGCGGAGGCCACCACGGCCGCCTCATCCAGCGGGAAATCCGCGATCACCCCAGGGAAGAACAGCGGCAGGACCAAGCGCCCGGCCGCCACCAGGTCGGTGGCGGCCCGGCGCAAGGACCTGCCGGTCGCCCTGCTGCTCATCCTGCCCTCGGTGGTCGGCTTCGCGATCTTCTACGCGTATCCGACCCTCCGCGGGATCTACCTCGGCTTCACCGACTTCCACGTCCTCACCCCGCCGAACTGGGTCGGACTGGCCAACTTCCGCGAGATGTTCGGCGACGACGTCTTCTGGCACTCGCTGCTCGTCACCGTCTATTTCGTGGTGCTGTCCGTCGTCGCCGGCACGCTGATATCCCTGGTGACGGCGGTGATCCTGCACCGCGTCACCAGTTCCTCGGCGCTGCGCGGCATGATCCTCATGCCGTTCCTGATCTCCAACGTGATCGCCGCGCTGGTCTGGCAGTGGATGCTCGACCCGCACCTCGGCGTCATCAACATCGTGCTCGACCACGTCATCGGCCACTCGATCCTCTTCCTCGGCAGCGGCCCGTGGGCGATCCCCTCCCTCGCCGCGATCAGCGTGTGGAAGTGGATGGGGTACTACTCCCTGCTGATCTTCGCCGGTCTCCAGACCATCCCGCCCACCATCTACGAGGCCGGCCGGGTCGACGGCGCGAGCGAGTTCCAGATGTTCCGGCGCCTGACCGTGCCGCTGCTGCGGCCGATCCTGGTGATGGTGGTCGTCCTGACGGTGATCAACGCCTTCCAGGTCTTCGACATCGTCGCGGTCACCACCAAGGGCGGACCGGCCAACGCCTCGAACGTGCTCCAGATGTACATCTACGACAAGGCCTTCCGGCAGTTCGACTTCGGCTACGCCGCGACGATGTCGCTGGCGCTGTTCGTCCTGCTCATCACGGTCACCTTCACCCAGTTGCGGCTCGCCCGGGCCGACGAATCCGACCTGAACTGACGGAGGCCCTGATGACGCTCGCCCTCGCGCCCCGCACGAAGTCCGTACGGCGCCCCCGCACCCGCAAGGCCGGCCCCGGCCGGATCCTGGCCTGGACCTACCTCGGGATCGTCTCCCTGGCCACGGTCTTCCCCTTCTACTGGATCCTGCGCACCGCGCTGTCCAACAACTACCAGCTGGCCACCGACCCCTCCTCGCCGCTGCCCGTCGGCTTCACCCTCGGTGCGTTCAAGCGGGCGCTCGGGCTGGCCTCCCTCGCCGAGGCCCAGGCCCAGGGCGGCTCCGGCGCCTCCCTGGACATCGCGCTCTACCTGCGCAACTCCCTGATCTACGCCTCCGTGCAGACCGCGCTCATCGTGCTGTTCTCCGCCTGCGCGGCCTACGCGTTCTCCCGCCTGCACTGGCGCGGCCGGAACCTGGTGTTCTCGATCCTCATCAGCGCGCTGATGGTGCCGAGCGTCTTCACCCTGCTGCCGAACTTCGTCTTCATCAAGGACCTCGGCCTCACCAACACCTTCGCGGGGCTCATCCTGCCCGGCGGGCTGTTCCAGGCCTTCACGCTGTTCTTCCTGCGGCAGTTCATGCTCGGCCTCAGCAGCGAGATCGAGGAGGCGGCCATCATCGACGGCGCCGGACCGCTGCGGATCCTGGTGCGGATCGTGCTGCCGATGTCGGCGGCGCCGATCGCCACCGTGTCGCTGCTGATGTTCGTCAACGCCTGGAACGACTACATGTGGCCGCTGCTGGTCACCAACGACGCGAGCGTGCAGCCGCTGACCCTTGCCCTGGGCGTGTTCAAGCAGTCCTCGCCGCAGGCCGCCCCCGACTGGGCCGGGCTGATGGCCGCCGCCCTCATCGCGGCGCTGCCGATGCTGCTGCTCTTCGTCGCCTTCGGCAAGCGGATCGTCAACTCCATCGGCTTCTCCGGCCTCAAGTAACCGCGTACGCGCACCTGGACGGCACCCTCATGAACACCTCTGATCTCCTGCTCCGCTGGCCCGCGCCCGCGAGTACCTGGAACGAGGCCGCCCCGGTCGGCAACGGCCGGCTCGGCGCGATGGTCTTCGGCGGCGCCCACCGCTCCCGCATCCAGATCAACGACTCCACCGTGTGGTCCGGCACCCCCGCGGGACCGGCGAAGGCCCTGGCCGACGTGGTCGCGGCCGGTGCCGGCCCGGAGCGGCTGGCCGAGGTCCGCGCCGCCCTGCGCGCCGGGGACCCGCACCGCGCCGAGGAACTGCTGATGGCCTTCGAGGGGCCGTACAGCCAGGAGTACCTGCCCTGGGCCGACCTGTGGCTGACCGTGTCCGGGGGAGAGCGGGCCACGTACCGGGGGCGGACCCTCAACCTCGACAACGGGCTCGCCGAAGACGCCTTCGAGCTCCCCGACGGCACCGTCGTCGACCGCCGGACCTGGGCCGACGCCGGCACCGGGACCCTGTGCACCGACCTCGTCGTGCACGGCGGGAGCCTGGACCTGCGGCTCGAACTGACCAGCCCGCTCAAGGAGACGCACCGCACCGCGGACGGAAGCGGTGTCGTCCTCGGCGTGGAGATCCCCGTCGACGGCGCGCCCGCGCACGAACCCGGCGTCGAGGAGCCCCTGCGCTACAGCGGGGGTCCCGTCGACGGCTACGACCCCTTCGGGGCGGTCGCCCTGCGGGTGGAGACCGACGGCGAGGTCATCGCGGACGCGGGCGCCCTGCGGGTGACCGGCGCGACCCGGCTGCTGGCGGTCGTGGCGAGCTCCACCGCCGCCCTGCGGCACTGGCGGGGCCTGCCGGCAGCCGAAGACCGCGCCGGCCATCTCGACACCGCCGCGGGCAGCGCCGCGCGGGCCGCAGAACGCGGCACCGCGGAACTGCTCAAGACCCACGAGGCCGACCTCCGCGGACTCCTCGGCGGCACGTCGCTGCGCATCGGCCCGCGCCGCTCCGGCACCTACGACGTGGCCCGCGACATCCTCGGCGGAGGCGACGAACTCCTCACCGCCACCGTGCTCTTCCAGCTCGGCCGCTATCTGCTCGCCTCCGCCTCCCGCCCGCACGCCGGGCCGCCCGCCAACCTCCAGGGCATCTGGAACGCCGACCTGCGCCCGGCCTGGTCCTCGAACTACACCGTCAACATCAACACCCAGATGAACTACTGGGGCGCCGAGGCCGCGGGGCTCAGCAGCTGCCACGAACCGCTCTTCGACCTGCTGGACCGCGTAGCGGCCAACGGCACGGACGTGGCCACGCGGCTCTACGGCGCCCGCGGCTGGGTCGCCCACCACAACACCGACATGTGGGGCTGGGCCCTGCCCGTCGGCATGGGCCACGGGGCCGCGTCCTGGGCGATCTGGCAGATGGGCGGCGCCTGGCTGGTGCAGCACGTCTGGGACCACTACGAGTTCACCCACGACGCCGCCTTCCTCCGCGAGCGGGCCTGGCCCCTGCTCAGCGGCTGCGCGGAGTTCCTGCTCGACTGGCTGGTCGACGACGGCGCCGGCGGCCTCGACACCCTCCCCTCCACGTCGCCTGAGAACCACTTCCTCACCCCCGACGGCTCCCCGGCCTCCGTCACCCGCTCCACCGCGATGGACATGGCCCTGACCCGGGCCGTGCTCGAACGCACCCTGAGCGCCGCCGGACTGCTCGGCCTCGACACCCCGCTGACCGGCCGCATCGCCGAGACGCTGCCCAAGCTGCACCCGCCGCGGATCGCCGCCGGCGGCTGGCTCCAGGAGTGGGCCGAGGACCTGCCCGAGCAGGACCCGCACCACCGCCACCTGTCGCAGATGGTCACCGTCCACCCGCTCGGTCAGATCACCCCCGACGCCAACCCCGAACTCGCCGCGGCCGCCACCGCCCTGCTCGACCGGCGCGGACCCGGTGCCATGGGCTGGTCCTGGGCGTGGAAGATGGCGCTGCGCGCCCGGCTGCACGACGCGGCCACGGCCCGCTCCCTCTTCGACGAGGCGACCCGGCCGCTCGCCGGCGACCCGGGCACCGACGCACCCGTCGACGGCTCGCAGTGGGGCGGCCTGCTGCCCAACCTCTTCTCCACCCACCCGCCGTTCCAGATCGACGGCAACTACGGCTTCACCGCCGCGCTCACCGAGATGGTGCTGCAGAGCCACACCGGCACGGTCCACCTGCTGCCCGCCCTCCCCGCCGGATGGGCCGACGGGCAGGCGACGGACCTGCGCTGCCGCGGCGGCCTCGGCGCCGACTTCAGCTGGCGCGACGGCGAGCTGACCGCCGTGACGCTCCGCCGGCACGCCGGGGACGACACCGTGCCGGTACGGATCCGCCACCGCGACCGCACCGCCGAACTCCGCGTCCCGACCGGGGCCGCCGTCACCCTCGGCGCCGACCTGCGGCCGCAGGGGGAGGCGCGGCCGTGCTGACCGAACAGGACGTCCCCGAGCTGTGGTCGTACCGCAGCACCTACCAGGAGCCCGCCGACTTCGACGCCTTCTGGAAGGACACCCTCGACAGCGCCCGGCGCCACGACGCCCGGCTCGAACTGACCCCGGTCGACACCGGCCTGGAGGCCGTGGACGTCTTCGACGCCGTCTTCCCCGGCTTCGACGGCCACCCCGTCCGCGGCTGGCTGCGGATGCCCCGCCACCGCGGCGGCCCCCTGCCGGCGGTCGTGCAGTTCCACGGCTACGGCAGCGGGCGCGGCGCCCCCGTCGACGACCTGATGTGGGCCTGCGCCGGCTACGCCCACCTGCTGGTGGACGCCCGCGGCCAGGGCGGCGCCTGGGCGGGCGGCGGCGGAACCGCCGACCCGGTCGGCAGCGGCCCCTCCCACCCCGGCTTCCTCACCCGCGGCATCGAGGACAAGGACACCTACGTCTACCGCCGGGTGTTCACCGACGCCGTGCGCGCCGTCGAAGCCCTGCGCGGCTCGCCGTACGCGGACCCGGGCCGTGTCGCCGTCACCGGTCCCAGCCAGGGCGGCGGCATCGCGCTCGCCGTCGCCGGCCTCGTGCCGGACCTGACGGCCGCCCAGTTCCAGTCACCGTTCCTCTGCGACATCAGGCAGGCCACCCGGCTCACCGGCGAGCAGCCCTACGCGGAGCTCATCGGCTACCTCGCCGCCCGCCGCGACCGGGTCGAGCAGACCTTCCGGACCCTCGGCTACTTCGACGGGCTCGCCTTCGCCCGCCGCGCGACCGCCCCCGCCTGGTTCTCCGCCGGGCTGCGCGACCAGGTCTGCCCGCCGGCCACCGCCGTCGCCGCCTACCACGCCTACGGCGGCCCCAAGCAGATGCGGCTGTGGGAGTTCAACGGCCACGACGCCGGCGGCTCCGAGGACCTGGCCATCACCCTGAGCGCCTTCCGCGCGCTCCTCAAGACGTCGTCCCACGCCCACCAGGAACCATCCCGAAAGAAGGAATCATGAGAATACGCAAGGTCGTCGCGCTGGGCGCCACGCTGAGCCTCGCGGCGGTGCTCTCCGCCTGCTCGTCCGGCTCCTCCTCCGCGGGCGGCTCGAAGACCGTCAACTGGTGGACCTGGGACGACAAGCAGGCCGCCGCGTACAAGGTCTGCGCCACGGACTTCGAGAAGGCCAACCCCGGGACGACCGTCAAGATCTCGCAGTACGCCGTCGACGACTACTTCACCAAGCTGACCGCCGGCTTCGTCGCCGGCAACGCCCCCGACGCCTTCCAGAACAGCGTGCAGTTCTTCCAGGCCTACGCCTCGCAGCACCAGCTGCTGGCGATGGACGACTTCATCGCCAAGGACAAGTTCGACATGTCCCGGTTCTCCGTGGGCGTGGACGCGTGGAAGTTCACCGACGGCAAGCAGTACGCCCTGCCGCTCGACTGGGCCGCGGCCGCCCTCTACTACGACCAGGACGCCCTGACCAAGGCCGGCTACTCCGCGGACAAGCTCGCCTCCCTGAAGTGGAACCCCGACGACGGCGGCGACTTCGGCAAGCTGATCGCCCACCTCACCATCGACGAGAAGGGCCACCGCGGCGACGAGAAGGGCTTCGACAAGGCCCACGTCAAGACGTTCGGCTTCGGCCAGGTCGCCGCCAAGGACTTCATCGGCCAGACCACCTGGAGCCCTTTCGTCTCCAGCACCGGCTGGCGCCTGGGCGACAAGCAGAGCTGGCCCACCGTCTTCAACTACGGCGACCCGCGCTTCATCAAGACGATGAAGTGGGTGCGCTCCCTCACCGACAAGGGCTACGCGCCCAAGATCGGCGAGTTCACCTCCAGCGTCAGCGACGTCGACCTGCTCTCCTCCCACAAGGTCGCCCTGGAGATGGGCGGCTCCTGGGAGGCCTCCACCTTCGCGAAGATCCCCGGCATCAAGGCGGGCATCGCGGCGCCCCCGTACGGCCCCGACGGCACGACCCGCGCCGTGATGAGCAACTCCAACGGCAACAACATCTGGGCCGGCACCAAGAACCCCGACCTGGCCTGGAAGTGGGTCTCCTACATGGGCTCCGAGGCCTGCCAGAGCAAGGCCTCGCTCACCGGAACGTTCTTCCCCTCCATCCCGGCGTCCATGGACGCCTCCGCCAAGGCGCTGGCCGCCGAGGGCGTCGACCTGACCGTCTTCACCGACATGCTGAAGAACAAGGTGCTCTACCCCTCGCCGGTCTACGGCAACGGCGCCGCGGTCCAGGACGCGATGAACCCGCTCTTCGAGGCGTACTTCGCCGGGCAGAAGGACGACTCCGTCTTCACCGGCATGCAGGAGCAGAGCAAGACGCTGCTCGCGAAGAACTGATCCACTTGCAGTGACCCGTGAAACCGCCGCCCGGACGCGGCCCCCCACCGGGGCCCGTCCGGGCGGCGGAGCACATCGAAAGGAAGGACCCCCCATGGCAGACACCACCGCGCGGATCGCGGCCCTGCGCGCGGCCGGCACCGCGTTCGTCCTGGAGCTCACCGAGCCGGTGCCCCGGGTCCTGCACTGGGGCGAGGACCTCGGCGACCTGTCCGCGGCGGACCTCGCCGCGCTCTCCCTGACGGCCGAGCCCGCGGTCCTCAACAACGCCGTCGACATCCCGCGCCGCTACACCGTCTGGCCCACCGAGGCCGACGGATGGGCCGGCACCCCCGCCCACCACGGGCACGCCGACGGCGGATCCGCGGCCCCGCGCCCTACCCTCGCCGGCACGGCCCTGCGCGAGGACCCCGAGGGCGGCGGCGAACTGGAGGTCTCCCTCACCGACGCCGCCGCCGGGCTCGACATCACGGTCACCTACCGGATGGACGCCTCCGGAGTGCTCGCCGTCCACGCCGACATCACCCGGCACGGCACCGCCGGCCCCGCACCCTACGACCTCGCCCAGGCCACCGTGCTGCTTCCGCTGCCCCGGCGCGCCGGCGAGATCCTCGACTTCACCGGCAAGTGGAGCCGCGAACGCTCCCCGCAGCGGCGCCCGCTCGGCTTCGGCGCCCACGCCCGCGAGGTCCGGCGCGGCAAGCCCGGCCTCGACTCCCCGTACCTCGTCGCCGTCGGCGTGCCCGGCTTCGGCTTCCGCGAGGGCGAGGTGTGGGGCCTGCACGTCGCCTGGAGCGGCGACCAGCGCTACCTCGTGGAGCGGCTGCCCGAGGGCGCCGGCAGCCACGCCGCCGCCCTCGGCGGCGGCGAACTCCTGCGCGCCGGCGAGATCCGGCTCGCCCCCGGCGAGAGCTACCGCACCCCCGTGTGCCACTTCGCCTGGTCCGGCTCCGGCCTCGACGGCCTCGCCGACCGCTTCCACACCCTGCTGCGGGCCCGCCCCAGCCACCCCCGGCGCCCGCGCCCGGTCATCCTCAACAGTTGGGAGGCCGTGTACTTCGACCACGACCTCGACCACCTGCTGCGCCTCGTCGACCGCGCCGCCGAGGTCGGCGTGGAGCGGTTCGTGCTGGACGACGGCTGGTTCCGCGGCCGCCGCTCCGACCACGCGGGACTCGGCGACTGGACGGTCGACCCGAAGGTGTGGCCCGGCGGACTCGCCCCCCTCGTCGACCACGTGCGCTCCCACGGCATGGAGTTCGGCCTCTGGTTCGAACCGGAGATGGTCAACCTCGACTCCGATCTGGCCCGCGAGCACCCCGAGTGGGTCCTCGGCCCCGCCGCCGGCCTCGGCCCGACGGCCCGTCACCAGTACGCCCTCGACCTGTCCCAGCCCGCCCTCGCCGCGTACCTGCTGGACTCGCTGGACACCCTGATCACCACGTACGGCATCGACTACCTCAAGTGGGACCACAACCGGGAGCTGTACGAGGCCGTCCACGGCCCCGCGGACCGGCCCGCCTCGCACGCCCAGGTCGTGGCGCTCTACCGGCTGCTGGACGCGCTCAAGGAGCGCCACCCCGCGCTGGAGATCGAGAGCTGCGCCAGCGGCGGCGGCCGCGTCGACCTGGGTATCCTCGCCAGGACCGACCGGGTGTGGGCCTCCGACTGCAACGACCCCGTGGAGCGGCAGTCCATCCAGCGCTGGACGGGCCAGCTGCTGCCCCCCGAACTCGTCGGCGCCCATGTGGGCGCCAACCCGAGCCACACCACCGCCCGCGTCACCTCCGACGCCTTCCGGATGGCCACCGCCCTGTTCGGCCACGCCGGCATCGAGCAGGACATCACCCGCTGCACCCCGGAGGAGATCGCCCGGCTGACCGCGTGGACGGCCCTCTACCGCGAACTGCGCCCCCTGCTCCACAGCGGCCGCACCGTGCGTGCCGACCTCCCCGACGACGCGACGCTCCTGCACGGCGTCGTCGCCCAGGACGGCACCGCCGCCCTCTACTGCTGGGCGCGCGTCGCGACCTCCCCCGAGGGCCAGTCCGGCCGCGTCCGGCTGCCCGGCCTCGACCCCGCCCACCGCTACGAGGTGCGGGTCCGCACCGACCTCGGCCTGCCCTCCTTCCACCAGACCAGCGGCCCCGCATGGCTCACGGCGGCCATCGACGGCTGGCTCCCCCTCCCGGGCGCGGTCCTCGCCTCCGCGGGTCTCCCGATGCCCCAACTCAACCCGGAGCAGGCCCTCCTGCTCGAGGTCCGGCGCACCGCCTGAACCGAGCGACCCCTGTGCGCCGCACGCCCGACCTGACGCGACAGCGTGCGGCGCACAGCCCGGGTGGGAGTGCACCGCGTTCTCAGGCACGTGGAGACCTGTCGTGCCGAGGCGTCCCCTCCGGTGGGGGCGCCCGATGCCGGCGCGCAGGTCACCGGCGGCCGTTGTGGCAGGGGCCGACCCGGAGGGAGCGGTGGCCTCGCCGGAGAAGGAGGCCGGCCTGCGCCTGGCGCGGAGGCCGAACGCCGGTCGCGCGCGATCCGGCGACCCGGGTCGCGCCCGGCTGCGAGGATGCCCGTATGGAGCGGAAACTGAGCCGGCAGGAAGCCTCGGACGCGGTCGGCGGCCACGGATGGCGCTACATACTGGGCGCGTTGCAGACATCGGTCCCCGCCGGGTCGATGGCGCAGGGGGCCGCGCTGGCGGCGGAGGCCGTCGCGGTCTGCGGCGACGACGCCGACGGGCACCTCTGGGTCGACGTCCGCCCGGGGCGGGTGCTGCTCACCCTGCAGTCGCTCGCGCACGCGGCCGTCACGTCGCTCGACGTCGACCTCGCGTGCCGCGTCTCCGCCGCGATGCGCGCCGCCGGGTCGCCGGCGGACCCCGGAGCCGGCACGGGCGAGGGCCGGTCGGTGCAGCTCCTGGAGATCGCGATCGACGCACTGGACATCGCCGGTGTCCGGCCGTTCTGGAATGCGGTGCTGGGCTGGACCGACGAGGCGGGCGCCGACGGACCCGAGGACCCGCTGGTCGACCCGGAACGGCAGGGCCCGGCGGTCTGGTTCCAGCGGATGGACCGGGCACGCCCGCAGCGCAATCGCATCCACCTCGACATCAGCGTCCCGCACGACGAGGCACCCCGCCGGATCGAGGCGGCACTTGCGGCCGGCGGCCGGCTCGTGTCCGCGAGCCGTGCCCCCGCGTTCTGGGTGCTCGCCGACAAGGAGGGCAATGAGGCCTGCGTGACGACCTGGCAGGGCCGCGACGGGGCGGGCTCGTGACCCCGTACTCCCTGGCGTTCTACGTGGACGTCGTCACCACGGGCACGGTGCTCGGCGTGGGGTCCGCGGATTCCCCCGAGCGCGTCACCGCGGTGCTGGGACCCCGCTTCGCCGAGGGCGGCTTCGACGACGTCAGCCTGTTCCGTGACTACGGCCTCGCCGAGTTCTACTGGCACCGCGCGTCCACCGGTGACCTGTGGGAGGGGCACCATGTCACCCTGCAGGTGCACCGGCTCGCGGACCGGGATCGCGGCATCGTGAACGAGGTGCTGCGCGCCCGGTACGGGCGTTTCGCGCCACGGCTGCGCTTCGAGAAGCTGCGACGGTTGCTGGACAGGCGCGGCGTGCCCTTGGTGGAGGTCCCCGAGATATCGGCGAACGCCCCGTACTTCCGCACCTACTGGCAGCCCCGCGTGCAGGTGGGCGTCTCCGTCATCGGTACCCACGGCGAGTACAGCACGCCGGACCGTCTGCGGGTCGGTGACGTGTACAAGATCCACGTGCCGATGACCGCCCGGGAAGTGGAATGGCGCAGGGCACAAGGGGCGTCCGCCACAACTGCCGCGCCGTGACCCGGCGACCGTGCGGGGGCACGGTCGCCGGGCCGGGGGATCAGCGGCGGCCCACCGTGATGGTGTGCTGCGTGGTCACCCCGTTGACGGTGACGCGGAGGACCGCGGTACCGGCGCGGAGCGCGGTCAGGTCGCCGGTGGCCGGGTCGTAGGAGACGACCGCGGAACCGCCCTCGGTGCGGCCGGCGATCTCGACGCGCGAGCCGGTCCAGGAGGCGCTGACCGGCCAGGCCACCGGGACGGCACGTGTGCCGTCCTGCGTGACCGTCGCGGACGCCTTGGCCCGGTCGCCGACCGTGAGCGTGTCCGGCGCGCTGAGGTCCACCGCGTCGGTGCGGACGTGCACTTCCGCGCGGAGCCAGGCGTCGGAGTCACGGGTGGGGACGGCGAACGTGTCGGTGACCCGCCCCTTGGCCGGGTCGATGCCCAGCATCGTCCAGCCGGTGAAGCCGCCGTTGTCGGGCGTGCTGGCCGGGTTCTTGCCGGAGTTGCCGTTGACCAGGTAGGAGACGCCGTCGATCTCGGACGCCGAGAACGCGCCGACGTGACCGCCCACGAACGCGGCGGACTTGTGGCCCTGGGCCCGGAAGTCGGCGAGCCACTGCTCGACGAGCGCGGCCTCCTTGCGGTCGCCGAGCTGGCTGGCCTTGTCCGGCAGCGGGTCCTCGGTGGGGTGGTGCTCGAAGACCACGACGCCGCTGACGGAGCTGTCGGCTGCCGCGGCCGCGAGCTGGTCGTGCAGCAGCTGGAGCTGGGCGAAGCCGCCGCCGCGCAGGGTGCCGCTGGAGGAGTCCAGGGTGATGAAGCGGGTGCCCTCGGAGTCGAAGACCGACGTGGTGTCGCCGAACTCCGCCTTGAAGTTGACGGGCGTCCCGGGGCCCATCACCTCGTGGTTGCCGGGCACGTAGTGCCACGGGATGGTGCCGCCGGTGCGGGCGTCGAACTCGTCCAGGAGCGTGCGGGCCAGCTTGAAGTCGGCGGGCGAGCCCTCGTCGACGAAGTCGCCGTCGATGACCAGCATGTCCGGCTTGGCGTCGGCGATCTCGGCCAGCGTCCGGCGGGCCGCCTCCACCAGCGGGCTGTTGGGGTCGCGGGCGACGAACTGGGCGTCGGACATGACGGCGACGCGCAGCGGACGCCCGTCGACGGTGCCGTTGGTCACCACCACGGGGTCGGCGACCTTCGGCTGCACGGGCAGCTCCACGTCCGGGGCGACCTTGACGCGCAGGTCGCTGACGGTCACCTTGCCGGTGTACGAGCGGGCGGCGCTGGTCTCCAGCAGCCGGACCCGCTGGAAGGTGAGCGGGTACGGCGTGCCGACGGGCACCGGGAACTCGACCTTGCGCCAGCCGGTCCAGGTGATCAGGGGGCCGTCGAGGTTGGCGGTCACGCCCGCGCCCGTGCGGTACTGGAGCCGCGGCCACTCGCCGTTGCCGTCGCCGTTGATCCACATGGTGACGGCCTGCGGCTGGCCGGGCAGCTGGATCTGCTGCGGCGGCACGGCGTACTGGCCGCGCGTGGCGGTGGACTTGGTGAAGTCGTACGTGAGGGCCAGGCCGGGCGCGCCGTCGTGGCCGGCGGCCGGGGTGACCGAGCCGCCGGGCGCGCGGTCGTTCGCCGAGGTCCAGGCGGCCGCGTCCGACAGGTCCGCGAAGGACTTCTCGGCCAGGCCGACGGTGACGGCCACGTCGGTGGTCATCGTGCCGACCGTCAGGTGCAGGGTGGCGGAGGCGCCGTCGGCGAGGCCGCGTACGGTGAACGTCGCGTCGTCCGCGGGGGTCAGCGAGACGACGCCGTCGCCGCCGGTGACCTTGATGTCGGAGGCCTCGATCGGGGCGGAGTCGCCGAGGGCGTCGTAGCCGGTGACCGTCAGGCGCGCCGAGTCGTCCAGGCTGTCGAGCGCCACCAGGCTGCTGCTGGGGGTGATGCGCACGGCCGGAGCGAGGACGGTCAGCTTCATCGTGCCGCTCACGCCGTGGCTGGCACTCGCCTCGACCTCGCTGGTGCCGGAGTGCTTGCCGGTGACCACGGCGGTGCTGCCGTCGCCGCCCTTGACCGCGGCCAGGGAGTCGTCCCGCCAGTGCACGCGGGGGGTGGGCGCGGGCGTGTACGTCTCGTCGTGCGCCAGGGCCTTGACGGTGCGGTGCAGGTCGGGGAAGACCTTGTCGGAACCGTCGGCCGTCAGGGCCGGGAGGACGCGGAAGCCGCGGGCCTCGCCGGAACCGGGGGCGGCGAACAGGCCGAGGCCGTTGGCGACCTGGCGCTCCGAGCCGTCCGAGGGGCTGTTGACCAGACCCGTCACGCTCTCGCCGGGCAGGCGGGCGGCCATGGTGGTCGAGCCGCCGCCGTCCATGTTGAGGGCGTTGACGGCGCCGAGGCCCTTCATGAAGGCGCCCGAGCTCGTTGAGGTCCATGCCGCGGCTGTTGGTCTGCTTGCCGTCGATCGCGACCAGGTACATGGTGCGGCCGTCGGCGGAGAAGCCCACGCTGGTGCGGGAGGTGGCGGTGACGGTGTCGCCGTCGGTGTAGTGCTTCACCACGCCGTCCGCGACCAGGACCTGGCCGCCGCCGACGGCGACCGCCACGTCGCCGAAGTCGGCGCGCGGGCGGTAGGCGACGTTCACGGAGTCCCCGGGCACGAGGCCGGACAGCGCGTCGGCGCCCGCCTCACGGCCGAGCAGCACGCTGGTGCCGGCCGGGACCGGGCCGCTGCTGACGGAGGTGTGCACCTCGGTGACCTTGCCGTCGCGCAGCCACACCTCGGCGACACGGCTCGCGCCGCTCACGGGCTTGGTGCGCGGGGACGGGCCCCACTGGTCGGTGAACAGGCCGATGCCGCCAGCCGCCAGGACCGGGGAGTTGACGCTGGACAGCTTCAGGTGCTGCGTACCGCCGACCGTGACCTCGCCCTCCAGGAACACCTGGGCGAGCCGGCCGAGGCCGTCCGCGCCGATCGCGACGGTCTGGCTGCGGCCCTCGGTGGGGGAGTTGATGAGCCCGCCGTCGCGCGACACGGCGCCGCCGACCGGGGCCTCGGTGTCGTTCATGTCGAAGTAGTCGCCGTTGATCGCGGCGACCGCCCCGGTGCGCTTGGCCTGCTCGGTGACCCGGGACTTCCCGGTGACCGTGCCGGAGGAGATGTAGTCCACCTTGACCCGGTCGTCCGCCAGATCCGCGACGAGCACCTGCCCGCGCACCCAGCCGTCCGCCTCGAAGCGGTCGAAGCGCGTGAGGTTCAGCCCGGGCGCGATGGGCGTGCGGTCCTCGCGCGTGACGATGGACTGGCCCGGGGTGCTCGGGATGAGGCCCTGGACGGAACCGGCGGGCTTCGGCGCGTCGGCGGTGGCCGACATCAGGTGCTCGGGCGTGAGCGCCTGGGCGGTCGTCATCATGCCGGCACCGATGCTGAGCGCCGTGGCCAGGGCCAGGACGACGGCACCGCGCCGGGCCGCGGCACGCGGCCGCGGGACGACGGAGTCAAAGGGAAGGGGCACTGGCTGACTTCTTTCCGTGGAATGGCCGGGGGTCATCGCCCAGTCGATGTGCCGCCGGTGTCGAAGCACCCCGCGGTGGGTGATCATCGGGGATGTTCGCTGTGAACATCCTGTGACGCGTCCTGCTTTGGACGCGGTAAGTGGTGTACGGCCCCGACTGGGCCGCGCTCGCGCGGCCGTACGCCGGGCACCGGCTGCGTGTACGGCCTGCCCGAAGGCGGAGGCTTGCACAATGCCGCCCGTGGTGTCGCCGCGCCGGCCTGCGTCCCGGATGCGTCCGGACGCGGTCGGCAACGAAGGCGTCAAAACGCGACGCGCCGCGCGGGTTCGCCCTTCGGTAGCCTGCCCGTGTGGCTGAGACCTGGGACGAAGCGCAACTGATCGCCGATGGCTTCGAGCGCGTGTACGCCGAGTCGGAGTGGTACGACGGGCCGCGCGCCGGGCTTGCCGACGTCGACGGCAGGCCGCACTACTTCCTGAGTGAGGATTACAGCCACGCCGACCTCGCCGACGAGTACAGCGTTTGGCCCGCGAGCGACGCGGCAGTGGAGTGGGAGCGCGAGCAGTGGGCGATCTTCGCGAGGTGGAACGAGCGCTATGAGGCAGGGACAGCGGGGCCGGAGACCCATCCGGGTGAGGGCGGGATCGACGCCCGCTACGACGAACTCAACCTGCTGCTGGCGCAGTACCGGCAGGCCCCCGACGACGCCAGGCGACTTGTGGGCGAGGTGCGCTTCGGGCCCGGGGCGCGCTACCGGGTGGAGGGCCCGGATTACTGGTTCCGGTGGCGTGCCGGCAGGTGATGCCTCCGGGGCGCTCTCGGGCCGGCCCGCGCTGTTGTCCGTTCGCGCGCTTCGCAGGAGGGGCTCGATGACGGTGCCGGCGTGGCACGAGGCGCTCGACCGGTTGTGTGCCGTGCGGGTGTCGCGGCGGGACGCCGAGTTCCCTGATGACCTCTACGACCGTGTGGACGATCTGATCGATGCCTACGGTGCCGACGACATCGCCGGGATCGTCGCCGAGGCTGTGGTGGCCGAACGGGCGACAGCGGAGCAGGCGATCGTTTTCCTGAACGTGGCGGCGTGGTCGGGGACGGACAACGGCGCGTCGATGGGGCACACACTGGACGAGTGGGTTCGCCGGGCGGACGACAGTCTTCGCTTGGGCATCGCGCTGCACCATGAGCGCTACCCCCTGCCCACGCATGCGGAGATGGTCACGAAGCTCACGGAGATCGCCCGGGCCTTCCCGGAGCACCGGGCGATCTGTGAGCGGCACATGGCCCGTCGACCCGCGGACTGACGTCTGGGCCGCCCCGGGCGGCCCCGTCGGGAACGCCGGGCGCGGCGTTCGCCTCCCCCGGCGGGGCGAACGCCGCGGCCGGACGCCGTCAGACCGTGCCGGCGGTCGGGAGCGTGTCGTGGTCTGCGGCGGCAGCCTGACGCTCGACGTGTCCGCCGGTTTCACCGTACGGGTGCGGCTGCCGCTCGCGGTGGGGGTCCCGGCGTGATCCGCGTGGTCGTCGCCGACGACGAGATGCTGATCCGGCACGGGCTCGCGGCCATCCTCTCCGGCGAACCGGACATCGAGGTGGTCGCGGAGGCCGCGGACGGGGTGGAGGCGCTCGGCGAGGTGCGGCGCACGGATCCCGATGTCGTGCTGATGGACATCCGCATGCCCCTGCTGGACGGGATCGAGGCCACCCGCAGGCTCGCCCGGACCGCACCGCGCAGCTGGGTCCTGGTGCTCACCACCTTCGATCTCGACCAGTACGTGTACCACGCGATGCGGGCCGGGGCCTCGGGCTTCCTGCTCAAGAGCGCGCCGCGGCACCAACTCACGGCCGGGGTGCGC
The DNA here is from genome assembly GCF_044751205.1 of Streptomyces sp. NPDC088732. Classification (NCBI taxonomy): domain Bacteria; kingdom Bacillati; phylum Actinomycetota; class Actinomycetes; order Kitasatosporales; family Streptomycetaceae; genus Streptomyces; species Streptomyces sp. NPDC088732. The sequence goes on from NZ_JBIVLI010000024.1 coordinate 56,146, forward strand.
ACGGTGGCGGCGGGCGACGCGCTGCTGGCCCCGATCCTCACCCGGCGGCTGCTGGAGGAGTTCCTCAGCGGGCCACCGCCGGGCGCGGCGGCCCAGCCCGTCCTCGACGACCTGACGCAGCGCGAGCTGGACGTGCTGCGCCTGGTGGGCCGGGGCATGTCCAACACCGAGATCGGGACGGTGCTCTGCCTCGCCGAGAGCACCATCAAGACCCACGTGGGCAATCTGCTCGGCAAGCGGGGACTGCGGGACCGGGCCCAACTGGTGGTTCTCGCCTACGAGTCGGGCCTGCTGCGCCCCGGGCACTGACCGCGGAGGGCCCGCGGACGCGGCCCGCCCCATCCCGCCGCCGTCCCGGGGGATAGACGTCCCCGCCATCGGGTAGGCAGGCTCCGGGGCCCGCAGCCGCGGGGGCCCGCCGGCGCACCTGGTGCGCCGCCACATCGGCACATGAGGGATGGACACGGTGGCATCTGGAGTCGTGAAGTGGTTCAACGCCGAAAAGGGCTTCGGCTTCATCGCACAGGACGGGGGGCCGGACGTGTTCGCCCACTACTCCAACATCGTCGGTAACGGCTACCGCGAGCTCCAGGAAGGCGAGGCGGTCACTTTCGAGGTGACGCAGGGCCAGAAGGGCCCGCAGGCGGAGAACATCGTCCGCGGCTGACCCGCCTGCCGCCCGCAGCCCGTGTCCCGTACGAGCGGGGCCGCTCCCCAGGGGGGCGGCCCCGCTCGTCGTGCCTTCGGCCGGCACCGCCGCCGGGGCCCACGAGGTGCCCGTGACCTAAGTAGGCCTTGAGACACCCTTGACGGTGGCGTGAACTTCTTATGGTATGGGCGTCCTTGTCGCAGACCATGTGAAGGAGAGTCGTGAGACCCAGAGTCTTAACGACCGTCGTTGCCGGCGCTCTCATCCTCTGCAGTGCGGCCATCGCGCCCGTCGCCCAGGCCCGGAGCACGATCCCGGCCAGGGGTGACGCGGACGAGGTCAAGGTGTTCCGTGCGGAAGTCACCAAGAGCCAGATCCCGTTGCTGCTGGAAGCAGGGCAGGACGGTCACGAACTGAGCGAGCAGGCGCCCGTCAACGGCACCGCCTCGGTCGAGGTCTACCTCACCGACAAGCAGGCCGGGCAGCTGGAGCGCAAGGGCGTGCGGCTCACGGAGCACACCATCGCCGCCAAGTCCGAGGCGCGCCTCCAGAGCGCCGCCGAGGGCGTCTTCCGGCCGTACAGCGGCCCGGGCGGCATCAAGGAGGAGATCCTTGCCGCGGGCCAGGCGAACCCGAACCTGACCAAGGTCGTCTCCATCGGCAAGACGGTGAACGGTCAGGACATCCTCGCGCTGCGGCTCACCAAGGACGCGAAGAAGTCCAAGGACGGCTCCAAGCCTTCCGTGCTGTACATGTCCAACCAGCACGCGCGGGAGTGGATCACGCCGGAGATGACCCGCCGGCTGATGCACTACTACCTGGACAACTACGCCACCGACCCGCGCATCAAGAAGATCGTCGACACCACCGAGCTGTGGTTCGTCATCTCGGCCAACCCGGACGGCTACGACTACACGTTCCAGGACCCGGGCAACCGCCTGTGGCGCAAGAACCTGCGGGACGTGAACGGCGACGGCGTCATATCCGCCGGCGACGGCGTCGACCTCAACCGCAACTTCGGCTACAAGTGGGGCTACGACGACGAGGGTTCGTCCCCCAGCCCCGCCAGCGAGACCTACCGCGGCGCGAGCCCCGGCTCCGAGCCGGAGACGAAGGCGCTGGACTCCTTCGAGAAGCACATCGACTTCACCTACGGCATCAACTACCACTCCGCCGCCGAACTGCTGCTGTACGGCGTCGGCTGGCAGGTGGCGACGGACACCCCCGACGACGTCCTGTACAAGTCGCTGGCCGGCACCCCGGCCAACTCCGCGATCCCGGGCTACCACCCGCAGGTCTCCTCGGAGCTGTACACGACCAACGGCGAGGCCGACGGCCACGCGGCCAACGTCAACGGCATGGCGATGTTCACGCCCGAGATGTCGACCTGCCAGACCGCTTCCAACAGCGTTCCGGACGACCAGTGGAAGGCGGCCGACTGCCAGTCCGTCTTCAACTTCCCGGACGACGAGGGGCTGATCCAGGGCGAGTTCGAGAAGAACATCCCCTTCGCGCTCTCGGTCGCGGAGACCGCCGCCCACCCCGACACCCCGTCCTCCTCGGTGGGCCTGGATGCGGCGGACTTCACCCCGGCGACCTTCGGCACCTCGTACTCCCGCGGCTCCGACCAGGAAGTCTCGGTCGTCATCCGCCAGTCGCTGCGTGACAAGACGCTCAACTACCGTGTCAACGGCGGCCGTACGCAGGGCGAGGCGCTGCACTCCTGGAACGGCGGCGAGACCTACGGCGGCGAGGACAACCTCTACTTCGACGAGTACCGCGCGAAGGTCAGGGACGGCGAGCCGGGCGACAAGGTCGAGGTGTGGTACACCGCCGAGACCAAGAGCGGCCAGCGGGTCTCCAGCACGCCGTTCACCTACACCGTGGCCGACCGGCCCAAGGCGGACACCCTCGTCGTCGCCGAGGAGGGCGCCCCGGCGACGCAGGCGCAGGCCTACGTCGACGCGCTGAAGGCCAACGGCCACAAGGCGGCGGTCTGGGACGTGGCCACGCAGGGCGCGCCGGACGCGCTCGGTGTCCTCGGGCACTTCCGCACGGTCGTGCACTACACCGGCGGCGCCATCCCCGGCAACGCCACCCAGCTGCAGCTGCGCGCGTACCTCAACGAGCGCGGCAAGCTGATCGAGGCGGGCGAGCGGGCCGGCGGCACCGTCGACCTCGGCGGCGGCAACCCCTCGGACGACTTCAGCCAGTACTACCTGGGTGCCTACTCGCGCACCTCGACCCCCGGCGCCACCGCCTTCACCGGCTCCGGCGTCCTGGGCGGCTTCGCCGGTCCGCTCGGGGCCGCGCCCGGCAACCCGCTGGACCGGGCGGGCACGTACCGCGTCACGTCCGACAACCTGTCGGTCGCGGACTACCCGCAGTTCGCGAGCGCGGGCGCGGGCAGGTTCGACGGGACCGCGCCGCCGAACGCACCGTACGCCGGCGCCTTCATGGCGGCGGCCGTCCACGCGGACGACTCGTACGACCGGCTGACCCGCACCATCGACCTGACGGGGGTGACCGCGGCCGACGCGCCCGCGCTCCGCACCCGTCTGCTCTGGGACACCGAGCCGGGATACGACAACGCGCTCCTGGAGATCCACACCGTCGGCGCGGACGACTGGACCACGCTCCCCGACACCAACGGCGGTACCCGTACCGACGTGCCGGCGGAGTGCGAGGCCGGGTTCTACATCGCCGAGCACCCGTGGCTGAAGCACTACCTGACCCCGGGGGCCGACGGCTGCTCCGCGAGCGGTACCACGGGCACGTGGAACAGCTTCACCGGCGCCTCCCAGGGCTGGCAGCAGGTGAACTTCGACCTGAGCCCCTTCGCGGGCAAGAAGGTCGAGGTCTCGCTCAGCTACGTCAGCGACCCGGGCTCCGGCGGCCAGGGACTCCAGGCGGACGAGGCCTCGGTCGTCATCCGCGGTGCGGCCACCGAGACGGAGGGCTTCGAGAGCTCCTTCGGCCCGTGGACCGTCGCCGGGCCGCCCCCGGGCAGCCCGGCCGTCGTCCGTGACTGGCGCCGTACCGGGGCGCTGTTCCAGACGTACGGCGCGGTCACCACGGAGGACACGGTCCTGCTGGGCTTCGGCCTGGAGCACCTCGGCTCCGCGGGCGACCGCGCCGATCTGCTCGGCAAGGCACTGGACTCCCTGGGCCGGTGACCCTCGGCGCGCCCTCCGCGGACGACCGCGGAGGGCGCGCACGGATCGACCGGCGGGCGGCCCGCTCCCTTTTCGGCGGAGCGGGCCGCCCGTTCCTTTTCCCCGCCGCTCGCGACCGGGGGAATATTTAGGACATTCAACTCAATCCAGCGCGTATCGCTGTGCGGTCCCATACAAACTCTTGACACCCCTCGGCATCGAGGTCCAGGGTTCCTCACATCGCTCGTTTAAACCGGTTCAAACGACAGGTGAAGCAATCGCTTCGCGAAGATTGCACCGGTATGCGGGCGGCAGAACGTGCTGCTTCCGGCGCCGAGGTCGCCGCCGGACGGCGTGCCTCCGCGCACGTCGCCCGACGGTGCCCGCGATGCCGTGGTGGCTTCCCTTCGCAGCCGTACCCGGAGAGTCCGTCATGGCCCGACGCCCCACCATCGCCGATGTCGCCGCACTGGCCGGCGTGTCCCGGGCCACCGTCTCCTTCGTCCTCAACGACCGCCCCGGAGTCGCCGCCGCGACCCAGCAGCGGGTCCGGGCGGCCGTCGAGAAGCTCGGCTGGACGCCCAGCCGCAGCGCCCGGGCCCTGTCCACGGGCCGGGCGCGGGCCGTGGGGCTGGTGCTGACGCGTGAGCCGGACCTGATCGGCACCGACCCCTTCTTCCCGGCGTTCATGGCGGGCATCGAGTCGGTGATAGCCGAGTCCGGCGACGGCCTGATGCTGCACGTGTGCCGGCCCGAGCACGAGACGGACACCTACCGCCGCCTGGTCGACGACCAGCGCGTGGACGGGGTGTTCCTCACCGACCTCCGCGTGGACGACACCAGGCCGGGCCTGCTGCGCGAACTGGGCCTGCCGGGCGTGGCCGTGGGCGCCGACGGCGGTGTCGAGGGCCTGGCGACGGTGAACCTGGACGACCGCCCCGTGGTGACCGGCGCCATACGCCACCTGGTGGAGCTCGGCCACCGGCGCATCGCCTATGTCGCCGGCCCCGAGGAGTACCTGCACGCGCAGCGGCGCCTGAAGGCCTGCCAGGACGCGGTCGCCGAGGCCGGCCTGCCGCCGTGCCCGGTGCTGCCCGGCGGATTCACCGCCGAGGGCGGGGCGCTGGCGACGCAGGAGCTGATCGCGCGCCCCGACCGCCCCACCGCCATCGTGTACGCCAACGACCTGTCGGCGACCGCGGGTATGGCGGTCGCGCAGGAAGCGGGGCTGCGGCTGCCCGAGGACCTGTCGGTCGTCGGCTTCGACGACGTCCCGCTGGCCTCGTGGACCCGGCCCTCGCTCACCACCGGCCGTGCCGACGCCGCCCGTTGGGGCCGTGCCGCGGCGCTCGCCCTGATCGGCACGATCGAGACCGGCGCCACCCCGCACGTGGAACTCGACCCCGCCGCGCTGATGCTGCGCGACTCCACGGGCCCGGCGCCCGTCACGAGACCGCAGCCCTGACCGACCCGCGCGGCCCCGCGTGGCCCGCGTCTCCCGAACGTTTCACTCTCGTGAAAGGCCGTCCCCGTGGCCGGACGACGCCCCGGAACAGCCGTTTCATCCGCATTTGAGAAGATGGAGCACACCGCAATGAAGAAGACCCTCCTCGGAGTTCTCTCCGCCGTGGCCCTGACCGTGCCGCTCGCAGCGTGCGGCAGCGGCGGGTCCGGCTCCGCCGGCGGTGACGACGCCCACGGGCCGATCACCGTCTGGTACTCCAACAACGCCCAGGAAGTCGCCTGGGGCAAGAGCATGGTCGCCGACTGGAACGCCGCCCACCCGGACGAGAAGGTCAAGGCGCAGGAGATACCGGCGGGCAAGAGCTCCGAGGAGGTCATCGGCGCGGCCATCACAGCGGGCAACGCCCCGTGCCTGATCCTGAACACCGCTCCGGCCGCCGTGCCCGGTTTCCAGAAGCAGGGCGGCCTGGTGGCCCTCGACGACTTCCCGGGCGCGGAGCAGTACCTGAAGGCGCGGACCGGCGACCGGCTCTCCCAGTACGCCTCGCCCGACGGCAAGCACTACCAGATGCCGTGGAAGAGCAACCCCGTCATGGTCTTCTACAACAAGCAGCTGTTCAAGAAGGCCGGCCTCGACCCCGAGCACCCCAAGCTCGCCACCTACCAGGACTTCCTGAACACCTCGCGAACCCTGGTCAAGTCCGGCGTGCACGCGGCCATCTGGCCCGCGCCGACCTCCGAGTTCTACCAGTCCTGGTTCGACTTCTACCCGCTGTTCGCGGCCCAGACCGGCAAGCAGCTCGTCGAGGACGGCAAGGCCCAGTTCGCCTCGCCGGACGGCGTCAAGGCCGCCGAGTTCTGGAAGACCATGTACGCGGACCACCTCGCGCCCAACGAGCAGTACAACGGCGACTCCTTCGCCGACGGCAAGGCCGCCATGGCGATCGTCGGCCCGTGGGCGGTCTCCGTCTACGGCGACAAGGTCACGTGGGGTGCCGTGCCGGTCCCCACGGCCACCGGCTCGGCCGCCAAGGGCACCTTCAGCGACGAGAAGTCCATCGGCATGTTCACCGCCTGCCAGAACAAGGGCACCGCCTGGGACGTCCTGAAGTTCGCCACCAGCAAGGAGCAGGACGGCAAGCTGCTGGAGGCCACCGGCCAGATGCCGATGCGCCAGGACCTCGCGGCCGCGTACCCCCAGTACTTCGCCTCCCACCCGGCCTACAAGACCTTCGCCGAGCAGGCCGACCACACCGTCGAGGCCCCCAACGTCCCGAACTCCGTGGAGATCTGGCAGACCTTCCGCGACGCGTACACCAAGTCCGTCATCTTCGGGAAGGGCGACGTGAGCAGCGCCCTCCAGGAGGCGGCGGGCAAGGTCGACGGCCTCGCGAAGCAGTGAGCCGGCGCCATGTCCTCCACGCAGCATGACCTCGTCCGCCCCGGGCCCACGCGGCCCGGGGCGCGCCCCCGGACCGCACGGGAGCCGCGGCCCGGCAGGCTGCGCCTCGCCGGCCGGCACCCGATCGGCATCGCCTTCGTCTCGCCGTACGTGCTCTACCTGGCCGCGATCTTCCTGTACCCGCTCGGCTTCGCGGTGTGGATGTCCTTCCACGACTACTTCTTCGCCGCGCCCGGCGCCCAGGTCGACCGCCCGTTCGTGGGGCTGGCCAACTACACCGCCGTCCTGACCGATCCCGCGGTGTGGAACTCCTTCCTCAACATCGCGATCTTCCTGGTCATCAACGTCCCGCTGACGGTGGGCGCGTCCCTCGTGCTCGCCACGGCCCTCAACTCCAAGCTGCGCGGGCGGGCGTTCTTCCGCACGGCCTACTACGTGCCGTACATCACCGCGAGTGTGGCGGTCGTCGGCGTGTGGCTGTTCCTGTTCAACTCGAACGGCCTGGTGAACCAGGCCCTCGGGCCGCTCGCGCCGCACCCGTCGTGGCTGGTCAACTCGCACCTGGCGATGCCGACCATCGCGGTCTTCGTCGCCTGGAAGCAACTGGGCTTCTTCATCGTGCTCTACCTGTCGGCGCTGCAGAACGTGCCCGGAGAGCTCTACGAGTCGGCGTCCCTCGACGGCGCGGGCAAGGTGCGGATGTTCTGGTCCATCACCGTGCCGGCCGTGCGCACCGCGACCCTTCTGGTGCTGGTCATGGCGACGGTGACGGGCGCGAACCTGTTCACCGAGCCGTATCTGCTGACGAGCGGCGGCGGCCCGGACGGCGCCACCACCTCACCGGTGCTGCTGATGTACCAGCGCGGCCTCCAGCAGGGCCACCCCGACGAGGCGGCCGCGATCGGGGTGATCCTGGTGGTGCTGATCACCGCGATCTCCCTCGTCTACCGCCGCGTGCTGGAGAGGGACTGACATGGCCGACGCCCACGCCCCCACGCTGACGCGCCGTCCGGCGGCGCACCACAGCCCGCACACGCACTCCGGCGTCCGCCGGATCCTGTCGCGGCTGGCGCTGCTCGCCGGAGCCTTCGCGTTCCTCTTCCCCTTCTACTACATGCTCATCGGCTCGCTCCAGCGCGAGCCCGACAGCAGCCCGGCCGGGGCGTTCCCCCGCCCGGGCAACCTCTCCCTGCACAACTACACCGAGATCAACTCGGCGATCTCGCTGGGCCGTTCCCTGGTCAACTCGGGGATCTTCACCGGCGGCGTCATCATCTGCACCACCGTCTTCGGCCTGCTGGCGGGCTATGCCCTGGCCCGGCTGCACTTCCGCGGCAAGGGCACCACCTTCGCCATGGTGCTGCTGGTGCAGGTCGTCCCGTTCCAGCTGCTCATGATCCCGCTGTACGTGCTGATCGTGCGGGACTACGGCCTCGCGGACTCCTACCTCGGCATGATCCTGCCGTTCGCCATCAACACCAGCGCGGTCTTCATCTTCCGGCAGTTCTTCCTGCAACTGCCGCAGGCGATGTTCGAGGCCGCCCGCATCGACGGCGCGAACGAACTGCAGATCCTGCTCCGCATCGCGATCCCGCTGTGCAAGCCGGCCATCGCCTCGGTGGTGCTGCTGAGCTTCACCGGGCCGTGGAACGAGTTCCTGTGGCCGTTCCTGGTCACCAAGGAGCAGAACATGCAGCCGCTCGCGGTGTCCCTGGCCAACTACATCAGCACCGTCTCCTCCTCCGCCGCCAACCCGTTCGGCGCGATCCTCGCCGGCGCGTGCGTGCTGGCCGCGCCCGCGGTGGCCCTCTACCTCGTCTTCCAGAGCCGTTTCACCTCCACCGACATCGATTCCGCCACGAAGGGCTGAACCCCTGTGAACGACCGCACCACCGGTACCACCGGCTCCACCGCCTCGACCTCCGTCCCTTACCGCCTCACCCGCGTCGGCGTCGTGATGTCCCCGCTGGCCGGCGAGGCGAACGAGGCCGAGGGCGTGCTCAACCCCGCCTCCGGCCGCACCCCCGACGGAGTCCTGCACCTGCTGCCCCGCCTCGTCGCGGAGGGCAACATCTCCCGTGTCGGCCTCGCCGAGGTCGTCGTCGAGGACGGCGTGCCCACCGGCGTCGAGCGCCGCGGCGTCGTCCTCGCCCCCGACGCCGGATGGGAGCGCGGCAAGAACAACGCCGGCGTGGAGGACCCCCGCACCACCTGGATCGAGGCGCTGGGCCTGCACGTCATGTCGTACGTCGCGTACGGCCCGCTCGGCCCCAAGCCGGCCCTCGCCGTCTCCAAGGACCTGGTCACCTGGGAGCGGCTGGGCCCGATCCAGTTCGCCTACCAGGCCGACCTGGACACTGACCTCAACCTGTTCCCGAACAAGGACGTCGTGCACTTCCCCGAGCCCGTGCCGGGCCCGGACGGCGAGCCTGCCTTCGCCATGCTGCACCGCCCGATGTGGGACCTCGGCTGGTTCCGTCCCGGCGAGGGCGTGCACCTGCCGGCCGGCGTCACCGACGAGCGCCCCGGCATCTGGATCTCCTACGTGCCCGTGGCCGAGGTCGAGAAGGACCTCGGCGCCCTGGCCCGTCCCCGGGACCACCGCCTGGTCGCGCTCTCCGAGCACCCCTGGGAAGAGCTCAAGATCGGCGCCGGCCCGGCCCCGATCCGCGTCGAGGAGGGCTGGCTGCTCATCCACCACGGCGTGTCCGGCAGCATTGACGACCCGTTCGCCCAGCAGCAGAAGGTCAGCTACGCGGCGGGCGCGATGATCCTGGACCCGCAGGACCCGGCGCGCATCCTGGCCCGCACCGACGAGCCCCTGATGGAGCCGGAGACCGAGGAGGAGCGTTCCGGCACCGTCCCCAACGTCGTCTTCCCGACCGCGATCGAGGAGATCGACGGCGTCCGCTACGTCTTCTACGGCATGGCCGACGCCCACATCGGCGTCGCCCGCCTGGACCACGTCTGATGACGACCCCCCTCGGTGTCGGCCTCGCCGGCTGCGGCGCCTTCGGCGCCTACCTGCTGGACGCGATCGCCGGACTGCCCGGTGTGCGCGTCGTGGCCTGCGCCGACCCCGACCGCGACCGTGCCGCCGCCCTCGCGCGGCGGCACGGCGCGGCCGTCTGCCCCGACGCCGCCGCGCTGGCGGACTTCCCCGGGGTGGACGTGGTGGCGCTGGCCACCCCGCCTGCCACCCACGCGGACCTCGCCGTCGGCGCATTGCGCGCCGGACGGCACGTCTTCAGCGAGAAGCCGCTGGCCACCAGCCTCGACGACGCCCTGCGCGTGGAGGCGGAGGCCGACCGTTCCTCCGGTGTGCTCGTCGTCGACCACGTGCTGCGCTACAACCCCGTGCTCCGGATGCTCCAGCGGCTGCGCGGGGAAGGGCTGCTGGACCCGCTGGTGCGCTTCGCCTTCGAGAACGACGCCGCCGACGAGGCCCTGGACCCCGGCCACTGGTTCTGGGACCCCGCCCACAGCGGCGGCATCCACATCGAGCACGGCGTGCACTTCTTCGACGCCGCCCGCGCGCTGATGGGCAGCGACCCCGTCGCCGTCCACGGCACGGAGGTCCGCAGGGAAGGCCGTGAGCCGGTCGGCGCCGTGGACATCGTGGTCGCCACCGCCACCCATCCCGGCGGCGCCGTCGCCACCCACACGCACTCCTTCACCCACGCCCACCGCGCCGAACGCCAGTTGATGCGCCTGGACTACGGCTTCGCCGAGGCCCGCGTCACCGGCTGGATCCCGACGTACGCCACGATCACGGCCTGGACGGACGAGGACGGCGCGCGCCGCTGGGAGGAGCTTCCCGAACGCGCCGCCGATCTGCTGGCCGTCCCCGGTCTGCGGCCGCACGGCGGCGAACGGGTCACCGTCACCGTCGAGCGCGACGCCGGTTCCGCCGCGCCCGCCCGGGGCCGCGGCGTGGTGCGCTCCGTACCCCACCGGGTGACCTGCGTGGCCGACCTGGGCGGCGAGGCGCGCAAGCAGCACGTGTACGCCGAGAGCGTGCGCGCGGCCTTCGCCGACCTGCTGCGCTGCGCGGCCGACGGCGGCACCCCCGTCGCGGACGCGGCGTCCGGGCGGGCCGCGGTCGCCGTCGCGGAGGCCGCCACCCGGTCCGCGGCGACCGGCCGCACCGAACCCGTCCCCGCCCCGCCGACGTTCGAGAGGGCCGTATGAGCACCCCGGATCCGGAGTCCCGCACGCCCTGGTGGAGGGACGCGGTCTGCTACGAGATCTACCCGCGCTCCTTCGCCGACGGCAACGGCGACGGCGTCGGCGACCTCCCCGGCGCGACCGCGCGCCTGGACCACCTGCGCAGGCTCGGCGTGGACGCGGTGTGGATCACCCCGTTCTACCCCTCCCCGCTGGCCGACGGCGGCTACGACATCGCCGACCACACCGCCGTCGCCCCCGACCTGGGCACCGAGGCCGACTTCGACGCCTTCGCCGCCCGCGCCCACGAGCTCGGCCTGGGCGTCCTCATCGACCTCGTCCCCAACCACACCTCCGACGCGCACCCCTGGTTCCGCGAGGCACTGGCCTCCGGCCCGGGCTCCCCGGCCAGAAGCCGCTACCTCTTCCGCCCCGGCCGCGGCACGCACGGCGAACTCCCGCCCAACGACTGGCAGTCGGCCTTCGGCGGCCCCGCGTGGACCCGCGTCACCGCACCGGACGGCACCCCGGGGGAGTGGTACCTGCACCTGCACGCACCCGAGCAACCCGACCTCGACTGGCGGCACCCCGAGGTCGTCGCCGACTTCGAACGGATCCTGCGGCACTGGCTCGACCGCGGCGTGGACGGCTTCCGCGTGGACGTCGCCCACACCCTCTACAAGGCGCCCGGCCTCCCCGACGCCGGTCCCGGCCAGCACCAGGACATCCTGCGCAACCACCTGATGCCGTACTACGACCAGGAGGAACTGCACCCGCTGTTCCGCACCTGGCGACGGCTGCTCGACACCCACCCGGCGCCGCCCGGTGCCGTCCCGCCCGGGCAGCGGGTGATGGTCGCCGAGGCCGCCGTCTTCGACCCCGCCCGGCTGGCCCGCTACGTCAGCCCCGGCGAGATGCAGCAGGCCTTCAACTTCGCGTTCCTCGAATGCCCGTGGGACGGGGAGCAGATGCGCGCGGTCGTCGAACGCTCCGTGGCGTCCATGCGCGCCGTCGGCGCCCCCGTCACCTGGGTCGCCTCCAGCCACGACGCGATCCGGCCCGTCACCCGGTACGGCGGCGGCCCCCGCGGCCTGCGCCGCGCCCGCGCCGCCGCGCTGCTGATGCTCGCCCTGCCCGGAGCCGCCTACCTTTACCAGGGCGAGGAACTGGGCCTGCCCCAGGCCCACGTGCCGGACGACCGGCTCCGCGACCCGCTCTGGGAACGGTCCGGCCACCGCGAACGCGGCCGCGACGGCTGCCGCGTGCCGCTGCCATGGGAAGGGACCGCCGCGCCCTACGGATTCAGCACCGCCCCCGCGGACCACTGCTGGTTCCCGCAGCCCGGCGACTGGACGGACCTCACCGTCGCAGCGCAGGAGGACGACCCCGCCTCGATGCTGGAGCTCTACCGCTCCGCGCTGCGCCTGCGGCACACCGCGCCCGCGGACGCCGCCCTCGCGGTCGACGGCCCGGACGACGGCTCGTGGCTCGCCTTCGGCCGCGGCCCCGGACTGCGCTGCCTGACGAACTTCGGCCCCGACCCCGTGCCCCTCGCCCCCGGCGACGACGTCCTGCTGGCCAGCGCCCCGCTCGACGACCGCGTCGTCCCCGCGGACACCACGGTCTGGCTGCGCGGCACGTCCTGACGGCACATCAGTCCGTGTGCTGGGCCGCGACCAGCGCGTCGCCGGCCTCCGTCCGGTAGTACAGGACGGAACGGCCGGCGCGCCGCCGCCGCACCAGGCGGGCGTCGAGCAGCACCTTCAGATGGCGCCCCACCGACCCCAGCCCCTGGCCGGTGAGGGCGACCAGCTGCGTCGTGCTCTTCGGCGTGCCGACGAGCACCAGGACCGCGGCCCGCCCGGGACCGAGCAGCGCACCCAGCGCCTCGGGGACCCGCGGCCCGCCCGCCTCGGCGAGAGCCCCCGAGCACGGGTAGACCACCGCGTACCGCAGGGGCTCGTCCCACGACACCCACCCGGCGACCGGCGTGACCGGCACGAACATCAGCCGGGCCCCGGACACGTCGCGCGGCGGGTTGTCCCGCGTGTTGATCTGCAACCGGCCCTCGCCGAGCCAGCGCATCCCCGGGCGCATGGCGTCCAGCGCCTCGGCCCAGCCGCCCCGGCTCAACTGCGCCGTCCGCGCCACGATGTCGGCCTCGATCACGCGCCGCCGCCGCGGCCAGTCCGGCAGGACCGTGTGCGTCCACACCCACGTGAGGACGTCCGCGGCACGCACCGCCAGATCCGGCCGGCGCAGCAGCGGCGGGACCGTGCCGCCGGCCGACACCGCCATGTGCGCCAGGGCGAGGTCCGGCGGCGTCCCGCGGACCGGGGACAGTTCCTCCTCGAAACCGGGGCTGCCGTCACCGGCGGGCGTGGGCGTCAGGAAATCGGCGTTCCAGGCGCCGCCCAGCGCGACGCGCACCAGCAGAGCGTTCACCGGGTCCCCGCCCACCCGCTCCCGGTACGCGGGCAGATGGGTGTCGAGCCACGCCCGCTCCCCGGGGTGCGCGGCGCTGCCCCGGTCCAGGAGCTTCAGGCTCGCGATGGCCTCGGCCAGCGGGGAGACCACGAAGCGGCTGCCCACCAGCGTCTCGGTGTTGACCTGCCACCAGCCCATCCCGCCCCGCCTCCCTGTCGTTTCGCGTCCGTGCGAAACATTAAGCGCACGGCGCGCCGCCCCCGACACTCCGTTGCATGCGCACCTACCGAGAGCTGTTCCGCACACCGGAGTTCACCCCGCTGTTCCTCGCCGCCACCGCCCAGGTGGCGGCGCAGACGGTGGGCGGACTGGCCCTGAGCACCCTGGTCTACGACGCGACCCGCTCCCCGCTGCTGTCCGCGCTGGCCATGTTCGGCCCGTCCCTCGCGCAAGTGGCCGGGGCCACCCTGCTGCTGTCCGCGGCGGACCGCCTGCCGCCGCGGGCCGCGCTGAGCGCCGTCTCGCTGCTCTTCGCCCTCGGTACCGCCGCGCTGGCCGTCCCCGGTCTCCCGCTGTGGGCCGCTTTCCTCATCCTGCCCGCCGAAGGCCTGGTCGCCTCCGTGGGCGGCGGGGTCCGCTACGGCCTGCTCCACCAGATCCTCCCCAAGGGCGGCTTCCTGCTGGGCCGTTCCGTGCTCAACATGTCGACCGGCACCATGCAGATCTGCGGCTTCGCCGTCGGCGGCCTCCTGCTCTCCGCCCTGTCGCCGCGCGGCGTCCTGCTCGTCGGTGCCGTCCTGTACCTGGCCGCCTCGGCCGCCACCCGGTTCGGGCTCGCCGCCAGGCCGCCGCGCGCGGCCGGCCGCCCGTCGCCCGCGGAGACCTGGCGGACCAACGTCCTGCTCTGGTCGTCCCGTCCGCGCCGCACCGTGTACCTCGCGCTCTGGGTGCCCAACGGCCTCATCGTGGGCTGCGAGTCGCTCTTCGTGCCGTACACCCCCGCCCACGCCGGGGCGCTGCTGGCCTCCGCCGCCTGCGGCATGCTCGTCGGCGACACGCTGGCCGGCCGCTTCCTCCCGCCCCGATGCCGCGACCGCGCGGGCGCCGTGCTCCGGCTGCTCCTCGCCGCGCCCTACCTGCTCTTCGCCCTGCACCCCGCGCCGGCCCTCGCGGCAGCCGTCGTCGCCCTCGCGTCGGTCGGCTACGCGGCGAGCCTGGTGCTCCAGGAACGCCTGATGGCCCTCACCCCGGACGAACTCAGCGGCCACGCCCTCGGCCTGCACTCCTCCGGCATGCTCGCCTGGCAGGGCCTCGGCGCCCTCCTCGCCGGCACCGTCGCCCAGCACAGCTCCCCGGCCACCGCGATGACGGCCCTGGCCGTCGTCTCCGTCACGGTCACCCTCCTCCTCGCCCCCGGCCTGCGCCCCACGCCGAGCGCCCCGGCAGCGGCGGCCCGTCAACCGGTGTCCTGACGCCGGGGGCGCGGGACACGGCCTGTCAGGCCAACCGCGCCTACCGCGCGATCCGGCCCTCCGGCGTTCCGTAGTACCAATAGCGTTCGGCCGGGGCTGGAGAGAGCGTGCCGGCAGCCAGATCGACGAGAGCCTGCGCCAGCTCAACAAGCGGCGCGGCGGCGATGTGTTCTGCACCCCGCAGAAAGCTGGTCGCGCTCTCCTCCAACTCGGGCCAGGTCGAGACTTCGTCCCGGCTCACGCCACCACGCGCCTCGATCCGGCGAGCCGCCTCCACAACACAGCTGAGGAACATCTGCCGCTGCTCGACGCCGACGTCATCGAGCACGACAGCGAAACTGCCGCCCACCACCGCATGGGTGCGGAGCACCTTCTCCAACTCCGGCCACCACGAGGGCCGCAGGTCCGCCGGCATCTCCGCACCGACGCGCGCTGCTTCGACGAAGAGAACCCCGAGCGCCACGTCGTAGGCCCAGAACATCGCGTCACCGGACGTCACCGGCACTGTCCTGCTCACCGCTGGGTCCAGCCGGCCGAACCGACCAACGTCTCGAAGCCTGAGCTGTCGCAGTAGGACACCGCACGCGACTCAGCCCCGACGTCGCCGCCCACCGCATTGACGGTGTCGTCGAGGACGGAGGTGCCACCGTGCTCAAGGCCGTGCCGGGCAAGCCTTTTCGAGGCGTCGATGGCCGCTTGACCCGCGGATTCGGTGTCTTCGGACTCGGGCGACCGCACATCGGGTCCACCCCCGGTGTCGACGTCCGCGTCATCCGCCGCGGCGGCGTGCTTCGCATCCTGCCAGGAGCCCAATTTGCCGCAGTAATCCTGTTGCCACTCCTTGGCCTGCGCCGGCTCGCTCGACGAACAGCCGCTCATCAGGACAGCGGCAAAGGCAACGGCCACTACTCGCCCGACTGTTCGTGCAGACCCACCCTTGTGCCGCATGGGCACTCCCTCCCCGAAGCTGCCGACACGGATTATGGATCACAACAGCGTCACCTTGCACAACACACCCACTCCGGCGAACCTGTTCGGCCACAGTACGACTGTCGGTGTGTCTCACAGGAAGAGCAGGGGGACGTGCTTGTCGACGCAGACCCGTAGGACGGTCGCCAGCCGGCGGGCGTCCTCGACGTGCCGGTGGAGGAGCGGGTCGTCGCCGCCCTGTGCCCACTGATCGACGATGACCTCCAGACGGGGCAGGATCGCCGCGCAGTCGGCGGGCGAGAGGTCGTCACCGCTGTCGTCCGGATGATCGAGGAGCGACTTCAGCACGGTGGTCACCTCGCTCCACGGCCGTTCGCCGCCGAACCCCCACATCGCGGAGAGGGCGAACCCCTCGGCCTGGGCCAGGCGTTGTCGGAAGGCGGCAAAACCGCTGTAGGACCAGGGGACATCAGGACTGCTCGTGTCCCCGTCGCCCGGAAAAAATACCAGCCCCATGCGCCCTCCCTGGCCCCGCGTTGAGCTGTCCTGTCTCGTTGAAGTCAGTCGTCCGCGTGCCGCGACTGGGACTCGCTCACTCCTGAGCCGGACCAGACGGCGAGGTCGCCTCCAGGCAGTGATGCGAAGCACCATCCTGAGGGACCCGTGACCTGCCACGCTTCGAAGGACGGATCGGACGAGCAGGTGAGGTGGTGGCCGGTGTCGAAAACGAGACGCAGGGTGCCGGTCTTGAACGCGACCGCCGACAGGACCTTCGCTCCGAAGAGCGCGAGGGACGCTGCGACGTCCTGCGATTCCGGGTTCAGGAGCACGGACGGGTTGGCGTGGGCCGTCCCGTGCGAGAGCTTGACGGGGGCTTCCATCGCGACTTCCCAGCCGGAGTCGAGGGCCAGCACGAGCCGGACGTCCACGCTGATTTTGGTGACGCTCATGCCGCGGAGGTTCAGGATCCACCGGTCCTGATGTTCGACGGGACTCTCTTCAGTGCTCACTCCTGCACAGTGGCTGAATCGACGGCCGAGAGCCATGGGATTTCCAGTGCCAGGGCGGCATGACGCGAACTGTGCAGTCCCGCAGCGGACGCCGACGAAGCCCGTGCACCGCGTCCACGTACGACAATCCGATGCACGCCCCCGCGTGAACCGCCCCAGCCGGCCGACCTGTTCGCCGCCTTCGACATCGCCGATGGCACCGTCATGCCGGCACTGCACCGCCGCCGGGCGATCGAGTTCAAGAAGTTCCTGATCCGGGTCGACAAGGAGTACCCGCCGGGCTCGAGGTGCACCTCGTCTGCGACAACCACGCCACCCACAACACCGCTGGACGCGTCGCGCGGCGCCCTGGAGATCCTGCTGCCCCGCGAGCATGACGCCGCTCGGAACACCGTCTCCTACCGCTGCTCCGAGGGCCGCAGAGTTGTCCTCGCAGCCGACAGACCCGCATCGTGAACGCCCACCGAATCGACCCGTGCGGCCGGTACATGATCCGCATTCTTGACGTGTCCATTGTGACGGTGTGAGGATGCCGGTGATCCAGTCGTAGCAACGAGCTCTTCGTGGAGGGGACATGAACAAGCGCAGGGGCGCCTCGGTCGCCGTGGCCGTGGCCGCGACGCTCACCGGGATGCTGGCGCTCGCCGCCCCGGCGAACGCGAGCGTGCCGTACAAGGTGTATTCGACGAGCGAGGCCTGCAAGACGGCCGGCAAGAAGTTCGTCGACTCCGGCCAGGCCTACCAGTACACGTGCACGTGGGACAGCCCGGGCTTCCTCCTGACGCTCTGGCTTCCCTGACGTCGGCGGAACACCCGAGAACGGGCGGGCGGCGCCGGGCAGGACTCCTGTCCGGCGCCGCTGTCGTGCCGGGGAGACCCGCGCGACACCGACGACCGTGGTCCCAGGCCGGTTCACCGAAGGGCACACCGACACGGTGCAGGTGCTTCCGGAAAACGGTGCGGCGGACCAACTGGACCCCACGGCGACCTCCGCCGCGGGGTCACCACCCAACGCGGCAACCGGCGCTGAGCACTCCTCGACGAGCGTGGCCGGCGACCTCGCGCAACCCGCATCGGCGGAGGCTGTCGGCCGTCCGAGAACTGGAGCGCCGACAGCCCGGACTGCGGAAGTCTTCGATGTGCCGTGGGGACGGAACGGCCGGGCGAGATCACCCGAGGACGGGCTCTGGACGAATCTGCGTGGGTGTGGACCATCTGCGCTCAGTGTGAGGCAGGGCCCTGGTGCCGGCGTTGCGGATCGACTCGGGTGCCGCGGGAATAGACCGCCGCAATCCGGTGCAGGGCGGAGGGATCGCTGATCGGATCGCCCTGTACGACAACGACATCGGCGTCGTACCCCGGCTTCAGCTTGCCCTTGCGGTGGCCAAGACCGCAGACACCGGCGGCGACCGACGTCATACTCCGCAGGATGGCCATCCGGTCCATTCCGTATGCGGCCAGCCGATCCTGCGCGTACGGGAGCACATCGTGCGGTTTGTACGGGCCGATCCCCGCGTCCGTGCCCGCGACGATCACCGCTCCCGCCGCGTGCAGGGCCGCGAAGTTGGCTATGATTTCAGGCATTCTCCGGGATACGGCCGCGGGCACCACCGAGCCGGTTCCGGGTAGCGCTCCGGCGGTGGCGCCGAGCGCGACGCGCTGGGAGACGATCCGCTCGACGAGTTCACGCCCCGGCGCGACGACTCCTTCGGCCGACCAGAAACCGGCGTGTTCCACACCATCCGCCCCGGCCTCGATCGCGTCGAGTGCAGCGTCGTAACCGTGCGCGTGCGCGGTCACGGGGATCCCGTGCCGGTGCGCCTCCATGACAGCAGCACGCAGGGCTTCCCGGGCGAACTGTGATTGCTCCGGGGTGCTGGCCGTCGTCATCGTGCCGCCGCTGGCCATGATCTTGACGATGTCGACACCACGTTCTACATGGGTACGCACCGCGACCCGGAGTTCGGCGGGGCTGGGCCCGACCTCACCGCCGAGGAAATGACAGTGCCCGGCCACGGTGGTCAGCGGCGGCCCGGCCGCCACGATGGTCGGGAGGTCCGTCGCGCCTCGCAGGGCCAGTGACAGGAAGTTTCGGTCGCCGAGGTCGCGCACGGTCGTGATGCCGGCGCGCAATGCTGTCGCGGCCGCGACGCGCATCGCGGCCACGACAGCATCGTCGTCGCGATCGGCGAGTGACTTCACCGGGTCGGGGCCCGCGTCGAAGGCGAGGTGCACGTGGGGATCGATCAGACCGGGAATGAGGGTGGCGCCCGGAAAGTCCACGACGGTCTCTCCAAGCCGCAGATCCGCGGCACGGCCGATTCCGACTACTGTCGTTCCTTTGAGGATCACGACGGGGTCGTCCCACGGCAGGACCGTTTCGCCGTCGAACAGCCGTGACGCCCGCAGCACCGTGGTGCCGTGATGTGCGGTTTCGTTCACCATAGACATTTACTCGACCTTAACTAATCGTTTCAGAATGCCGCCCGAAGCCGTCGGAGACAGGTGATGCTGCAGGCAAGTCGGAGGAGACCTTGATGGAAGTCGGCGGTACTCGTCGAAGTCGTAGCCCCGGTCGGCATACAGGCGCCGGGGTTTGCGGCGGGGGCGGCCCCGCAGACCTCGGATGGGTGTGGAGGCACCTCGGACATGTGGGGGAGAGACGCTCGCGCCCGCAGCCCCGCCCGATCCGGCTTCCCGCTGCCGGTCAGGGGCACTTCGTCGAGCAGTGGACAGTGCCCGGGCACATAGGCGGGCGGCAGGAGCAAGGCCAGGTGTGCGCGGAGGACGGCGGAGAGTTCGCGGGGCGAGGTGCCGGCCTCCACCCGGATCCATGCCACTGGTTCGGCGTCCTCCACGACCCGGACCGCCATCACAGCGGCGTCGCCGACCAATGGGTGGGAAGGCAGGTGGTGTTCGACCTCCTGCGGCTCAATGCACCGCCCCCGGATCTTCACCTGGTCGTCGGTTCGTCCCGGGTACTCCAACTGCCCGTCGATCAGGCGTACCCGGTCACCGGTCCGGTGGAGCCGGTCCACGGACGATCCGGGTGGCGCGGCCACGAACGCGTGGGCGGTCCGTTCGGGATCGTTGAGGTAGCCGAGCGCAAGGGGAGCGCCCCCGATGTACAGTTCGCCGTCGTCGTCACCGACGGGGAAGGGTCCGCCGTCCGAGTCGGCAACGCGAAGTACGCAGTCAGGGACGTCCGTCGACCTGCTACCTCGGCTGTGCCCGGGTTCGGTTGGGGCCGCACGTGTGCTCCACTTGCTGTAGCTGATTTCAGCGCGAAACCTATAGAGGCTGCGAAGCACAGCACAAGAGCCTTTAATGACATGCTAACTCGTCCGCTGCGTTCGGAACGGAATGTGCAGGCCGTCACACGTCTCGGCCAACCGGACCGGATGGGCCGATTTGTGGGTATTCAGCACGGTCTTTGAGCGGGTGCCGTTGCGGGAAATGCCGCTGTTCCCGCCCGTCGCATCGTGCTTGCCATAGCCGACGTGATCGGTGATCTCGCCCTCCAGGGCCGACTCCAGCACCCGCCTGGTCAACTGCTGCAACAGCCCGCTCGACGACCGGCTCCTCCACGGCCTCGTGCTCGGTGATGGTCCCGCTCATCAGGCATCTCCTTGATCATCGGATCCGCCGCCCATTGGACACTCTCGTAAGTCCGGACCTGCTGGGTCATCGCGAGCGGGGTGGGGTCCGACCCACGGGCCTGGTCAAGTAGTCGCGGATCCCTTGCCCGCCTGCGCTGGTGATCCTGACCGGTGTGCCTGGTCCGGTTGCCGGAACTTGGCGCCCGTTAGTTCTCCGTATGAATGCCGAAGCCGGGCTATCCCGTCGTGCACAGGTACTGCTGAACTTGGGGCCGAGACGGTCCACGCCGAAAAGAAACCACGTCAGGTCGGCTTCCGGCGCCACCAGTCCGGCCGGCGAACTGGACCATCCCTGCCCCAATTCTCGAAGAGAACGCAATGACGACTGTCTATGATCTTGTGGCCGCCCAGGCCGAACGTGTTCCCACCGCCACAGCGGTCATCGCAGGCGAACGCCGGACCAGCTATCAGGAGTTGACGGCCCTGGCCGCCCGATTCGCGCAGGGCCTGGCCGAGCCCGCGGGGAACCTGATCGGTGTCTGTCTCCCCCGCGATGAGCGGATGGTCGCGGGGATTCTCGCGGTGTGGCGGGCAGGGTGCGGTTACGTCCCGCTCGACCCGCTACTGCCGTTGTCCCGCCGGAAGGAAATGGTCCAGCAGGCGGCGATCCGGTACGTGCTGACCACCCGCGAGCTGGCCCCCACCTGCGCGGCGACCGGTGCCCAGCCCGTCATCGTCGAGGACCTGAACGACAGCGGCGGGGCCCCTGTGCCAGCGGACGGTCTCGCGTACGTCCTGTTCACGTCCGGCTCCACCGGCGCACCCAAGGGTGTGGCGGTCGAGCACTCCTCTGTGGTCGCGTTCCTGCGGTGGGTGGAACGCACGAGTGATCCCGCGCATCTGCGAGCGGGACTGGCCACTGCATCGCTCAGCTTCGACGCATCGGTCCACCAGATCTTCGGGCCGTTGAGCACCGGTGGTTCCGTAGTCCTGGCCGACGACATCCTTGCCCTGCCGACGCTGCCGGCCCGCGACGAGGTCACGATGATCGGCGCGCCGCCTTCCGCGATCGCCGCCCTGCTGGAACAGCCACTGCCCAGCGGGGTGCGCCGGGTGAACCTCGGCGGCGAGGCGGCCACTCGCTCGCTGGTCGACCGTCTGTACGCACAGCCGGGAGTGGAGACCGTCGTCAACGTGTACGGGCCGACCGAGTGCACCGTCTTCTGTGCCACACACGTCATCGGCCGGGCGGAGAACGGGAACCCGCCCATCGGACAGCCCGTCGCCGGCAGCGAGCTGACCGTCCGCGACGCCGATCAGCAGGTGGTCGACGACGGGACACCTGGCGAGCTGTGGGTGGCAGGACCACTCGTCGCCCGCGGCTATCTCGGCGCGCCGGAGCTGACTGCCGAGCGATTCGTCGAGGACCCCGCCTCCCTGGGTGCGCGGCGCTACCGCACCGGCGACCTCGTCCGCCGCGTCGACGGTGTCCTGCATTACCTCGGCCGCCTGGACGACCAGGTCAAGGTGCGCGGTTTCCGGGTGGAGTTCGGCGAGGTCGAGTCCGCGCTGGCCGCGCACCCGGGCGTGCGCAACGCCGTGGCCACCGCCCCGGCGGACCCCCAGGGCGTCCGCACGCTGCACGCCTATGTGGAGGCGCCGGCGGGGACCGCGCCGGTCACCGAGGCCGAGCTTCACGATCACCTGCGCGGCAGGCTGCCCGACTACATGGTCCCTGCTCGCATCATGGTGCTGGAGAACCTGCCCCTGAACTCGAGCGGCAAGGCGGACCGGGCAGCGCTGCCTCCCATCCCCGCCACCGGCACCGGCGGCACCGGTGGCGGCGACGGTGAGCAGCCGCACGGCGCGGTCGAGGAGCAGGTGGCCGCCATCATCGCGGACGTGCTGGGCCTGCCCCGGGTGGGCCGGTCGGAGCGGTTCGACGTCCTGGGTGGCCATTCGCTGGCCGCCGCCCGGGTGGTCGCCCGCGTCCGTGCGGAACTGGGCACCGCGGTCCAGCCCGGAGCGTTCCTGACCGAGCCGACCGTGGCGGGCCTGGCGCGCCGGCTGGCTGATGCCGGGACGGCCCTGCCCCCACCGGTGCGGCATTTCGGCGCCGCGAGTGTGCCGTTGACCGACATGCAGCGCCAGCTGTGGATGACTCGCCAGGTCAGCGGCTTTCCCGGCGCCACCGCAGAAGCGTTCGCGATCGGCATCACCGGCCGGGTCGACTCGGCCGCCCTGACCGCCGCCCTGAATGCTCTCGTCGTCCGACACGAGGCGCTGCGCACGGTGGTGCGGGCGAACGGGACGGAGGTGACGGGCGAGGTTCGCCCGCCGGCCGGGGTCCCGTTCACCGAGTACGACGCGCAGGCCATGAGCGACGAGGAGATCCACTCCGTCCTCGACGAGACAGCCCGGCAGCCCTTCGCGCTCGACGTCGACGTGCCGCTGCTGCGCGCCGCCTTGGTCCGGACCGCGGAGGACACGGCCACCCTGGTCATCGCGGTGGACCATGTGGCCTTCGACGGCTGGTCCGCCGGCATCCTTCTGCAGGAACTGGCCACGCACCTCGCCGGGTCCGGGCAGTCGATGGCGGAACCAGCCGTGCAGTTGAGTGACGTGGCCCGCTGGGAACAAACGTTGTTCGCCGCGAACACCACCGCCGATCGGGAGTTCTGGACGAAGGAACTGGCCGGCGCGCGGCCGCCGTACGACGTGTCCCGCCGTGCCCGGGGCGGTGCTCTGAGCTGCCGGGGAAAGCGCCTGAGCCGTCCACTCGCACCGGAGACGGTCGACGCGGTGCGCAAGCTGGGTTCACTCAGTGGGCTGAGCCCCTTCGCGGTGTACTTGGCGGCGTTGGACGTGCTGCTCGCCAGGTGGACCGGTACCCGTGACGTTCTCGTCGGGGTGCCGGCGGCGCGACGCGATGTGGTGGAACTCGACCACGTGGTCGGTCCGTTGATCGCGACCCTGCCCGTCCGGGTGCGGTGGGAAGCCGAGCAGAGCTTCCGGACGGTGGTGGCAGAGGCGGCGCTGGCACGCAACCGCTCACTGACGCACCGCGATCTGCCGTCCGCGGCACTGTCGGACGCAGCCGACGCCGCGGGCGTGGTGCGGCCACCGGGAGTACCGCTGACCCCGGTGGTCCTGTCGGTGCGCCCGTCCGGGTTGCCGGTACGCCTGCGGTCAGGTGCCGCGGAGCTCCACGTGCTCGGCGAGCGGGACTCCGGCGCGGCTCCCAACGAAGCCACCTTCCTGGTCAACGACACGGTCGCCGGGACCGAGGTGCAGCTGTGCTACGACGTGGAGCGCTTCGATCAGGCGACCGCCTCGGCGTTGCTCGATGGATTCTTCCAGGTCCTCACCGAGGGCAGCGCCCATCCCGACCGTGTCTGCTCGGCGTTCGCGGTGCCCGTTCCGCCATCGCATGAGCCGGATGCGCTCCCCGGGGCGCAGCGCGAGCCGGCGGGGCGCAAGCGGGTGGAGCCCGCGACCGTGGTGGAGGAGTTTCTGGCGGCAACGTGGGAACAGGTGCTCGGAGTGCAGGGGGTGGCCGCTTCCGACTCCTTCTTCGAGTGCGGGGGCAGCTCGATGACCGCGATCCGGGTGACCCGGGAGATCTTCGACGCGTTGGGCGTCGACGTCTCCGTCCGCACCGTGTTCGAGTTTCCGGTGCTGGTCGATCTGGCCGCGGTGGTCGAGCAGCGGGCACTCGCCGTGCTGGCGACCGAGGAGGGAGTCGCGCCCTGAGCGCGGCCACCGGCACAGGCATCGCATGGCCGAGGACGCAGGCAACTCGGGCTTGCTGCGACCCGTCCTGAGCGCCGTTCCACTGGTTTGTGCTGGTCGAATTCGTCGGACCGGAACCCGATTCAGATGCGCCCTGCTGCGCCTCGCGGCGGGCGCCGCCGTCATTGGATCAAGCTTTGGAGATACGTTGAATCACTCACAACTTCGGAACCGTGTGCGGGGGCTGCGGTCCGATCTGGTCCCGAGCATTGCCGGTGTGGCCGACGCGACGGGCGGCAGTGTGCTGGGGCGGATCATCTTCGCCGACAGACCGGCCGAGCCCACCTTGGTCGATGGGATCCCCTGCCTGACCACCCACATGGCGAACGGGAGTGGCGCTCCGATCGAGGAGGTCTGGCGGACCGACCGGCCCGCGCGCTCCGGCACGTCGGGGGACGCCGTCTATTCCGAGGACGGCGAGTACCTGTTCTACGCCGTACGCCTCGGGCCGCAGCCGGTGTACCGGGAGCCGGTGCGCGAATTGTACGATGACGCCCTGCGGTTCATGTGGGAAAGCGGCTACACCCACCTGGTACGCATGTGGAACCTGATCGGCGACATCACCGGCCCGAACGCGGAAGGTGTCGAGATCTACCGCGACTTCTGCGTCGGCCGGGCCGAAGCATTCGCTGCTTGGGCCGAACAGTTCCCGCAGTTGCCGGCCGCCACCGGAATCGGCACGCTCAGTCCCGGCATCGACCTCTGTGTCCTCGCCGCGAAACAGGGCCGGACCGTCCACCTGGAAAATCCGCGGCAGACCCCGGCCTACCAGTACCCGTCACGGTACGGACCGAAGTCTCCGAGCTTCGCCCGCGCGACGTTCCTGCGGGGGCAGCAGACGGGGAGCGTGTTCGTGTCGGGCACGGCCAGCATCCTGGGTGAGGACACCGTGCACGCGGACGACGTCACACGGCAGACCCTCGAGACCCTCTGCAACATCGACGCACTCGTCGGTCGCGACAATCTGCACCGGCACGGCGTGGAAGGCCACGGTTACGCCGCGCGGGATCTCGACCAGGTCAAGGTCTACGTCCGCGATCCCGAGCACCTTGCCACCGTTCGCGACATCTGCGCGCAGGTGTTCCGCGCCGACTCCGAGATCGCCTACTTCAACGTCGACGTGTGCCGGCCCGACCTGCTCGTGGAGATCGAGGGGGTGTGCCGGCAGCGCCCGGCCAGTTCGGACCCGGATGCGCGAGTCGCCGCTGAGCTGATGGCGGATGTCGATGGTGTCGGGATATCCGGTCGGGAGCCGGGCAGCTCCGAATCGGTCGGGAATGTCGGCGAGTAGGCCGTGGCCGGAGCAGGGTGAGGTGGGCGGCGCGGTGACCGCGGCAGGCTCGACCACTGCGTCCGAGCTGAGCGACTCGGACGAGTTCGACCCGCGATCACACCGCCGCGCTATTGGTGGGTCTTTTGATTACGGGAAGGTGTAGGCATGCCACAGATCACGGTCCAGTACCCGGAAGCCCTGGCGGCGGGTTTCGACAGGAGAGGGTTCGCCTTGGCCACGCATGCTGCGGCCTCCGACCTGATCAGTAGCGCGCTGGGGGGATTCAAGACCCGGTTCCTCGTCCTCGACGAGACTGTTGTCGGCGACGGAAGCCCCCACCACCACATGGTTCACGCAATCGTCGACATCCTGCCAGGCCGTCCCGAGGAGCTGAAGGAACGCTTGGGAAAACTGATACTGGGCCTGCTCAAGGAGCACCTCACGATCCCCAGCGCATACTCCGTCCAAGTAACCACTGAGATTCGGGAACTGCAGGGCTATCATCAGCTCCTTCTCCCCTGATCTCGGTCATGGGCGGGACTGTGTGCGCCAGGGTCCCAGAGGTCATCAGGATTCAACGGCGGATAAGCGAGACAGTCGTTTTCCTTCATTCCGAGGGGCGGGATTAGATATTATGGATACCATGCTGCACTGTACTGAATGTAATTACGAGTACGATCTGGCGTTGGCCGATAAAGTGTCGGTGCTGACCCACCACTATGTCTCCGAATATGTGGAACTGTTGCGCGCCGACCCTGTCGTACTCCGACGACGCGCCGCACCTCAGCTCTGGAGTCCCCTCGAGTACGCCTGTCACATGCGCGATGTGCTGTTCGTCCAGCGAGAACGGCTGCTTGCCGCGCGACGCAGCGACTCGCCGGTCACCGAGCCGATGGGGCGGGACGAGCGGGTCGAACACGACGGATACATTCAGCAGGAACCGGCCGATGTCGCTCGTCAACTGAACGACGCGGCCCTGCTGTTCACCCACGGACTCGACCAGCTCGGACCCGCGGACTGGGAACGCACTCTGAGCGTCCCCTACCCCGAGACGGCCGTGCGATCCCTGCGTTGGTTCGCAGTGCACACGCTGCACGAGTTGCGGCATCATCAACTCGATATGCGCCGCCAGCTGGAACACGCGTAGGCGGCTCCATCCTGTCATCGCCGGGGCATGTTCGTGGTGCGGGTGTCGGCGTGAAGGGCCTGCTCGGACTGGCCCTTGGGGCGTCGGACCGGAATGTGTATGCCGATGCCGATGCCGGCGCCGCGCGTCGCGGGCCAGGCAGTGCACACAGCCCCGCTCCCGGAACCAGCGCAGGACCAGCACGGCCTGACGGGACGGACTCAGCGTACGAGATCTCCGCGGAGTGCCCAACCGCCGTCGGTGCGCGTCCGGCAACCGGGAAAGTTGATCCACGACATGGCGCGGAACGTCGAGCGTGGCAACATGGGTAACCAACGTAAAGCCTCTGGTGGTTCGGACAAGATCTTGTGGTGAGACCTTGTCCTGCCAGGGGCTTTTCGTCTGCCGCCGACCAGGATGGATTTGTCCGATCCGCCCGCAGGCGAGCTGTTGGCAACGTTTCGCGAAGATCATTTCACGCTGCCGTGCGACGGCCGGGTGGCTATGGTCCTGCCATGAGGATCATGGCGGTCGGCCTCGGGGCCGGTGCGGGATTCGGGGCCGCCACTTCACTCGTCAACGCGCTGTCCTCCCCGTACTCGGACATCGGCGCGCCGATCACCGGCACCGTGTGGGCCGACGCCGCCAAGGTGCTCAGCCTGCTGATGGACGCGGGCTGGGCGTGGGCCGCACTGGCCGTGCTGGTGGGTGCGATGGCCCGAACGCCGCTCCAGGGCACGCTGGTTGGGGCGGTGTCCCTGGTCGCCGCCACGGGTGCGTACTACGCGACGGACTCCCTCGTCGCGGACGCGGGCGGTGGTTTGGTGGTCTGGTGCGTGGCGGCGCTGCTGTTCGGATCGGTCCTGGGGGCAGTGGGCGCGAGCACAAGGCGACGCGGAGTGGCCGGACTGGCGGCCGCCTTGACCGTGCCGGTGGGCGCCGCCCTGCAGATGGTGGTGCTGCCGCCCGGGCCGGCACTCCTCCCCTTGAGCCCACCCGCGGTCCTCGCCCAGACCATCGTCTGGGTGGCCGCCGCGCTCGGTGCCGCCTGGGCCCTCCACCGCTACTGGACCGAACGGCGGCCGGGGCGGCCGGCCGAATAGGTGTGGCAGAGCCGGAAACCGAGCGCTATGCTCCCCGCGATGACGACCTTCCCTCTCAACAGATCGGGGGTCCCGTCCGCGCAAGGTGAGTGCTGATGCTCACTCAGAACGCGTACGGGGATTCCCGTCTTTCGCTGTGGCTGCGCGTACGCGAGTACGCCGTGCCGCCGTCCATGATCGAGGCCGCGACCGCCCGCCGCCGCGCGGGGGACTGGGCCGGCGCGTGCGCCGCCGCGGGCTTCGACGTCGATCTCGATCTGCGCGCGCTGGCCCGCACGCACGGCGGGCTTCTCGCGGCCCGGGTCCGCGCGGATCTGCGCCATCTGGCTCCCGACCTGCTGCGCTGGCACATGCCGAGGATCGCCCCCGACGGCCTGTTGCGGCCGGGGCTGACGATCCCCCTGGCCCGGTACCAGGACGGCGAGCGGTCCCTGCACCTCGTGGTGCGGACGCCTCCGGCCTGGGCGGATGCCGGTCAGCGCATCAGCCTCGCGCTGTGGGAAGCAGGTCAGGCCGCGGCGGGTGCCCACCCCCACCCCCGTCCGCACCGCCGGTTCCGGCTCGACCTGCACCGGCACCTGTGGGACGCCCGCAGGGCCGACGAGTTGCGGATCCGGTCGGGAGCGGACCGGCCGCCCGCCGGCGACCGGTCCCCTGACCCCCGGTGTGCCGTCGGCCGATGGCCCGCGGAGGCCGAGCTCGTGCTCCGGGCCGAGGGCCGGCGAAGCGGCGCCGTTCTCGTCAGACCTGGCGCGCGGGACCCGCTGCTCGTGGACCTGACCGCGACCGGGGACGGTTCCGGTCCGCCCACCGTACGCATTTCGTCGCTTCGTGCGGAGGACCGGGCCTCCCGGCTGCCGGTGCTGCCCGACGCGGCGACCTGGGTGCTGCCCGACCTGGAGCTGCTGCGCGCCGGGGCCGTCACGGCGGACCGGCTGCACCCGCTGGTCGCCGCCGCTCTCGTGCCGGGGCACGTGCCGCCGGACTCCCGCCGGGCCCCCGGCACGGCGGGGGATCCGCGGTTGGTGGAGTGCCGCGGCGCCCGGCACCGGATCGGTCAGGTCGACGGGATCCTCGTCCCGCTGGACCACGGCCCGGACGAGATCCGCAGGGAGGAACTGCTGGCCGCGCTGACCGGCACCCCGCTTCCCTGTCTCCAGGCGATCGACGAGGTGCACCGCCGTCCGGACTGCCTCCCCGGCGTCCGTGAGCGCCTGGACCACGGCGACACCGCCGGGGCGCTCGCGGTCGTCGAGGGCCTGCTCGGTCCCGAAGCCGTGCTCCGAGACGGCCCGTTGCGGGACGAACTCCAGGCGGCCGCGGAGCGGCGGATCGTCCACGGGCTCTTCCGGGCGGGTCTGGCCGAGCCCAGGTCCCGCCGTGTCCCGGACCGGGGCGGGTCCCGCGACCGCCGCTCCCGCCCCCGGTCCGCGACCTTCCGCTGACCCGGGTCCGCGAACCGCGTCCCTCCCGTCCATCTGCCGTTCCTCCCTCACGAATCCCAGGTGATGCCTCATGCCCACAACTGCCCCACTGCCCACGGCCGGAATGCCACTCGACCCCGACCGCACCTCCCGACTCGACGTCGCCGGCGCCCTGCTGGGCCTGTTGCGCGACACGACCACGGAACCGCGCCCCGATCCGCAACTGGAGGCCCTGACCCTGGCGGTGGCCGCCGACCTGCCCGTGCTGCTCTGGGGCGAACCGGGCATCGGCAAGAGCGCGGCCCTGACGCAACTCGCCGCCGCCCTCGACCTCCCCCTGACCACGGTCATCGCCAGCGTCCACGAGCCGGCCGACTTCTCCGGCCTGCCCGTCGTCGGGGACGATCCGGCCGAGCAGGGCGTCCCGATGGCCCCGCCGGACTGGGCCGTGCGGCTGGTGCGGGCGGGCCGGGGCCTGCTGTTCCTCGACGAGTTGTCCACCGCCCCGCCCGCCGTCCAGGCGGCGCTGCTCCGCCTCGTGCTGGAGCGGCGGATCGGCGCGCTCCGACTCCCGCCCGGGGTACGGATCGTGGCCGCCGCCAATCCGCGGTCCTCGGCGGCGGACGGCTGGGAGCTGAGCCCGCCGCTGGCCAACCGGTTCGTGCACCTCAAGTGGACCCACGACCACGAGGTCGTCGTGCGCGGCCTCGGCGGGACCTGGCCGAGGGCCACGCTGCCGACGCTCGACCCGCGGCGGTTGCCGGAGGCGGTGGCCTTCGCGCGCCGCGCGGTCTGCGGACTGCTGGCCGCCCGGCCCGCCCTCGTGCACCAGCTGCCCGCCAACGAGACGCGCCGCGGCGGCGCCTGGCCCTCGCCCCGCAGCTGGGAGATGACCCTGCGCCTCATCGCCTTCGCCACCGCGGCCGGTTCCTCCCGTGACGTGCTGTCCCTGCTGGTGAGAGGAACGGTGGGGGACGGGCCGGGGCTGGAACTGCTGGCCAGCACGGACCGGATGGACCTCCCCGACCCTGAGGACCTGCTCGCCGACCCCGCGGGCGCCGTCCTGCCCGAACGCGGGGATCTGCGGCAGGCCGTGCTCGACGGCGTGGTGCAGGCCGTGCGCGCGAGACCGGACAAGTCCCGTTGGGACGCGGCGTGGGCGCTGCTGGTGCGGGCGGTGGAGACCGGGGCGCCGGACCTGGTCGTCGTCCCCGCGACCACTCTCGCCACACTGCGCCGCCAGGACTGGGACGTACCGGCCTCCATCGAGCGGCTCGCCGGAACGGTGGCCCTGTCCCGCCGGGCCGACCGGGCCGCGGCCCGCGTCGCGGCCGCCGCGAAGGCCGGCCGGTGACCGCGTACGACGCGCCGGCTCCCGCGCCCGGCACCCCCGGCGCGCTGGACCGCGACAAGCTCTTCGCCGCCCGGCTGCACGCCGCCCGTGCCCGCCCGTACCTGGCGACGGCGCTGTTCGCCCTGCGCACGGTGGAGTCGCCGCGGACGCCCACGATGGCGGTCGACCGGCACTGGCGGTGCTATGTCTCGCCCGCGTTCGTCGACCGGACACCGGTGGAGGAATTGGCCGGCGTCTGGGTGCACGAGGTCTCCCACCTGCTGCGCGACCACCACGGGCGCAGCGACCGCCTGGCGAAGGAGCGCGGCCTGACCGGCCCCGGCGACCGGTTGCGGATGAACATCGCCGCCGACTGCGAGATCAACGACGACGTGTACGGCGACGGGCTGGTGCGGCCCGCGGACGCCGTCGTGCCCGGGACGCTGGGACTGCCCGAGGACCAGCTGATGGAGGAGTACGTGAGCCGGTTCCGGCTCGGGCCGCACACCCAGGGCATGGTCTGGCTGGACTGCGGCAGCGGCGCCGACGGCCTCGACCGCGGCTGGGACCTGGGACCGGAGGGCGCGGACGGCCTCAGCGAACAGGAGCGGGACGCGGTGCGGTTCCGCGTGGCGCAGGGCATCAGGGGCCGGCCGGGGACGGCTTCCGAGCAATGGGAGCGCTGGGCGGAGCAGGCCTTCCATGCTCCGCAGCCGTGGCGGGAGTTGCTGGGCGCCGCGGTCCGCTCGGCGGCCTCCGGCTCCGGCGCGGGGGAGGACTACTCGTACGGCCGGCCGTCCCGCCGCTCCGCCGGCGTGCCCGGAGTCGTCCTGCCGAGCCTGCGGCGCAGACCGCCGCGGGTGTCCGTGGTCATCGACACCTCCGCCTCGGTCAGCGACGCCGAACTCGGCAGTGCCCTCCTCGAAGTCGCCGCCATCTGCCAGGCCGTAGGGGGCCGCCGCGACATGGTCACCGTCGTGCCGTGCGACGCGTCGGCCCCCGTCGCGCACCAACTGTGCCGTGCCGAAGGGATTCCGCTGCTGGGGGGTGGGGGTACGGACCTGCGGGCCGGCTTCGCCGCGGCGCTGCGGGCCCGGCCCCGTCCGGACGTCGTCGTTGTCCTGACGGACGGTCAGACGCCGTGGCCGCGGGCGCGCCCGGCGTGCCGCACGGTGGTCGGCCTGTTCACCCGGTGGTCGTCGTCCGTGCCGTCCTACGACGACGGCGACGACGGCGAATCCGTCTACGTCCCCGACGCGCCCCCGGACTGGGCGCGTGTGGTGGAGATCGGTTGACCCGGCGGGGTCGGGACTTCTCCCCATGCAGGCCGGCGCGCGGCGGCTGTACCGCTGCCGCCGGCCCGCACAAAATGCGGAATCCTCCCGATGGCCAGGGGACTCCGTCCTGACAGCATCGTCCCGCGAACAAGATCGGTGGCCCCATGGCAGGTCCCCTACCGGGCCGTGCCACCGGGCCGTGGCAGCATGCGGAAGGGGCGTCGTGGCAACCGTGCGGAGCGCTCACAGCGTCCGGGACGGCGACCTGCCGGAGGGCAGCGGAGTCGTCACCCTCGACTCCTCGGACAGGGGCACGCGGCCGGTGCCCCGGCCCTCGCGCGCGAACGAGGCCAACGGCCGCACCAGCCCCGAGGAGCTGATCACCGCCGCGCACTCCAGCCGCTTCTCGATGGCCCTCTCCCACGGTCTGTCCGGCGCCGGGACGCCCCCCACCCGGCTGGTGACCTCCGCCGACGTGACGTTCGTGCCGGGCACGGGCATCACGGGCGTCCACCTGACCGTCGAGGGCCGCGTCGACGGCATGGACGACGACGCGTTCGTGGCCGCGGCCGAGGACGCCGAGAAGAACTGCCCCGTGAGCCAGGCCCTCGCGGGCACGACGATCACGCTGTCGGCCACGCTCGCCTGACACACGGACGCGATCGAGGACAGGACCCCGGAGGCGGCTCGCGCCTTCCGGCGGCAACGAAGCATTCACAAGGTGAGAACGAGGTTCGGGTGACGGTGGACCAGGCAGCGAACGGGAACATGGCCGATGTGCGGGACATGTACATGGCCCACACCATGATGCGGCGCGAGTTCCGGCTGCTCCCGCAGCTGGTGCGGGACGTGCCGGCGGGCGACACGCGGCGTGCCGAAGTCGTCGCGGCCCACGCCGACACGGTGTGCCGGATCCTGCACCTCCACCACGAGGGCGAGGACGAGGTCCTGTGGCCGCGCCTCCTGGAGCGCGGTGGCGAGGGGACCGCGGCGATCGTGCCCACGATGGAGGAGCAGCACCACGGGATCGACGAGGCACTCGGCGACGCCACGGAACTCCTCGCGGGCTGGCGTTCCACGGCTCGGGGCGGCGACGAGCTCGCCGCCGCCTTCGAGCGGCTGCTCAGCGCGCTGCTGGAGCACATGGCCCTGGAGGAGAAGGAGATCCTGCCCCTGGCGGAGCGGCACATCACCGCCGCCGAGTGGATGCTCCTCGCGGAGCACGGGCTGGAGAAGACGCCGAAGAAGGACCTGGTGCTCGCCTTCGGCATGATGGCGTACGAGGGCGAGCCGGAGGTCGTCAAGGCGGCGCTCTCGCACGCCCCCTTCGTCGCCCGCATGATCATGCCGATCGTCGGCCCCCGGGCCTACGCCGCGCACGCCAGGCGCGTGCACGGCACGCCGACCCCGCCCCGCGTGGGCGGGTGAGCACGGTCCCGGACCCGCAGGTCGCGACCGGACCCCTGAGGGAACGGGCGGACGCCGCGCGCAACCGCGCCGCGATCCTCGAGGCGGCCGCCGGGCTGTTCGCCGAACACGGTGCGGACGGTGTGTCCATGGACCAGGTGGCGATGGCAGCGGGGGTCGGCAAGGGCACGGTCTTCCGCCGCTTCGGCGACAGGGCGGGACTGGCCGCGGCCCTGCTGGCCGAACGGGAGCGGGACCTGCGCGAAGCCGTCACGCACGGGCCGCCCCCGCTCGGGCCAGGGGCCCCGGCCGGCGACCGCCTCACCGCGTTCCTCGACGCCTACCTCGACCACGTGATGCGGCACCTCGATGTGGCGCGCCTGCGCGAGACCGCGGCCGCGGGCACGGGCACGCGCCGCGGGGCGGAGCCGTACCGCTTCTGGCACGGCCACCTGGTGACCCTGCTCGACGGCCCGGCCGATCCGGAGGCCGCGGCCCACGCGCTGCTCGCCAATCTGTCCGCCGCGCAGGTGACCGCCGTGCTCGCAGAAGTGGGCGAGGACCGGATGCGCAGCTGCCTGACCCGCCTGGCCCGGGCGGCGCTGCGCCCCCTGTGACGCCGAAGCCGGGCGCGCCGTCCGCGGCGAACAATCAGCGCGGGCGGTTCCGGGGCGCCCGCGATCCGCGGCAGCCGTGCGCGGACCCGCTCCACGGCCCCGCTGCCGGCGGCGAGGGGAGCCGGCCGATGCAGCCGGGGCCCGCGGTGCCGCTCGGCCTGGGTGGATCCACTCCAGGACCAGGGTGTGCCGGTCGGCCGCCCGCACCTCGGCGCGGCCGGCGGTCGCAGTCCCGCCGCCTCCGCGGCGAAGAGGCCGTCCGGGGCGCTGCCGGGCGTCTTGGCGAAGACCACGTCGCGGCCCAGCAGAGTCGCCGCCCTGGGGCCGAGGCCGCCGGGCCGGTTCACGGCGCCGGGCCGGTTCACGGCGCTGGGGCGGCCGGGGGCGTTCCGGCGGGCGACGGCAGGGTGAAGTCGGCCGATGAAGCCGGGCCCGCGGCGCCCCCATGAAGCGGCCCGCAGGCCGTGCGGAGCGGCCGGGTGCCCCGTGGCACACCGGCCGCCTTCGCCTCACGTCCGGGTTCGGATCAGGCGGTGACCGTCTCGCCGGGCAGCGACAGGTCCAGGTCGACCAGCCGGTCGTGGCCCGGGTGGGTCGCCGAGGAGGCCAGCGGGCCGTGCCCCACGGCGCGCGCGGCGAGGACGTAGTGGCCCTCGGCCGGGACGGTGAGGGTGTACGTGCCGTCGTCGCCCGATATCGTCGCGCCCGCCTGGCGGCCGCGGCGGTCGATGAGCGTCACCTTGGCGCGGGCGACGGGCGCGCCGCCCGCGGCCAGCACCCGGCCGCGGAAGCCCCGCAGGACCGCACCGGCGTTCGCCAGGTTGGCCTCCTCCTGGCTGCTGACCCGCAGCTGGAGCGTGGCCGCCCGCCGCCCCGGCAGGCCCAGGGCGAGGAGCACGCCGACGCCGACCGCGGCGGTGGCGATGAGGAACGACACGCGGAAGCCGTGCATGGTCGGGAGGGCGACGCCGTTCACGTGGTCCGCGGTGTTGGCGAGCACCATGCCGATCACGGCACTCGACACCGAGGTGCCGATCGACCGCATCAGGGTGTTGAGCCCGTTGGCGGCGCCCGTCTCGGAGGCCGGGACGGCGCCGACGATCAGTGCGGGCAGGGACGAGTACGCCAGGCCGATGCCGGCACCCAGGACGACCGCGGTGATCACGGTCTGCCAGGCGGAGTCCATCAGCCCGAGGCCGCCGCCGTAGCCGAGCGCGATGATCAGCATGCCCATGATGAGGGTGACCTTCGGCCCGAAGCGGGCCGAGAGCCGGGCGTAGACGGGGGCCGTCAGCATCATCGTCAGGCCCAGCGGGGCGACGCACAGGCCCGCGACGACCATCGACTGGCCGAGACCGTAGCCGGTGGCGGCCGGCAGCTGGAGCAGCTGGGGGAGGACCAGCGAGACCACGTAGAAGCTGACGCCGACCATGATCGAGGCCAGGTTGGTGAGGAGCACTTCGCGGCGCGCGGTGGTGCGCAGGTCGACCAGCGGTGCCTTCACCCGCAGCTCCATCAGGCCCCACAGCAGCAGGATGACGACGGCCGCGCCGAACAGGCCGAGCGTGGTGCCGGAGGACCAGCCCCAGTCGCTGCCCTTGGTGATCGGCAGCAGGAGCAGCACCAGGCCGGCGGTCAGGCCGATCGCGCCGGGCAGGTCGAAGGAGCCCTTCGCGCGCATCGGGGACTCGGGCACGGCGACCAGGGTGAGCGCGATCGCGATCACACCCAGGCCCGCGGCGGCGTAGAACAGGGCGTGCCAGTCGCTGTGCTGCGCGATCAGGGCCGCGCCGGGCAGCGCGAGGCCGCCGCCGACACCGATCGAGGAACTCATCAGGGCCATCGCGGAGCCGAGCCGCTCGCGCGGCAGCATGTCGCGCATCAGGCCGATGCCGAGCGGGATCGCGCCCATGGCGAAGCCCTGCAGGGTGCGGCCCACGATCATCGTGAGCAGCTCGCTGGTGACGGCGCTGATGACGGCGCCGACCACCATGATCGCGAGGCTGGTGATCAGCAGCCGGCGCTTGCCGTAGAGGTCGCCGAGGCGGCCCATGATCGGGGTGGCCACGGCACCGGAGAGCAGGGTCGAGGTCAGGACCCAGGTGGCGTTGCTCGGGGCGGTGTCCAGCAGTTGCGGCAGGTCCTTGATGACGGGGACGAGCAGCGTCTGCATGACCGCGACAACGATGCCTGCGAAGGCGAGAACGGGGACGACGGCCGCGGTGGTTCTCCGCGTGGGCTGGTCGGTCGTCGTGTGGGTCATTGAGTGGGGCCTCCGGGCCGGGAAGAGGACATGGCGTCGGTGGTTACACCACCACCCCGTGCAAACCCGTATGTCGAGGCAACTATTCCGGGCACGCCGGACGAAAATGCGCCCGGGCGGACCGGCGGTGTCCTGGGGGTGTCCTGGGGTCCGCCGGGGGTCCGCCGGAGACGTCGTGCCAGGGGCCGGCGCGCTGTCGGCCCCCGCCACCGTGCCGTGGCGGGGGCCGACCTGTGGCGTGAGGGCTGTGGCGGGTTCCGTACCACGGCCGCCGCGCGTTCTCAGCCTGCCCCGGGCCCCTGGGGGCCGCGCGCGGGGCGCGGCCTCCCCGGTGACGGGCTGCGCCCGCCGGACATGCATCCAACCGGATGGTTGTTTTCTGGCACCACGGCGGGCTATGGTTCCAACCAACCGGATGGATTTAAATTCGTCCGGCGCTCACCGCAACCCCTTGGAGTCCCCGTGTCCCCTGCGTCGTCCCCCCGCATTCCCTTCGGAGCCCACTCGACGGCCGCGGAGGTCGTCCACGGCGTGGACCTGACCGGCAGGCGCGCCCTCGTCACCGGCGGCGCGTCCGGTATCGGGCTGGAAACCGCGCTGGCCCTCGCCGGGGCCGGGGCGGAGGTGATCCTGGCCGTACGCGATCCCGAAAGCGGGGAACACGCCGCCGACCGGGTCCGGCAGGAGACCGGCAGCCGGAACG
Organism: Streptomyces sp. NPDC088732; assembly: GCF_044751205.1. NCBI lineage: Bacteria > Bacillati > Actinomycetota > Actinomycetes > Kitasatosporales > Streptomycetaceae > Streptomyces > Streptomyces sp. NPDC088732. The sequence continues at coordinate 92,739 of NZ_JBIVLI010000024.1, forward strand.
TCCATGTCGCCGAGGTGGACCTGGCCGACCCCGCGGGCGCCCGGGCCGTGGGCGAGAGCTGGAGCGGCCCGCTGCACATCCTCGTCAACAACGCCGGCATCATGGCGCTGCCCGAGCTCAGCCGCACCGAGCAGGGCTGGGAGAGGCAGTACGCGGTCAACGTCCTCGGCCACGCCGCCCTCACGCTGGGGCTGTACGACGCCCTGCGCGCGGCGGGCGGCGCACGCGTGGTCACGGTCAGCTCCTCCGCGCACCTCATGGCCCCCGTCGACTTCGACGACATCCACTTCACCCGCCGCCCCTACGAGGCGTGGACGGCCTACGGGCAGTCCAAGTCCGCCGCCATCCTGTTCACCGTCGCCCTGGCCCGACGCTGGGCGGCCGACGGCATCACCGCCAACGCGCTGCACCCCGGCGGCATCATGACCAACCTCCAGCGCCACCTCAGCGACGAGCAGCTCCGCTTCGTCGGCGCGACCGACGAGGCCGGCCGGAAGCTCCAGGTGCCGCCGGGCTGGAAGACGCCGCAGCAGGGTGCCGCCACCTCCGTGCTGCTCGCCGCCTCGCCGCTCGTGGACGGCGTCACCGGCCGCTACTTCGAGGACTGCCAGGTGGCCGCGCCTCAGCCCGACCCCGCGCCGGGCAGGAGCGGCATCGCCGCTTGGGCGGCCGACGAGAGCGCCGCCGACCGTCTGTGGGGCGACATCACGAAGGAACTGGGCTTCTGAGCCGCGACCGGGGCGGCGCCCGGCCCCGGACCGGCACCTCAGGAACCGGGCGCCGCGCCGGCGGAGTTCGGTCGCGGCCGCGCGCACCGGGGAGGACCGCCCGTCGGGGCGGCACCTGATCCGGAGCCGGATTCCCGCGCCGCGCGAAAGGCCCGTCTCTTTGTCCGGGCGCGGATATTTTAGGCTGTCCCCATGGTCTACGACTCTGCCGCTACGCGCGCCCGCCTCATCGAGGCCGCATACGGCGAATTCGTCGCGCACGGTCTCGCCGGTGCGCGGGTGGACCGGATCGCCAAGGCCGCACCGGCCAACAAGCAGGCGATCTACGCCTACTTCGGTTCCAAGGACGAACTCTTCGACGCCGTGCTCGAAGCCCGGTTGCGCGTGCTGGCCGACGTCGTCCCGTTCACCCCCGACGACCTCGCCGGGTACGCCGGTGCGCTGTTCGACGCCTTCACCGACGACCCCGGCCTGATCCGGCTGACCCAGTGGAAGGCGCTGGAGCGGCCGGAAGCGTCGGCTGCGGAACGCGACAACCACCTGGCCAAGGCGCAGGCCGTCGCCGACGCACGGGGCGCGGGCCTCGAAGCGGGCATGGACGCGCTGATGATCGCCCTGTCCGCCGCGCAGTCCTGGCTCTTCACGCCGCCCGGGATCAGGAACCCGCCCGGGGACGACGAGGCCGCCCGGCGCGACCGCCACCGCGCCGCCGTTGTCGCCGCCGTGGCCGCGATGACCGACCGGCTGCTGCCGCACTCCGGCTGACCGGGCCCCGCACGACTGGCCGCCGTCCGGATCGTCTCCGTCCACGGGGCGCTCGCACAGGCCAATGCCGAGCGCACGGCCCACGGGGAGCCGGCCGACGCGCGTGACGAGGGTGCGCTCGCCGATGCGGAGCACGCGTTCGCGCTGCTGGAGAACGGGCTGCGACAGCTGTCCGCGGGGACGGGAAGTCGAACCTGTCTGACCCACCCACCCTTTGACGGATCATCATGTCTGACATCTTGTCAGGAGCACCCTGACGGCCTAGAGTTCACGCACGTCCACAGTCTGGAGGCGCGTCATGACCGTGTCCGAGACCCTGCCGGAACTCACCCACTGCTCCTTCTGCGGCAAGTCGGCCGCCGAGATCGACAAGCTGGTCGCCGGGCCCGGTGTGTACATCTGCAACGAGTGCGTGGCCCTGTCCGCCTCGATCGTCGACGGGAGCCTCGGCACCCCTTCGGGTCCGGCCGTGCCCATCTGGGAGTCGATGACGGACGAGGAGATGCTCGGTCACATCCCGCGCGTGGCGGGGCACATCGACCGGGCCGAGGCCGACCTTCGCTCGTGGGTGCAGGAACTGCGCCGGCGCGGCGTCACGTGGCACAGGATCGGGGGCACTCTCGGGATCACCCGCCAGTCCGCGTGGGAGCGGTTCTCCGGAGAGGAATGATCCCCCGGCCTCAGCGGAAGTCCCCGGGGGTGTAGGCGTCGGTCCAGTGCGAGTAGAGCGCGCGGTCCGACGGGGAGAAGGACGCGTTCAGGATCCGGTACTGCCGGTAGTAGTGCCGGCCCTGGTCGATCCGTACGCCCTGGACCTGGAGGTCGGAGCCCGGCAGGACGCGGACGCGGCCCTCCGCGCAGTTGGGCTCACAGGTGTTGATCCTCAGCGTGCCCCGGCCGGTGGCCGTCGCGGACCCCCAGTGGGACCAGCTCAGGCCCTCCAGCGCGACCGTGTTCGTCGCCTCGAAGGTCGACGGCATGACCGAAGGCCGCCGGGTCAGGTCGTCCAGGAGCATCGGCGCATCCGCACGCGCCACGGCGGCCGCCGGAACGAGGGCGACGGCGAGCGCGAGCAGGAAGCACGAAACGGGCTTGCGCGACATGGAGTTGCCTCCCTCGGCCGGCGAACCCCTGGGCGTCGGCTGCCTGGTGACCGCCGGGGCGGCACAGTGGGACAGGCGGGCGCGAGGGGCCGTTTCGACCATCGTAGGACGCACCGCCCCGTCGTGCCCGCGCGCGGCCCCGGCGGCCGCATGCCGCCGTCGCCGTCACATGAAGTTGCGCGTGTGCAGCGCCGACAGGGCGGTGGCCTCGTCGTCGGGGAAGCCCAGGCGGGAGAGCCGGTGGCGCCGCGCCTCGTCCATGTCCGCCTGGAGGCGCTGCACCGCCCGCCAGCCGCGGGCGACGGCCGCCGGATCCCATGAACCGGCCGCCAGGAGCACGAGGGCGTCGAAGACGTCCTGGTTCAGGCCGGCGGAGCCCGCCAGCGCGTCGTGCCGCCGCTCCACCGCGGCCCGCAGCCGGCCGCGCAGCCGCGGGTCCACGCCCGCCCGGTGCTCCAGGTGCCCCAGGCCGAAGGCCACGTGCCGGGCCTCGTCCTGGCGGACGAGCCGGCTGATCCGGCGGGTGACCGGGTCGGGGCCGTGCCGTTCGAGGAAGGCCAGCAGATTGAGGAAGCTGCCCTCGCCCAGCACCGACAGCAGGAAGGAGGCGATCGAGAAGTCCGGCTCGCTCAGCAGGGTCGTCAGCGACGCCCGGCCGCCGACCGTGGACGTTCCCATGCTGCCGCCCTTGAGCAGCGCCCGGCGGGTGAACACCTCGATGTGCCGGGCCTCGTCCGCGGCCTGCACGGCCAGGAGCTGGAGCACTTCGCGGAAGTGCGGGTGCACCTGCACGAGCAGGCGTGCGGGCACGATGAGCGCCGCCTGCTCGTTCTCCACCAGGTACGTCATGACCTGTACGACGGCCGCTTCGACCTCGTCCGGCAGGGCGAAGACGGTGTCCCACGGGACGGCGGTCAGCGGGTCCCACTGCGCGGCCGCCGCCTGCCGGTAGAGCCGCGGCGCGAGATCCGTCCAGGCGACGTCACGGTCGGCGACCGCGAAGGGCACCTCGGGTCCGCCGGCCTCCACCAGGGCACCGCGAGCGGCCAGGCCCCAGTGCAGGGGCGGCTGCCCGGCGACCTCCCGCGCGTCCGGCCCCCCGGCACGTTCGGCGCCCTCCCACCGGGCGACGGCCGAGTGACCCCGGTGCACATGGGCGCGCACCGGGGCCTCGTGCGGCGCCGCGAGGGTCACGGTGTGGCCCTCGCGGCGGCACCAGGCGGTGAGGGGGGCGAGGAGCGCGGGACCCATGCCGGCGACCGAGACCCGGCTCCCGGCCGCGACCTGGCTCAGCGAGCGGCGCAGCAGGAGGTGGGCGCCCTCGTCGAAACCGGTGCCCGCCAGGTCCAGTACGGGGCCGGAGGGCTCCTCGCCCGCGGTCACGGCCGGTAGCCGGCGATCGTGACGGCGCCCTCGGCGTCGTAGAAGCCCGCCTCGTCGACGGCGGTCGCCAGGTCGCCGAAGCCGGTGTCCCGTCCCGGGAGCCACTGCCTGAGCCCCTCCAGGTCGAGCAGGTGACGCACGTCGGGGTCCGCGTAGGACATCGACTCCAGCAGCGCCGACAGGCGTTCGCCGCGCTCCGCGCCGAGCGAGGGCCCGGCGGCGAGCACGCAGTGGTCGAAGGGGGCGGTACGCGCCAGCACGCGCGTGGTACCGGCGGGCAGGGCGCCTTCCAGGCCGAAGGTGAGGTGGGAGGCGTCGCTCATGCAGGCCGCCGCGACCTCACCGGCGAGGACCGCCCTGGCCGCCTCGCGCTCGCCCCCGATGTGGTCCCCGTGCAGGCCGACGCCGGTGTCGTGGCGCCGGACGCGGAAGTCGGCCCCCGGAACGAGGCCGGCGTCCCTCAGATGACGCAGCGGCAGCAGCGTCGCCTGCGGGGAGTCGATCGCGCCGACGGCGACGGTCTCGCCCTTGAGGTCGGCGACCGTGGCGACCGGCCCGTTCGACCGCACCACGATCACGGAGGTGAGGTCGCGGTCGGTGTCGCGCATGACGAGCGGCCTGACGTCCGTGCCCGCCGCCCGCGCCAGGCGGCAGGAGCGCAGCCAGGCCAGCGGCGACTGCCACGCCGCGTCGATGCGCCCGGCGACGAGGTCCTCGGTCTGCCGCTCGTAGTGGGAGTAGAGCACGAAGTCCAGGTCGAGGCCGTGCTCCCGCAGCCAGGAGCGGAAACCGGACCAGATCGTGACGACCTTCGGGTCGTACGCGACGGCGCCCAGGACGATGCCGGTCACTGGGCCTCCTCGAACAGCGGCAGGTCCAGCCCGGCCCGGCCGCAGAAGTCGTACAGCGCCTCGGTGGTCGGCGCCATGACGCGTGCCGCCAGGGCGTCCCGGAACCGGCGCTCCACACCCAGGTCCCGGCGGAAGGCCGATCCTCCGCACAGGCGCATGGCGCCGTCCGCCACCTCGGCCGCGGCCTCGCCGGCCAGCGCCTTCACTTGGAGCGCCCGCACCGTCGCCTCCGGGCTCCCGGCGGCCATCGCGTCCAAAGTGGCGTCCAGGAAGGTGCGCACGGAGTCGGTGCGCAGGCGCAACTGGGCGTACTGGCGGCGGGAGACGGGCTGCTGCGCCAGCGTCTCGCCCAGGTGCTCCAGGCGAGCGGTGCGCAGGTGGCGGGCGGTCAGGTCCGTCAGCGTCTCCATGACCCCGAGGGAGAACGCGGCGCTGAGCACGAGGAAGCAGGGGAGCGCCAGTTCCAGCGCGGTCGCCAGGCCCTGCCCGTCGGTCCCGAGCACTGCCTCGGCAGGCACGGACACGCCCTCGGCGGTGACCGGGCAGGAGGCGTTGCCGCGCAGCCCAAAACCGTCGAAGTCGCCCCGCACGGACAGCCCGGGGAGGTCGCGCGGGACGAGCCACAGCGTCATGGGGCCGTCGGCCCGCAGCGGCCGGCTCGACCAGACATAGCTGTCGGCCTCGCCCGCCGCGGTGACCCACGACTTCACCGCGTCCAGCCGCACGGTGCCCGGCTCTCCGGCGACGGCGGTGCCCGCGGGTGCCCAGAAGTGGCTGCGCGACCCGCGCTCGGAGAAGGCGAGCGTACTCAGGTGGCGGCCCTCGGCGATCGCCCGCCGTACGTCGTCCGGCCCGTGGCGTTCGATGACGGACACGGCCGAGTAGTGCATGAGCAGGACCATCGCCGTGGAGCCGCAGGTCCCCGCCACCCGCTCGACGAGCGAGGCCGCCTGCCGCAGGTCGCCGCCGGCCCCGCCGAGCGCCGGAGAGCTGAGCAGGCCGAGGGCACCGGCGTCCGCGAGCGCGCGCACGCTCTCGCGGGGGAAGCGGCCCGCGCGGTCGACCTCGTCGGCGAACGGCCGTACGCGGTCGCGGAGAACGGAGTCGACATCCGGTGGCGCGGTGGCGAGAGGTGTCGCCTCGGTGGTGTGCAGCATGTGTTCCCCAGGGAGAGGGTGACGGAGGCCGGGTGGCGGGTCCCCACCCAAGCAGTCCGTCCGCACCACCGGTGGGAGCGCGCGCCGCCGCCTCCAGAAGAGTGATGATCGGGTTCCGGGGAACTCCGGCCCGCGCGGCGGACGGTGGACGACCGGGAAGCCGCGCCCGGAACCGCCCGCGGAGTGCGACGAAGCGCCGCTCCGGTCGCGCTCAGCCCGCTCGGTGGACGGCTTGCTCGGCCGGGTGGTCGGTGCCGCTCCCGGTGTCGGCCTGGCGCAACTCGGCGAGCAGTTCGCTCTGTCCGGCCAGGAGTTCGGTGAGGATGCGGCGCGCGGCGCGCAGCAGCTCCGCCACGTCGCCTCCCGCGAGGGCGTAGCTGACGGTGGAGCCCTCGCGGATCGACACCACGATGCCCGAGCGCCGGAGCACGCCCAGTTGCTGGGACAGGTTGGACGGCTCGATCTCGATCTCGTTGAGCAGTTCGCGCACCGGCTTGGGGCCGTCCTGCAGGAGCTCCAGGACCCGGATGCGCACGGGGTGCCCGAGCATGCGGAAGAACTCCGCCTTGGCCTGGTACAGCGGTACCTGCATCGTGTGATTGCTCCTGCCCGGACTCGACGCCGTTCCGCGCCGGCCACCGGGGCGGCCGACGCGATGCTGCTGTCCAATCCTTCCGCCCCCGGGACCCGCACACCGATGGATTTGCGGGCTTCTCAGGATGAGGATGTGCCCAATTGAAAGATTCTTCAATTCACGGGCATGCGGATCCCGGGTGGCAGTCGTGTCGCTACATCTCCAGTTCGGCCTCGATGCGCCTGAGTTGGTGGCGGGCCATCGCGAGGTTGGCGTTGGCACTGCTGAGGACGAGGTAGAGGAACAGTCCCTTGCCGCTCCGGTTCTTCAGCGGCCGGATCAGGTGGTACTGGGTGCCCAGGGTGATCAGGATGTCCTCGATCTCCTCCTTGATGCCGAGTTCCTTCATGATGCGGGTCTCGGCGCGGATCACATCGGTGTTGCCCGCGGCGGCGACGTTCAGGTCGAGGTCCTTCCCGCCGCCGATCGTGCCCAGCGCCATGCCGCTGGTGTAATCGACCAGGGCTGCCCCCACGCTGCCCTCGATCGAGGTCATCGTCTCCTTGAGGGAGGTCTCGATGTTCGCCATCGTCACTTCTCCTGCTCTCGCTGCTCGTGCCCCGGCAGGCGGACCGCCGGGCGCTTGTGACGGGGAGGCTACGGAACGTGTGCGGGGTGGAGCGGGGAACTGCGATCCCCGCCAGGGCCGCGTACGGCCCCCTGTAGGATGCGGCGCCGCCCTTCAGCCGCCGGGCACGAGCGCGTCCCCCGTCCTGCCGCCCGCGTTGGGCCGTCCGGGGATTCTCCGGCCGCCTCGGCGAGGGGGTCCCGCGCCCGCCCGGCCGCGAGCGACGAGACCCTCGCGGCGAGCGTGCACACCGGGCTCCGCCCGCCCTGCTCCCCGATTCCGGGGCCGCGACCGGTGCCGTCGTCCACCGGTCCACCCGCGGCAGTCCGGCCAACCCGCCCCGTACCCCGGTCTGTCACACCGTCCCCTCGTTGCCGCTGCCGGGCGAAGATTTGGTTGGATGCAGCCATGAGCGCAGATGATCACCAGGAATCAGGTCTCTCGAAGAGGGTGTGGAGCGACGCGGACTTCGAGGACATGTGGTGGCACTACGCCACCGTGCACGGCCTCCACGTGCAGCGGACCGACGCGGACTCCCCGCGTCTCCTGCTCGACCTGGACTACATCGTCCGATGGGTCCAGCCGCTGCCCCCGGAGAAGCACTTCACCTTCTGGGTGTCCCCGGCGACGCTGGTCTTCGAGGACGTCCAGGATCTCGAAGGGGGGCTCGGGTTCCGGGGCCGGTCGCCGGAGCTGGAGATCGACGCCCTGCACCGGCTGGCCCCCGAGGACGGCCGGCAGGACCTGCCGCACTGGCATGTCGAGGGCCACGCCTTCGACTTGAGGTTCCGGGCGTCCGGCTTCCGGCAGTACTTCCGCCACGCGCCCCGGCTGACGTCCCGTTACGCCCTGCCGGCCGCGGACCGCGGCGGCTGCTCCTTCGACGAGGCCGCCTTCGGGTGAGCGGCCGGGGCGGCGGGGGCCCTCAGCGCCTGACGGCCCGCAGGACCACGAACTTGGGGTCGGACGCCACGACGTCGCAGTCGCCGAACAGGCGCCGCAGGCGCACGTGGTAGCCCAGGTGCCGGTTGCCGACGACCAGCAGCTCGCCGCCGGGACGCAGCACCTCCCTGGCGGTGTGGAACATGCGGCGGGCGGTCGTGTCGGTGACCGACTGGTGGGAGTGGAACGGCGGGTTGTTGAGCACCAGGTCGGCCCCGCCGGGCGGGACCGCCGTCAGGACGTCCGCGGCGTCACCGACGAGGAACCGGGCCTTGGCCGCGGGGCCCAGGTTGTCGCGGAACGTGGCCTCGGCGGAGGCCACGGCCTGGTGCGACTCGTCGGCGAACAGCACGTCGGCGGCCGGGTTGGCGAGCGCCACCGCGGTCCCGACGACGCCGTTGCCGCAGCCCAGGTCGACCACGCTGTCGGGGCCCTGCCGTGAGGGCAGGTGCCGGAGCAGGAACCGGGTGCCGATGTCGAGGTGGTCGGCGCAGAAGACGCCCGCGTGATTGGTGACCGTGCGGCCCGACAGCACTCCGATGTCGTCGGGCAGCGCGTACCGCAGCGGCCAGGGGTTCGCCCCGGGCCGCGCCGCGGGGTCGGGCGTGCTGAGGATCAGCCGGGCCTTGCGGACGGCCAGCGAGGTGCGCGTCGGCCCGACGATCCGCTCGAAGAGCTTCAGCGTCGAGGTGTGGATCTCGGTGACCATCCCCGTGCCGACGACGACGGTCCCGGCGTGCAGCGCGGGCGCCAGCCGGTGCAGCTGGTCCTCCAGCAGGGCGAGGCTCTTGGGCACCCTGACCAGCAGGACGTCGATGCGTGCGGGCGGCTCGTCCCGCGTCGTCAGCATCCGTACGCCGGCCTCGGCCTGCGGAACGTTGCGCCGCAGGTTCGCCAGGGTGGCCTGCTGGCCGAGGTGGGAGTCGGCGATCTGCGTGGGGCGGTGCGCGGCCAGCGCCGTGGCCAGCGCTCCCCAGCGGTCGCCGAGCACCGCGACCTCGCCCGTCAGGTCGGTTCCGGTCTCCGCCAGGTGCCGCAGCAGGTAGTCGTCCGCGGCGTCCCATGCGCGCAGCGACTCCCGCGGGTCCGCAGGGAAGCGTGTCAGTTCGAGGGCGCCCCACGGCGTGCTGAAGACGTTCATCGCCCCCTCAGCGTACGGGCTGCGCGCACCTGCGCTGTCCGGCGGGCCCCGGGACCGCCCGTCAGGGCGCCGGGGCGGCCGGCACCGGCAGCTCCGCCCAGACGGTCTTCCCGTGCGCGTGGTGGCGGGTGCCCCACTGCTCGGCGAGGCTCGCGACGATGAACAGCCCGCGGCCCGTCTCGTCGACGGTGCGGGCGTGTTTCACCCGCGGTGAGCTGGGCGCGCCGTCGCTGACCTCGCAGGTCAGCATCCGGTCCAGGATCAGGCGCAGGCGCAGCGGCGGAGCGCCGTGGCGGACCGCGTTGCCGACGAACTCGCTGACGACGAGTTCGGTGGTGAACGCGGTCTCCTCGTCCACGCCCCACGCCTCCAACTGCCGCAGCGTCGCCGCGCGGGCGACGGGCGCGGCCTCGGCGTTCGCGGGCAGGGGCAGGGTCAGCACGCGTCCGGCGGGCAGGGCCTTGGTGCGGGCGAGCAGCATCACCGTCTCGGCGGCGTCGTTGTCGTCCCTGGCTGCCGACGCGATGGCGTCGTGCAAGGCGGGCAGCGTGGTTGTGTGGGCGCCGTCCAGGAGCGGACGCAGTGGGCCGGCCGGCGCCAGCACCTGGTCCGCGAGTGAGGCCGTCGCCAGGGCCAGCGTGGTGCCTTCGGGGAGGCTGAGCGTGGTCGCCGGGAAGGGGGCCCTGCCCGGTCCGGTGAGCGAGGGGCCCGGCGGGACGGAACCGCCCGGCGTCGTGCCGTCGGGAAGGACCGCGACGGGTTCCGGCAGGCCGGCGCGGGCGACGGTGCAGGTGAGGGCCACCGGGTCGTGCACCGCGATGAGGCAGCCGGCGGTCAGGGGACCGGGCGGGCCGGGGTCGAACGGGGGCAGGGCGGCGTACGCGGCGGCCAGACGGGTCGCGGTGTCGCTCAGGCGGGCCAGCAACTCGTCGGGCTCCAGGTCCAGGGCGGCCAGCGTGTGGACGGCCGTGCGCAGCAGTCCCACGACGATCGCCGCCGTCATGCCCTGCCCCGCGACGTTCCCGACGATCAGCGCGGTCCGCGCGCCAGACAGCGGGATCACGTCGAACCACGCACCCGCGTTCTCCGGATTGCGCAGGTGCAGGCCGGTGACCTCCAGGGTGTCCGGCGCGGTGGACCGCTGGGGGAGCAGCCGGTGCTGGACGGTCGACGCGATGATCCACTCGCGCATGTACTGGCGGGCGTTGTTCATGCACAGCGCGGCGTGCGCGCAGACCGCCGCCGCGACCTGGACGTCGTCCTCCTCGAAGGGGTCCTCGTGCAGCTGGCGGTAGAAGCTGACCACGCCGAGCACCTGGCCGCGCAGCTCCAGCGGCGCGACGATCAAGGAACGGGTGAGCGACCGCCTGATGGCATCGCCCCGGTCCGGGTCGACGTCCAGCCACCGGCTGTCCTCGTCGATCCGCACCAGGCGCGGCCTCATGTCGGCCAGGACGTGGGAGAACGGCGTGCCGGACGGCAGGGAGCGCACGTCTCCGACCGGGTGACCGGAGACGATCCCCTTGAAGGCCGCCCGGCGCAGCGGAATGTCCGGGCGGGCGGGGGCGGCGGGGGGTTCCTCTCCGCGGACGACGTCGTCCACCACCTCGACGACGGCGACGCTCGCGAAGGCGGGCACCACCACCTCCACCACTTCCTGGCACACCGTGGCGACGTTCAGCCGGTGCCCCACCCGGGCCCGGACCCTGTCCAGGAACGCCAGCCGGTGCAGCGCCTTCTCGCGCTCCGTGACATCCACGGCCGACGCCACCAGACCGAGCACACCGCCGCGGGCGTCCTCGAGGCGGAAGTACGAGAAGGAGCGGATGCGGTCCCTGGCCTCCTGCGGCGTCCGCACACTCCGGACGAGCCGGTCCACCACGGGCTCCCCGCTGTCGAGGACGGCTCGCGCCACGTCGGCCTCCGCCTCCGGGTCCTCGAACGCGCACACCGCGGTGAAGGGCCCGCCCACGCGGTGTCCGGCGGGCACGGCCCGCGGCCCGCGGCCGGCGGCGCTCATCCGCACCACGCGCAGCCGGTCGTCGAGGACGTACAGCGCCACCGGCGCGTGGGCGAACAGGGCCTGGAGGACCGCCGCGTCCGGCCCCGGCGCGGCATCGCCCGCCGAGAGCACCTGCCAGAGCAGGGACGTGCCGCGCTGCACCGGCTTGACCAGCACTCCGGGCAGTCCGCCGGCGCCCGGCCCGGGGGCAGCGCCCATGAGCGCGGTCACGGACTGTCCGACGGCCTCCGCGGGCGACCGGCCGAGCAGTTCCTCGGCCGCGGGACCCCACTCGACCACCCGGCCGCTCTCATCGACGAGCGCGAGCATGTCACCGCTGGGCATGCGACAGCACCTCCGCCCCCATGCCTGCCCAGCCCCTCCCGGCGGCAGGCCCGCCCGCCCGGCCGTCCCACCGATCGGCGCAGCCCCGCCCACCAGGGACGGGTGCCGCGAGGTGCGGCGGGAGAGGACCACGGGACGCCGCCCGGGGTCCTCTCCCGGTGCCGCGGTGCGGTGTCAGGCGGCGCGCAGCGGAGCGAGGGCGTCGGCCCACCGGACGACCTGGTCGAAGGTCGTGGCGAGGGTGTCGCGCTGACCGTCGGCGGGCTTGAAGGTGCTGAAGTTCTCGAAATCGGTGAACAGGGAGAGGGCGACCTGGGAGCGGACGTCGGCCATCTGGAGTTCCGCGGCGATCAGGCGCAGGTGCTCCACGGCGCGGGTGCCGCCGGTCGAGCCGTAGCTGACGAAGCCGATGGCCTTGTCGACCCACTCGGCGTGCAGGAAGTCGATCGCGTTCTTCAGCGCGCCGGGCACCGAGTGGTTGTACTCGGGGGTGACGACGACGAAGCCGTCGAAGGACGCGATCTTCTGCGCCCAGGCGTGGGTGTGCGGCTGGGAGTACTGCCCCATCGCCGGCGGGTAGGCCTCGTCGAGCAGCGGCAGATTGTAGTCCACCAGGTCCACGAGCTCGAACTCGGCGTCGGTGCGCTGCGCGGCGAGCTCGTGGACCCAGCGGGCCACGGCCTCGCCGTTGCGGCCCGGGCGGGTGCTGCCGAGGATGATGCCGATCCTGGTCATGGGAGCCTCTTTCTTCTTCTTCGTCCTGAACAGCGTGGACAGCGTGAACGACGCGGCCATCTATTTGCCTCGTCAAGTAGATGCTTGCGAAGAGAAAGTACGTCCGATGTGATTGACGCGTCAAGTAAGTGTGTCGGGTTGCCGGTGAGACGCCGGTCACGGCGACCGCCCCCGGTGCGGCCGGAGAGCGCAACTGCCGTGCCCTGTACGCCGATCTGCCCGCCGGGGGAGAATACGCACCTCAGGCGATCGGACAGGCGAAGCGATCTCCTTCCACCGCCCGCTCCCCAGAAAGCAGGTCGACTGCCGTGCTGCTGCATCTGCCCACGACGGTGTCCGAGGCCCAGGAGTGCATGGCCAGGGACGCGGTGCCCATCGGCGGGGCGACCCTCGTGTGGGCCGGCTGGCAGCGGGACGGCTTCCCCGAGCACGCCATGTCGCTGCGGGAACTGCCCGAGGCCAACGGCATCGAACGGGAGGCGCTGGGCGCGGCCGTGGTGCTGCACCGGATCGACGACCGCGTGCCGGAGGCACTGCGCCGGGCGGCCGCGAGCGTGGGCACCGGAGCCGTTCGCCGCACGGCCACGGTCGGCGGCAACCTCGTCGGCAGCGCCCTGCGCTGCCTGCTGCCGGCCGCGCTCGTCCTCGACGCCCGTGCCGTCACCCTCGAAACGGACGGGGTCTACGAGACCGACCTGTCCGACGCCCTGGCCAAGCACCACCTCCTGCTCGGCATCCGGTGGCGCGAGCCGATCGCCAGCGGGTACCGCAAGCAGCCCGCCGAAGCGGGCGGGCCGCCGCCCCTCGTCGTGGCCGCCGCGGTGCACGCCGATCCCGCCGGAGGGAGCCGGCTGCGGGTCGCCGTCCGCGACGGCTACGACGTCCTGAGCGCGACCGTCCCGTGCGACGCCGGCGCCGAACAGGCCCTGCACGCCCTGGAGTCCACCGGCATCGGCACACTGCCCGCCGCGGCCCGGGACCTGGTGAGCGAGCAGGTCTCGGGCATCGTCACCGGGCCCGCCGGGAGCTGAGGGGCGGCACGGAGGTGGCGGAGGACTGGGACACGGCAGGCGGCGGGATCGTGAGATTCCCCTCCGGTGTGCTGGTGCGGGGCCGGGGACTGCGTGATCCGCTGCCCGCGGGGCCGGTGCCCTCGTTCGCGGTGTACCTGCTGGGCAGGCGGCCTCCGCCGGTCGCGTGGGAGGCCCGGTGGGTGCGCTGGCGCGACTTCGGGCTGCCCAGGGATCCTCGGGAGGTGCGGGACGTGCTGCGCGAGGCGCTGGCCCGGGCCGCGTGCGAACGTGTGGAGATCGCCTGCGGCGGAGGGCGAGGCCGGACGGGGACGGCGCTGGCGTGCATGGCGGTCCTCGACGGGGTGCCGGCCGACCGGGCGGTGGCGTTCGTCCGCCGCGGCTACGACCGCCGCGCGGTGGAGACCCCGTGGCAACGGCGGTTCGTGCGCCGCTTCCAGGACCTGTGACGGGCTGTCGGCACCCTGGCCCGGTCTGGTGCCGTGACCGCGTACGGTGCCAGGGTGGCCGCATGAAGTACATGGTGCTGATGTATGCCGATCCCGCGGCGACCGAGGCGATGTCGGCGACGCAGCGCGCGGAGGTGTTCCGCAGGCACGAGGCGCTCCATCAGGACCTGGCGGGCTCCGGCGAGATGCTCAACGGGGCGGGACTGGCCTACCCGAGGGACACCACGACGATCCGGTGGCGCGGGGACGGATCGACCTCCGCGGACGGGCCGCTCACGGAGGCGACCGACCAGCTCACCGCGTACTACGTGGTCGAGTGCGCGAGCCCGGAGCGGGCGCGCGAGATCGCCGCACGCGTCGTGGACTTCCATGTCGTGGCGGTCGAAGTGCGGCCCGTGCACGACTCGTTCGGGATGGACGAGGGCTGATCCGCCGGTCCGCGCGACGTGAGGTGGCCGTACGGAGCGGCCGCGGGGGCGGCCGGCCCGCCTCCCGCGTGCGGGCCCGCTACCGCGCTCGTGCGTGACGCAAGGAACTCCCTCGCCGGGACGGAGGGCCGTTGCCACCGGGTGCGGCGTCCGCCGGCGGCGGGGCCGTTCGCTCCTTCGGCGGCGCCGGTCAGGGCGACCACGCATACCGTCGAGGAGCGCGTCAGGAGGCCGACAATTCAGCGGCGTTGCCCGTTCACGGGGGTGAGGCGGGTGCCGGCGTGTCCCAGCGGGGTCCGGGGCCGTGAGGCCCGGGGCGCGTGATGGCCACCGACGTGGCGGCAAGGGTGGCGCACGATGTGCCGGACCGCCTGGCATTTGCGGACGAATCTGTATGAAGGCGTCCGCTTGTCCCGTTGTTAAGGATGCATCAGCGGGGTTGTCCCGACTCGCGGCGTTCCTAGGCTTTGAGCGTGCCCTGTTGGGGCGAGAGGAGCAAGGGACGTGCCACAGTTGTCGGGTACCGGAGCCGTCGAAATGGCGGGGCCCCAGGTCATACGGGATTGTTCGACCGGCTTGCCCGGCCTGGTCAGGGAGGTCACGGAACGGGATCCGGAACGCGAGGCCGTCCGGTCCGGTGGGGACTCCCTCAACTACCGCCGGCTGGAGGCGTGGTCGGACGCGATCGCCCGGGTGCTGCGGACGGACGCGCCGGAGGGGCTGCCGGTGGTGGTCGCCGTGCCGCGCAGCAACGCGCTGCTCGCGGCGCTGCTGGGCGTCCTGAAGGCCGGGTTGCCGTATCTTCCGGTCGACCCGGCCGATCCGCCGGTGCGGCTGGCCGGTGTCCTGGAGACGGCGGGCAGCCGCGTGGCGCTCGTCAGCGCGCCGACGGAGCCCGTGCTCGCCGGACACGGGCTGCGCACCGTCGAGGTGGAGAGCCTGCGCCCCGCGGGGGACGCCTCCGTGCTTCCGCTCGACCCGCTGCCCGTCGTTCCCGACGAGCAGCCCGTGTACGTGCTGTTCACCTCGGGCTCCACCGGTGCGCCCAAGGGCGTCGTCCTGCCCAGCCTGGCGTTGTGCAACCGGTTGCTGTGGATGCGCGACACCTACGCGGTGGGGCCGGAGGACCGGATCCTGCAGAAGACCCCGGTGACCTTCGACGTCTCCGGCTGGGAGCTGTGGCTCCCGTTGATCGCGGGGGCCACCTGCGTGTTCCTGCCCCCGGAGGAGCACCGCGACCCTGCACGGGTGGCGGATGCCGTCCAGGAGCACCGCATCACGGTGTGCCACTTCGTCCCGTCCATGCTCCGCGAGTTCCTGCGCGGGCCGGGTGCCGCACGCTGCACCTCGCTGCGCCACGTGTTCTGCAGCGGTGAGGCACTGCCCGTCGCCGTGGCACGCGACTTCGCCACATCACTGCCGGCGCGGCTGCACAACCTGTACGGCCCCACCGAGGCCGCCATCGACGTCACGCACTGGACCTGTCCGGAGCGGGCAGCCGACATCGACCGGATCCTCATCGGGCAGCCGGTCGACAACTGCGTCCTCGGCGTCTTCGACCGTGACGGCGTTCTCGTCGCCGCCGGGGAGGAGGGCGAACTGCGCATCGGCGGAATGCCGTTGGCGCTGGGTTACCTCAACCGGCAGGACCTGACCGACCAGGCGTTCGTCCCCGCCGGGGCCGACGCGTCCGTGCCCACCTGGTACCGCACCGGGGACCGGGTGCGGCTGGCGGACGGGGGCCTGGAGTACCTGGGCCGCGTCGACGACCAGGTGAAGATCCGCGGCCAGCGCATCGAACCGCAGGAAGTCGAGCACCACTTGGGCAGCCACCGCGAGGTCGCCGCGGGGACCGTCGTCGCCGCGCGCATCGGGGACGACGTGGAACTCGTGGCCTGGATCCAGCCCGCCGAGCCGACTGCCGAGGTGCCGGAAGGACTGCCGCGAAGGCTGCGGGAGCACCTTGCGGACCGGGTGCCGCCCGCGTACGTGCCGACCCGGTTCCTGATCGTTCCCGAACTCCCCCTCAGCAGCAGTGGCAAGCGCGACCGCAAGCAGCTGCGGCAGCGTGCGGAGGAGCAGCTGAACGTCGCGCGGACCCCGGTCGCGTCCCGTCCGGCGGACGGCGGGCGACCGCTCCTGCAGCGGCTGATGCGCGAACGGTCCGGACGGACGGCCGCCTCCGCCGAGGAGGAGGACCCGGGCGCCTTGGCCTCGATCTGGTACGAGGTGCTTCCGCAGGCGGCCGAGGGCCGCGCCGAGGCGCGATTCGTGTCGTTGGGCGGGCACAGCCTGCTGGGCGCGCGGCTGGCCGCGGAGATCCACGACCGGCTCGGCGTCTCCCTGCCGGCCGGGTACTTCCTGCGCAACGACCCCACGCTGGCCGAGCTCCACGCCGCCGTGGCCCTCGCCGACCGTCCCACCGACCTGCCCGGGACCCCCACCGACGCCGCACACGCGTCGCCCGAGCAGCGCCGGATGTCGCCGCTGTCCGGGATGCCGGCGGATGTCGAGCGCCCGGTTCTCGTCGCCATGGACACGGAAGCCGGTGCCCGATGAGCGCCCCCACCACTCGTGTCGAGGCCGGGAACCAGGACCGGCTGCGAGCCCTGCTGGCCACCCGGGCCGCGGCGGCCCGCAAGGAGCACCCCACCGAGGCCGGCGACGGTCCCGCACCGCTCAGCCCGGCCCAGGAAGGCCTGTGGTTCCAGGCCCAGTTGCAGCCCGACAGCCCCGCCTACCTGGTGCCCGTACTGCTCCGGCTGCGCGGGGTGCTCGACCCTGACGCCCTGCTGGGCGCCGTCCGCGACCTCGCCGAGCGGCACCGTGTGCTGCGCGGTGTGGTCGACGCCTCGGGCCCGCGGCCGGTGATGGTGACCCGTCCGGCCGGGGACGTCCCGGTGGAGACCGTGGACCTCGCCGGACACGCCGACGCCGAGGCTGAACTGGACCGGCAGGTGCGCGTCCGCGTGGGCCGGGCCTTCTCGCTGGAGCGGGAGTGCCCGCTGCGGGCCGTGTGCTTCGCACTGGGCGAGCAGGACCATGCGCTCCTGCTGGTGGTCCACCACATCGCCACCGACGCCTGGTCCAACGGTCTGCTCGTCGAGGACCTGGCCGCGCTGTACGCCGCCCGCCTCGGCCTGCGGCCCGCACCGGAACCGGCGCCGCAGTACGCGGCCGTGAACGACCGGCGCCCCGCTGAACTGGAGGCGGACCGGCTGGACTGGTGGGAGCGGAGGCTCTCCGGCTGCGGTGCCGGGCTCGACCTGCCCGCCGACCGCCCGCACCGTCCGATCCCGTCGGACGCCGGCGGCAAGGTGCCGCTGGCGCTGTCCACCGCAGCGCAGGAACGGTTGCGGGCCCTGGCCACGGCATCCGGCTGCACGCCGTTCATGGTGCTGCTCGGCGTGTGGCAGGCGCTCCTGGCGCGGATATCCGGCAGCACCGACATTCCCGTCGGTGTTCCCGACGGCGGGCGTCGCGCGCCCGGCAGCGACCGGGCGGTGGGCCTGTTCGTCAACACGGTGGTGATGCGGGGCGACCTGTCCGGCGACCCCACCGGCCGGGAACTCCTCGACCGGGTACGGACCACGGTCCTGGACGCGATCGGGCACGGCGACGTGCCGTTCGACAGGGTCGTGGAGCGGGTGCGCCCGCAGCGGTCCGCCGCCGCCAACCCGCTGTTCGACACCATGGCCAACTTCTACCGGCGCCCCGACGTCGGCGCGCTCTTCCCCGGTCTGACGACCGAGTTCCGCGAGGTGCCGACCGGTTCGGTCAAGGCCGACCTGGCCCTTCAGCTCTTCGAGCGGGAGTCCGACGGCACGCTCAGCGGCATCCTGGAGTACCGCGCCGAACGGTTCGAACCCGACAGCGCGCGGCGCCTCGCGGGCTGGTACCTGCGCCTGCTGGACGGGCTGCTGGCCGACCCCGACGCGCCCGTGGGCGCGCTGGCTCCCGCCGCGCCGGAGGCCGGGATCGTCCACGGTCCGGTCCGTGAGTTCACCCTGGACCGCCCGCTGCACTCCCTGGTCGAGGACTGGGCGCGCGATACCCCGGACGCGGTGGCGGTCGTCGCCGCCGACGGCTCCTTGACGTACGCCCAGTTGGACATGCGTGCCAACCGCGTCGCGCACTGGCTGCTCGCCTCCGGAGTGCGTCCGCAGGCCCCGGTGGCCGTGCTCGCCGAGCGCGGCAGGGACTTCACGGTCGCGGTGCTGGGTGTGCTCAAGGCGGGGGCGGCCTTCGTCCCGCTGGAGCCCTCCTATCCGGACCAGCGGCTGGCCGGCACCCTTGCCGCGGCCGGAGCCGGGCATCTGCTCGTCGAGGCCGGCCTGACCGGCCGCGTCCCCGCGGACCGCATCGCCGTGATCGGCGAGATCGGCGAGATCGCCGGCGACAGCACGCTGCCGGCCACTCCCGCGGCGACGGAAGCCGGGCCGGACGACCTCGCGTACGTGATCTTCACGTCGGGTTCGACCGGAACGCCCAAGGGCGTCGCGGTGGAGCACCGCAGCCTCGTGCACTACGTGCGCGGCGGCCTGGAGCGGGTCGACGGACACGGGCGCTCCTTCGCGCTGCTGTCGACCGCCGCCGCAGACCTGGGATACCTCTCGGTCTTCGGCGCCCTGGCCGGCGGCGGCACCCTGCACATGGTGGAGCGGGACACGGCCACCGATCCCGAGCGGCTCGCGGCGTACTTCACCGCGCACCCGGTCGACGTGGTCAAGATGGTGCCCAGCCACGTCGAACTGCTCGCCGCACACGGTGACTTGGCGGCCGTCCTGCCGCGACGCACCCTCGTACTGGCGGGCGAGCCCTGCCCGTGGGAACTGGCCGACCGCATCCGTGCGGCCCGCCCGGACCTCGTCCTGCACAACCACTACGGCCCGACCGAGACCACGGTCTCGGTACTGGGCTGCGACCTCGGCCAGGTGGACCCGCGGCGGCGCGGCGGTCCGGTGGCCCCGCTCGGCACGCCCTTCCCCAACGCCGTCTGCTACGTCGTGGACCCGGCCGGGCGGCTCCTGCCGCCCACCGTTCCCGGTGAACTGCTCATCTCGGGACCGGGTGTCTCGCGCGGCTACCTCGGCAATGAGGAGGCCACGCGGCGCGCCTTCGTACCGGACCCGCTGGACGGCACCCGCCGCTGCTACCGCACCGGCGACCGCGTCCGGGTGCGTGCCGACGGCCTCATCGAGTTCCTCGGCCGCCTCGACGACCAGGTCAAGGTGCGCGGATACCGTGTCGAACTCGGCGAGGTCGCCGCGGCCTGCCGCGCCCTGCCGGGCGTGCGCGAGGCCGTCGTCCTCGCCGTCGGCGCCGACCACCAGCGGCAGCTCGCCGCCTGGCTGGTCCCCGCGGGCGACGAGCCGCTGGACGTCAAGGCCGTCCGCACGGCACTGCGGGCCGCCCTGCCCGGCCACATGGTCCCCACCGCGCTGGTCGGCATTTCGGCCGTCCCCCTGACCCCCAACGGCAAGGTCGACCGCGCCGCGCTGCCCCGGCCGACGGAGGCCGCGCCCACCGACCGGGTCACGCCCCGTACGGAGACCGAGCGCCGTATCGCCGCCGTCTGGCAGGAAGTGCTCGGACTCCCTGACGCCGACGTGGACATCGACGAGGACTTCTTCGCCCTCGGCGGGGACTCCTTCCGCGCCCTGCGGGCCGCCCGGGCCATCGATCCGGACCTGCGTGTCATCGACCTGTTCACCCGCCCGACCGTCCGCGACCTCGCCCTCTTCCTGGACGGGCCCGGCGACCGGGACACCCGGCTCCTGCAGCGCCTGGCGGGACCGGCGCAAGGGACCGCGGTGACCCTCACGGTGCTGTGCGTCCCCTACGCGGGCGGCTCCGCCGCCTCGTACGGGCCGCTCGCCGCCGAACTGGCGGTACGCCACCCGGGCGCCGAGATCCTCGCACTGGAGCCGCCGGGCCACGACCCGGCTCGTCCGGACGAGGTCATGCCGGGCCTGCCCGAACTGATCGACGGCTGCCGCGCCGAACTCGCCGAGCGCGCGGCGGGACCGGTCCTGGTGTACGGGCACTGCGTCGGAACCGCCACGGCGGTGGGCATCGCCCTGGAACTGGAGGCCGACGGCACCGAACTGGCGGGCGTGGTCCTCGGCGCCGCCTTTCCCATCGCGCGGCTTCCCGGCCGCTTCTCCTCCTTGGTGGACCGCTGGTTCCCCAACGACCGCTGGACTTCCGACCGCGCCTACCGGGAGGTGCTCCAGGCACTCGGCGGACAGCTGGAGGAGGCGACCCAGGAGGCCGTGATCCGCGGCGTACGGCACGACGTCCGCCAGGCGGTCGACTGGTTCAGCACCCGGCTGGCCGTCCCGGACGCGGTCCGGCTGAACACCCCGGTGCTGTGTGTCGTCGGCGACCGTGACCGCACCACGGAACTGTCCGAGGAGCGGTACGCGGAGTGGTACGGCTTCGCCGAGCAGGTCGACCTGGCGCGGATCGGCGGCGCCGGGCACTACTTCGTCAAACACCAGGCGGCCGAACTGGCGGAGTTGATCTCCGCGCGGCTCGCACCAGGAGCCGACGCAGCTCCCGCTCCCGTCTCGGTGCCGGCCGACGGGCCCACGGAAGTGCGGCCGCCCGCCCGCGAGCGACCGGGGCGCCAGGACCTGCGCGACCTGCGCCGGTTCGCACTGCTGGCCCTCAGCCAGACGATCTCGCTGACGGGTGCGAGTCTGACCGCCTTCGGCCTGGGCGTCTGGGTCTACCAGCGCACGCACCAGGTCGGTTACTACTCCGTGATCACCATGCTGGCGCTGCTCCCCGCGGTCTTCGCCGCGCCCCTCGGCGGCGCGGTCGCCGACCGCTACGAGCGCCGCCGGGTCCTGCTGGGCTGCACCGCCGTGTACGGCGTGGCCCTGACCGGGCTGATCACGGCGGCGGCGACCGGCAGTCTCCATGTGTGGGAGGTCGCGCTCTTCGCGGGACTGACCTCGCTCACGGCGGCGTTCCAGCGCCCCGCCTATCTCGCCGCCGTCGCCCAGCTCGTACCCAAGCCGTATCTCGGGCAGGCCAACGGAGTCGCCCAGTTGGGCACCGCGCTCAGCACCCTCATCGCCCCCGTGCTCGGCGGTGCGCTGATCACACTGGTCGGCCTCACCGGGATGATCTGCGTGGACATCGCCGCCCTGGTGTGCGGAGCGGCGGTGCTGCTGGCCGTACGGTTCCCGGACCGGCTGTTCCGCAGACGGCGGGAGACCTTTGCCGCCGCGCTCACCGGCGGATGGCGCTTCATCGTGCGCCGCAGGCCGATGGTCGCGATGGTCGTCTTCTTCGTGGTGGTCAACTACATCACCGCCACGACCACCGTGCTGACCGCCCCGCTGGTGCTGTCCACCAGCACCCCGGCGGTCCTCGGCCTGGTGGTCGCCGCCGGTGGCCTCGGCGCGGTTGTCGGTGGGCTCACGATGGCGTTCTGGGGCGGCACCCGGCGTCGCGCCGACGGCATGATCGGCACCACCGTGGGTCTGGGACTGGCCACGGCCCTCATCGGCCTGCGGCCCACACCGCTGCTCATGGGCATCGGTCTGTTCCTGTGGTGGGCCTGCAACGCCGTGCTCAACGCGCACTGGCTGAGCATCATCCAGGCGAAGGTCGGCCTCGAGCTGCAGGGCCGGGTGGTCGCCACGAACCAGATGCTGGCGACCGCCATGATGCCGCTCGGCTTCCTGCTCACCCCGGTCCTGAACGACCACGTCTTCGGCCCACTGGTCGCCGGCAGCGCGCCGCTTCAGACCGTGCTGGGCGGCGGACCGGGCCGCGGCATGGGGCTGCTGATGGTCATGGGCGGACTGCTGCTGGCCTGCTGGGGCGTCTTCGGGCTGCGCTACCGCCCGTTGCGCGAGATCGAGGACCGGCTGCCGGACATCCCCACCGGAAGCGTCATCTCGGAGGACCTCGACGTCCTGCAGAGCCAGGCGGACGCTCTGCAGGACGAAGCCGAGGCGACGGCGGGGCTCAGGCGAGAAGCCGGGGCCGCAGCACCGCGCTGACCGTCTCGGCCACGG
Source organism: Streptomyces sp. NPDC088732 (assembly GCF_044751205.1). Taxonomy (NCBI): domain Bacteria; kingdom Bacillati; phylum Actinomycetota; class Actinomycetes; order Kitasatosporales; family Streptomycetaceae; genus Streptomyces; species Streptomyces sp. NPDC088732. Next base: position 115,037 of record NZ_JBIVLI010000024.1, read on the forward strand.
GAGCCCACCCTTCACGGATGAAGAGGTGGGCTCCTGGCTCGCTGCGCGGCTGGAACCCGGACGTCGTCCGGTCCGCCCAGGCGGCCATCTGCCCCGCGGGCACCATATGGTCCCGGTCCCCGGCGAAACCGTTGATGCCCGCGCTGAGGCGCCACGGACCGCCGGGGCGGGGACGGTACGACCGGTACAGCGCGAAGTCCGCGGCGAGCGATTGCGTCAACTGGCGCACCCATGCCTCGTCATTGCGCACTTCGGCGGGCAGACCGCCGAAGCAGCGCCCGGATGTGGTCGGCCGGCCGCTCCGCCGGCGCGTCGGTCGGCACGGCGCCGGTGCCCGGGGCGTGCGCGGCGCCGACGAAGAGGTGTACGGGACCCTGCCCGGTCGTCCGCTCCAGCCGCGGGGCCGGCTCGTACGCCACCATCGCGCCCATGCTGTGCCCGCGCGTCCACCGTCCCCGCGGGCGTGTCCCAGCCGGATTGACGGGTAAGTTAGGTGTGCCTAACCTAAGGGCCTCTGGATTTCTCCTGCCAATGCCCGAGGGTGATCAGTCATGCCGCCGTCCCATCAATTGCCTTTCCAGCTGCCCTTTTCCGCGGCTCCGGCGCCGTCGACCCCGCTCGGCCCGTTCGCTGACAGCGCTGTCGCCTGGTCGGCCTGGGTAACCCTGATGGGGTTCGTCGGAGTGACGGCCCTGGCCCTGGTGGCCGCGGGTCCCGCGGCCGGCCGGATCGGCGCCGACGCGCTGTCCGCGGTGACCGTCCGGCTCGCCCGCGCCGCGGTCGTCCTGGGAGTCCTGGCCGTGCCCGCGGTGCTCACCGGCCTCGCCCACTCCGGGGACGACGGCGGGTACGACTACGGCGCGGCATGGAACTCGCTCTACGACGGCAGCAACGCGGGCCGGTTGTCGGGACTGGAGGTCACCCTCGTCCTGGCCGGCGCTCTCCTGGTCGCACCCCTGGCCCTCCGCGCGCGCGTGCCTGCCGCGACCCGCCGCCTGCTGCTCGTGGCGGGCCTCGGTGCGGGGGCCGTCGCGCTCGGCACCACCAAGTTCCCCGACGAGGTCCCCGACGACTGGGGCCGCACCACCTTCGAGACCGTGATGTGGATGCTCCACCTGCTCGGCGGCGCCGTCTGGTTGGGCGGCGTGGCCGGACTGGCACTGCTCGCCCTCCCCGGGGCGGTCGCACCCGCCGACCGCGGCGCCTTCTGGTCCCCGGCCATCCGGCGCTTCTCGGCCGCCGCCATGGGCTGTGTCGCCGCGATCACCCTGTCCGGCCTGTTCCTGTACTGGGAGCACGTCGACGGCCCGTCGCAGCTGTTCACCACGATGTACGGGCGCGTGCTGGGCGTGAAGATCCTCATCTTCGGCACGCTGCTGCTGCTCGGCGTCTTCAACCAGTTCTGGCTGCACCCGCGGATCGACGCGCTGCGGGCCGCCGGTGACGAGCGCCCGCTGCGGACGCTGCTGATACGGGAGTTCCCCGTCGTGATCACCCTGGAGACGCTGCTCGCGATGACCCTGCTCTTCGTCGCGCCCTTCCTGCACGGCTCGGCCCGCAACCAGGCCTTCCAGGCGGACGCGGCCGCGCACTCGGCGGTTCCGCTGGCCCTGGACGACCTTCCCCGGCTCCCGCCGAAGGAGGCCACCGCCTCCACCTGGGTGCTGGGCACGACAGAGACCGTCGCGGTCGTCGCCCTGATGATCGCCGGCTACTGGTTCTCGGGCACGATCGCCCGCCGTCGTGCCGCCGCCTCCACCGCCGCCGCTCCGGCCGGCGAACTCGTCGAGGCCTGACGCCAGAACGGCGAGGGGCGCCCGCTTCCCGCGGGCGCCCCTCGCCGTTCATTCGGTCACTGGGCCAGCGGGTCACGAGCCCGCCGCGATGCGCAGCCGGATCGTGCGGGACTCGGGGCGGAGTGCGAACTCCGCCCACACGTCCGGCCCGCACGCCCGCGAGCCCAGGCCGTGCTGTGCCGCGTCGACGAAGAGGTGACTCGTCGTCGAGTGCGGCAGCTCGAAGGGGTGCGCGGCCCGCGCGATCTGCTGCGGGGTGTGGCGGCCGAGCGTGAAGCCCGGGCGGCGCCCGCGCGAGTCCGGGACCGCGGTGACGCGCAGTACCTCGCCGCCCGCGCTCGTCAGCGACAGCTCCCGCACCTGGGAGCGGTGCCCCGTCTCCTGGGGCCGCGCGTAGTCGGCGGACAGGTCGCGGATGGTGGACGAGAACCGGCCGGTGCGCGCCGCGCGCATGCTGTCGGGGTAGGACTCCAGCGGCCCGAGGCCGAACCACTCGGCGCCGTCGACCGGGGCCGTGCCGTCGGGCAGGTCGAACCGGATCCCGATCCGCGGCCACACCGTCGACCAGCCGCGCGAGGGCTCGATCTCCACGCGCAGTTCGAGCTCGCCGCCCTCGACCGACCAGACGGACTCCACCGTCACCGACAGGGCGGAGTCCGCCGCGGAGACCTTGGCGACGGTGCGCAGCGCCCCGTCCGCCTGCTCCACGGACACCAGCCGCGAGGTCAGCCGGTCGAGACCGTCGCGACGCCACAGTTCGGCGTGGGAGACCCCGGCGACGCCGGTGTCGGTCTCCTCGTTCTCCCCGGACGTGCCCTCGTCGTTGTCGGTGGGGGCACGGAACAGCTCCAGCCGCGGGCCCGCGACGTCGCGCCCGGCGAGGCGCACCAGCGACCCGCCCTCGAACTCGGCGATGCCGAGCGTCAGGGTGCCGTCGCCAGGCTGCCAGTCGCCGCGCGGCGGGACGGCCGGCGCGGGTCGCCGGGCCGAACGGTCCAGCTGGGCCGTGGCGATCACATGTCCCTCGTCCGCCCAGGCGGTCCCGGCCGCCAGTTCGGCGTCGATGGTGAGCCAGGTCTCCGCGTCGTCGGCCACCGCGATCTTCGGCAGCGGCACCCGCGCCGACTCGCCCGCCGCGACGACCGGCACCGCCAGGTCCCCGGCGTCCACGAGCCGTCCGTCGTGCTCGACGCGCCAGCGGAAGCGCAGGTCGGAGGTGTCGGCCGAGTGCCGCAGATTGGTGATCGCGACGTGGTCGGCGTCGACCAGGTTGAACCCGTTGATACCGCTGACACTGCTGAGCTCGCCGAAGGTGAAGCGGACCGGCTGCACGACCGCCTTGTACTCCCACAGGCCGGGGGTCGGGACGTCGTCGCTGAGCAGCATGCCGTCCATGACGAAGTTGCCGTCGTGCACGACCTCGCCGAAGTCGCCGCCGTACGCGTAGTACGGCGTGCCGTCCGGGGCCTTCGCGAGGATGCCGTGGTCGCGCCACTCCCACACGAAGCCGCCGTGCAGGCGCGGGTGACGGTGCACCAGTTCCTCGTACTGGTCGAGCGCGCCCGGGCCGTTGCCCATCGCGTGCGCGTACTCGCACAGCACGAACGGCTTGGTGCGCTGCCGGGCGCCCTGCGCGGGGGTGCAGTTCAGCAGCGGCGCGCGCGAGCCGTCGGTGCCGATCTGCTCGGTCTCGGGCACCGAGGCGTACATGCGCGAGTAGACGTCGGTGTACTCGCCCGCGTGGTCGCCCTCGTAGTGCACGGGCCGCTCGGGGTCGCGGGCGTGGACCCAGGCGGACATGGCCGCGAGGTTGGATCCGGTGCCGGCCTCGTTGCCCAGCGACCACATGACGATGCTGGGGTGGTTCTTGTCCCGCTCGACGGTGCGCTCGATGCGGTCGAGGTAGGCGGCGCGCCACGCCGGGTCGTCGCTGGGGTTGCCCACCCAGCCGAGCTTGTCGAAGCCGTGCGTCTCCAGGTCGCACTCCAGCACCACCCAGAACCCGAGTTCGTCGGCGAGGTCCAGCAGCCGCGGGTGCGGCGGGTAGTGGCTGGTGCGGATGGCGTTCACGTTGAACCGCTTCATGCGCGCCAGGTCCTCGCGGGCGTGCTCCTCGTCGAAGACGCGGCCGCGCTCGGGGTGGGTCTCGTGGCGGTTCATGCCGTGGAGGACGACGCGGCGGCCGTTGACCAGGAACCGGTCGCCGCGGATCTCGACGGTGCGGAAGCCCGCGCGCAGCTCGATGCGCTCCGCGGCCGTCGACACCGTCACGTCGTACAGACGCGGCAGCTCCGCCGACCAGGGCTCCACGCCGTCGACGGCGAACGGGGCCACGTCGGCCGCCGAGGCCCAGACCTTCTCGACGCCGAGTTCGGGGACGCGGAGCGTGACGGGGAAGGCGGCCGCCTCGGCGGTGATCTCCGTCTCGATCCGTCCGCGCCCGCCGTCGAACCCGGCGCGCAGCCAGACGTCCTCGATGCCGCCGGCCGGGCGCGCGAGGAGGGTGACGTCGCGGAAGATGCCGGGCAGCCACCACTGGTCCTGGTCCTCGACGTAGCTGGCCGCCGACCACTGGTGCACACGCACGGCGACGACGTTGCCGCCAGGGCGGACCGACGAGGTCACGTCGAATTCGTGGGCGAGGCGGCTGCCACTGGCGCTGCCGATCTCGTCGCCGTTCACCCACACCTTGAAGAGCGACTCGACACCGTCGAAGCGCAGCACGACGCGCTCGGCCCGCGACCAGTCGGCGGGCACCTCGAAGTGGCGGCGGTAGTCACCGGTGGGGTTCTCGTCCGGGACGTACGGCGGGTCGATCGGGAAGGGGTACTGCACGTTCGTGTAGATCGGCCGGCCGTGGGCGCCGTCGCCCTGGAGCACCCAGTGGGAGGGCACCGGGATGCTGTCCCAGCCGCTGTCGTCGAAGCCTTCGGCCGCGAAGTCCTCTTCCGCCGGCACCGTCGGCGACAGGTGGAAGCGCCAGTTCCCGTTCAGCGACCGGGAGGGGGCGTCGGAGTGCAGCCACGAGCGCGCCGGGCGCAGCGCGCCACGCCCTGGCGAGGTGTCCGAAACGTACGCGGAAATGGGGGAGGGCACGAGGTCACAACTCTTTCTTGCTCACAAAAGGGTCCGGACGCCGGACGGGTGCGCCGACCCGGACGACCGGGGCCCGATGGCCCCGGTCACCCGGCGTCGTGCGGAGAAGGCCGGCTCTGGGGAGGTGGGGCGAACTCAGGGGCGTTCGCCTGTGCCGTGGATCATGGATGTGTCGGTCACTGTGACGTCGTCCTTCGCGTGCGCCTGCTGTCTCCCTACCGGACCACGACCGTGCGGATCTCCCAGGGACCGAGGGGGAGTTCGAGTACGCCCTCGGCCCGCGCCGTGGACAGCGGCCGGCCGAGCAGGTCGACCGTGGTGGCCTCGGTGAACGCGCCGGTCACCCGGGCGGTCGCTCCCGTGCCGGTCATCGCCACCATGCGGACCTCCGTGCCGGCGCCGCGGTCGTCGCCGGTGACGCGGCGGATGCCGGAGACGAGGACGTCCGCGCCCTCGACCCGCAGGCCCGCGGCGTCGGGGGGCAACTGGCCCCCGGCGGACGCGGTCCCGCGGGTGACCAGCACGTCGTTGCGGAACTCCGCGGCGAGCGCGACGGCGTGGGCACCCTGCCAGCCGGTCGCCGAGGGCACCACGGCGAAGCGGTTCTCGATGCGCACACCGAGGTCCTGCGCGCCCGGCACCGGGATCTCGCTCGCCGCGGGCTCGTCCCGCAGCGGGTGGATGTTGACGCTGATCGAGCCGATCGCGCGCAGCAGGGTGATGGCGAGTTCGGCGCCGTCGCCGACGAGTTCGTACTCGGCGACGTGGTCGAGCAGGACGTTGGCGGCCCCGGCCGACACGAACTCGGTGGCGGGGAAGGTCGGGATCGGGTACTCGCCCCAGCCGCCCTCGGAGGTCAGCCCGCGCTCGGTGACCGCGAACTGCCCGGCGGAGGCGGAGCCGGCCGCCGGCTGCGGCAGCGGTACGTGGAAGCGCAGCCGGTGGTCCGCGGACTGGTTCAGGAAGGACGTCGAGACGCGGACGAACGGCTCGCCCACCCGCACCTCCACGAGGGTCTCCACCGGGGTGGCCACGGTCCGGGCGCTGCGGACGTCGCGGTCGGAGGAGAGCTCGGCAGGCCACTCGTAGACGCGGGTGACCCGGATCCGCGAACGCAGCGGGCCGTCCTCGAGGAGTTCGACGGTGACGTCCGCCGGCTCCGACACGAGCACGTCCCGCGCCGGGGGAGCGTAGTTGTAGCTGTCGCCGCGGTCACCGCCGTCGACGAGGCGGCCGACCCCGTGCAGCACGGTGCCGTCGGCGCCGGTCACGTCCAGCGTGCCGTCGGCGGCGACCGCGACCTGGACCAGGCCGTTCGTCAGCGTGCGGTCCTTCGCGGTGGCGGGGGCGTACGCCGTCGGCTGCGGGGCGGGCAGCTCGCTCGGCGCGACGCGGAAGCCGGCGAGTCCGGAGGCGGGCACGTGGACGGGCACCAGCGCGGTCGCCCGGGCCTCCTCCAGCGTGAGCACCCGCCACTCGCCCGGATGCGCGGCGGCCGCCGCGGCGACCTCCCGGCGCAGGATGAGCAGGTCGAACGGCCCGCTCGTCGGGACCTCGGCCAGGTGGAAGACGAGCGAGCCCGCGGTCAGCTCGTAGTGGTCGATCAGCCGGCCGAAGAGCTCGCGGCGGTGGATGCGGCGCAGCACGCGTTCGAGCTGCGTGGCGTCCATGCGCTCGTCGCTGAGCACGGTCGGCGCCTGGGAGATGAGCTGCACGGGGTGCGCCGAGCCGTCGGCGGCGGTCGCGACGAGACGCGTGCCCTCCGGCGGGGCCACGACATCCACCTCGGCCAGTGCCGTACGCGGGAACGGCAGCGGGTTGGCGACCAGGTGAGCGTCGCTCGGCATCCGCGCGGCGGGCTCGGCCAGGGCCGCGTCCCGGACCGCGCGCGCGGCCTGGGCGGCCTCGGCGAGACGCGCCTCGACCTGGTCGGAGGTCTCGTCGGTGCCGGAGCCGACCACGGAGTCGTGCGCGGACGACTCGATGATCTTGTGCCAGGCGAGCGACAGGAACGGGGAGTCGTCCCGCTTCGACCACAGCGCGTTCACCCGCTCGGCGTGGTCGATGGTGCGCTCGGCCGCGGCCATCCGCTGCTTGAGGGCGAGCCGCACCGAGAGCACGCCCGGCAGGATGTTGCCGCGCACGTGGCTGCGCAGTTCACCGGTGACGACGGCGGATACCTCGTCGCGCACGTGCTCGCGGATGTACTCGTCGAGCGTCGCGATGGTGATGGCGCGCTCGTCGCTGGAGGCGCGCCGCAGCCAGGCCGCCAGCTGCGGGTCGGGCGCGTTGTGGTCGGTGCCGGCCATCGCGAGCACCGGGTCGTTGCCCCAGCGCCCGGCCGTCATCTCCGCGTACTCGCCGAGCGCGCGCCTGATCTGGTCGGGCACGAGCAGGACGTCGAGGCCGTTGTCGTAGCCGTCGAAGAGGAACTCGGTGCGCACCTCGGAGCCGTCGGGAGCACGCCAGCGGAAGGCGTGGCCCTCGACGGAGCCGGGGACACCGCGCCACAGCGCCGCGTGCTCGATGCCGGCGCGCGCCAGGATCTGCGGCATCTGCGCGACGTGGCCGAACATGTCCGGCAGGTAGCCGATCGGCATGGAACCGCCCAGCTCGGCCGCCGCCGCCCAGCCCATCTGGAGGTTGCGCACGATGGTCTCGCCGGAGCACAGGAACTCGTCGAGCAGGATGAGCCACGGTCCGATGGCGAGCCGGCCGTCGGCGACCAGGGCCTTGACCCGGTCGCGGTTCTCCGGCCGCATCTCCAGGTAGTCCTCGATCGCGGCCATCTGCCCGTCGACGGTGAACCGGAAGTCCGGGTTCGCCTCGGCCGTCTCCAGCACGGTGTCGAGGGCGGCGACAAGCCGGTGCCGGAACACCTGGAACGGCTCGTACCACTCGCGGTCCCAGTGGAAATGAGGAACGAAAACGGCGGAGTCGGCGGAGTTGTGCATAGCGCGGGGGACCTTCTGTTGCGGGTGGCGGGAGAGCCGGGGGCGGGGGAGCGGTGCCGCGGAACTACTTCAGGGAGCCGGAGGCGAGCCCGGTGCGCCAGAACCTCTGGAGGAGGATGAACACGATGATCACCGGGACGATCGAGACCAGCGCACCGGTGATCACGGATTCCTGGAGCAGGGGGGCGCGGGCCGTCTGGCCGTTCCACTCGTACAGGCCGAGGGTGATCGGGAAGAGCGACTCCTTCTGCAGCATCACCATCGGCAGGAAGAAGTTGTTCCAGATCGCGACGAACTGGAACAGGAAGATGGTCACCAGCGACGGCGCCATGAGCCTGATCGACACCGAGAAGAACGTGCGGAACTCGCCCGCGCCGTCCAGGCGCGCCGACTCCAGGATCTCCTCGGGGACGGCGGCGGCGGTGAAGATGCGGGCCAGGTAGACACCGAACGGGCTGACGATGCTGGGCAGGAACACCGCGAGGTAGGTGTTGACGAGGCCGGTCGCCGAGAACAGCAGGAACAGCGGGAGCGCGAGAGCGGTGGTGGGGACCAGGACGCCGCCGAGGATGACGGAGAACAGGAACTCCCGGCCCCGGAACCTGAACTTGGCGAGCGCGTAGCCGCACAGCGCGGAGATCAGGGTCCCGACGGCCGCGCCCAGCACCGCGTAGATGACGCTGTTCAGCGCCCAGCGCCCGAAGATGCCGTCGCTGCGGGTGAACAGCAGCTTGAGGTTGCTGAAGAGGTCGAAGTGCGAGAACACCAGGCCGTTGGTGGAGGCGAGGTCGCCCTGCGGCTTGGTCGCCGCGACGATCAGGAAGTAGATCGGCAGCAGGAAGTAGATCGCCAGCAGGAGCATCAGCGCCATGACGGCGGTCCGGCTGACGCGGCTTTCGCGGGTCAGGGTCTGGTTGCTCACAGTCCCGCCTTCCTCGAGGTGAGTCGCATGAACCCGAAGCTCAAGACGAAGGTGATGACGGCGATGACCACGGAGATCGCCGCAGCCTGCTGGTAGTTGTTCCCGGAGGCCACCGCGTAGGCGAGCATGTTCGGCGTGTACGTGCTCGAGATGTTCGAGGAGATCTGGCGCAGCACGGCCGGCTCGGCGTAGAGCTGGAGCGTGCCGATGATCGAGAACACCGTGGTCAGGATGATCGACGGGGCGATGATCGGGACCTTGATCTTCCAGGCGATGGCCCAGTTGCTCGCACCGTCGAGCTTGGCGGCCTCGTACAGCTCCTGCGGGATCGCCTGCAGCGCCGAGTACATGATCAGCATGTTGTAGCCGGTCCACAGCCACGTGGAGACGTTCGCCGCCGACCACAGCACGGCGCCCGGGCCGAGGAAGTCGGGCTGGAGGCCGATGCCCTTGAGGGCGTCCACGAGCGGGCTGAGCTGCGGGGAGTACAGGTACGACCACATGATCGCGGCGATGACGCCGGGCACCGCGTACGGCATGAACGCCGTGATGCGGAAGAACGCCTTGAGCTTCAGCAGCGGGGTGTCGAGCAGCAGCGCCATGATCAGGGCCACGAACAGCATGACCGGCACCTGCACGACGCCGAACAGGCCGATGCGCCCGATGCTGCTCCAGAACTCCGCGTTCTGGAAGACCTGCACGTACTGCTCGAAGCCGCCGAAGGTCGTGTACGACGTGCCGTACTGGCCCCCGGTGCGGCGCACGACCTGGAAGCTCTGCCACACGGCGTAGCCGACCGGCACCAGGTAGAACAGCACGAACGGGAGGAAGAACGGGGTGAGGAACGCGATGATGGTGCCCGCCCGGGGGCCGCCGCCGTTGAGACGACGGCGGCCCCTTCCGGCCGCCACCACGCGCGTCGCGCGGGTTGCGATGTCAGTCATCCGCGGTCACTTGCCCGCGGCAGCCGGGATCGCCTGGTCCTTCATCGACTTCAGCGCGGCGGCCTGGGCCGCGTCGAGCGCGTCGGTGAGCTTGCCGTCACCGGCCGCGGCCTTGGCGAGCGTGTCCTGGAGCGCCAGGTTCACCGTCTTCTGGGTGGGACCCCAGGAGAACTTGGTGTCGATGTTCTTGGACGACTCGGCGAAGACCTCGAAGATCTTCTCGTTGTTGTAGTACGGGACGCCCTCCGAGAGCGCGGGGAGCTGCGCGCCGGCGGTGGCCGCCGGGTAGAGGCCGCCCAGCTTGTTCTCCATCGCGAGGGCCTCGGGGTCCGAGTTCAGCCAGTCGTTGAACTTGACCGACTCGTACAGGTGCGTGTTGCCCTTCATGAACGCGACGGTGGAGCCGCCCCAGTCGCCGGACGCGGCGCTCGTGCCCCAGGTGGGCATCGGGACGATCGACCACTTGCCGGCCTGCTTGGGCAGGTTGTCGCGGAACATGCTGTAGCCCCAGGCGGCGCCCACGTAGGTGGCGATCTGGTTCTTCTGGTACGCGGCGTACATCTGCGTCGAGCCGTGCGCGAGGTCGGTGCGTACCACCTTTTCGTCGATCAGCTTCTGCCAGTAGTCGGCGACCTGCTTGCTCTGGTCGGACGCGACGGTGACGTGCCACTTGTCGCCGGCGTACGAGTACATCTCGGCGTTGTTCTGCCAGAGGAGCCCGTTGAACCACTCGGCGTTGTTCGGGTCGAAGAACGTCATGCTGAGGTTGGGGTCCGCCTTGTGCAGCTTCTCGGCGTCCGCGGCGTACTCGTCCCAGGTCTTCGGTATCGCGATGTTGTGCTGCTTGAAGATGTCGCTGCGCACGTAGAGGGCCATCGGGCCGGTGTCCTGCGGGAAGGCGAACACACCGGTGTCGCCGAAGCTGGTCTGCGACCAGGTCCACGGGACGAACTTCGACTTGGCCGCCGTGGCGTCCTTGCAGGCGGAGACGTCGACGAAGGCGTTCTGGGTGCGCAGGAAGGGCAGTTCGTCGTAGCCGACCTGGGCCAGCTCCGGCGCCTTGCCCGCCTTGAGGGCGTTGCCGATGGTGCCGTACTGGTCGTTGGAGATGTTCTTCATCTCCACCTGGATGTCCGGGTTCTTCTTGTTCCACAGGGCGACGACCTGGTCCATGCCCGGAACGGTGTTCCAGTACTGGAGGGTCACCTTGCCCTTCGCCGGCTCGCAGGAGCCGGCGGCGGCGGCATCGGCCTTGGGGTCGGGCGACGAGGAACACCCGGCGAGTACGGCGACACTGGCCGTGGCGGCGACGGCGGCGACGGCCGCGAGGCGGATGCGCGTGACTGTGTTGCTCATTATTTCCTTACCAGAGAACGACTAGCGACGACGCTAGACGGGTCGACGTTGACACCTCAGGCGGGATGCCTTCTGGCCGGAAGGGACAGGTCGCAACGGTGCCGGTTCAACTGCCGTGCGCCGTGGCGGAAATCAGCAAGCCAAGCATTCTGTTCTCGTGAGCGCTCCCGTGAACGTTCACGTGAACGCTCACGGGGACGTTCTGAATTGTTCGAGAGTGTGCGCTCCGGCGCGGGCGAGTGTCAAGACATTCGGTCACAGATGTGTCCTGGAGGTTACGCGGACCCGCCCAGCCGCAGCTCGGCCCGGACGACCAGGGCCTCCTCGCCCAGCGGTTCGGCGCCGGTCAGCAGCCGTGCGACCTGGTCGATGGCGAGGGCGCCGAGCCGGCGTGTGTCGAGGGCGACACTGGAGAGCGGGGGCTCGACGAGCGCGCCGAGCTGAAGGCCGTCGAAGCCGATCACGGCGAAATCCCGCGGGACGCTCCTGCCGAGCCGGCGGGCCTCGCGCAGCGCGCCGATCGCGATGATGTCGTTGAAGGTGAACACCGCGGTGACGTCCGGATGCGCGGCGAGCAGCGCCCTGAGCGCCGCCCCGCCGCCGTCGGCCGACTGGTCGGCCCCCACCACCCGGCCGGCGTCGACCCCGTACGCCCGCGCGGCGGCCGTGAACCAGTCGCGGCGGATGCTCGGCTCGGCGCGGCCGCCGTGGTCGAGCATCCCGATCCGCGTGTGGCCCTTGGCGACCAGGTGCGCGACCGCCGCGTGGACGCCCTGCTCGCCGTCGATCCGGATCGAGGTGAACCGCGCCGAGTGGTGGGGCCGGCCGATCAGCACCACGGGGACGCCCCGGGTGAACCGCTCCAGGGTGTCCTCGGAAGCGCTGAAGTAGCCGACGACGGCGTCCACCTGCGAACCGATCACCTGGAGCGTGCCGAGTTCCTCCTCGGGCCGGTCGGCCGTGTCGTAGACCACGACGTGCCAGCCGCGGGCGCGTGCGGCCTCCAGCGCGGCGGCGGCGACCTCGGTGAAGAACGGGTTGAGCAGGTCGGGGATCACCAGCCCGATGGTGGTGGTGTCCTGCCGGACCAGACCGCGGGCGAACCGGCTGGGCCGGTAGCCGAGCTCCCGGGCGGCGTCGAGCACGCGCTGCTTGGTCAGCCCGTCGATCTCGTCCTTGTCGTTCAGCGCCCGCGACACGGTCTGCCGCGACACCCCGGCGGACCGGGCGACGTCATGGATCGTGACCCTTCGTGGCTCCGTCCCCGACGACGACACCATCGCGCACCTCCCGCTGACTGCGGATGCCGATGCTCCCGCAGGGCCCGAGTATGCCTGCCCCGCGCGCGGTGCGGCGATCCGCGCCCGCGGGTGTGATCTTGGACTCCGTGCACGTGGCGGGCGCGCCCGTGCCCCTGTCCGGCCTTCGCGGGATAACCGGTTGCGGCCCGGTCGGCGTCCTCGGTACGGTCCGCGCATGGCCAGCACGCCCCGTGTCTCCTAGCTCGGACACCCGCTTCGACGCCACCCTTGTGTCCTAGAGCTGTCACGGAGTGCAACCATCATGAAAACCCCTCGTGGTTCCGGCCTGCTCCGGAACCGGGACTTCTCACTGCTGCTCGGCGGCCAGCTGGTCTCCGCCGTCGGCGACCAGGCCCACTTCATGGCCCTGCCCCTGATCGTGCTGACCCTCACGGGGTCGCCCTCCCAGGCCGGGTTCGTCCTCGGCCTCGGCACCCTGTCCTTCCTGGCGTTCGGACTGGTCGCCGGCGCCCTCGCCGACCGGTGGGACCGCAGGGCCACCATGATCGGGTGCGAAGTCGGCCGGACCGCGCTCACGGCCGGTGTCGCCGTCGCGCTGTGGCTGGACCGGCTGACCATGCCCCAGCTGTACGCGACGGCCCTGCTCACCGGGGTCCTGAGCACGCTCTTCCAGGTCGCGAGCACCGCGGCGCTGCCCAACGTCGTCGCTCCCCGGCAGCTGACCGCCGCTCTCGGCCTCCAGCAGTCCGCCGCCGGCGCGGTCGGCGTCCTGGGGGCCCCGCTCGCCGGTGCGCTGTACGCCGTCGGGCGGACCGTGCCGTTCGCCGTCAACGCGGTGTCCTTCGCGGTGTCCGCGGCCTCGCTGCGCCTGATGCGTGCCCGGTTCCAGAAGGACCGGCAGGACGTGCGGCCCGCGGCCCGGCTCACCACCGAGATCCGGGAGGGGATCGGCTGGCTCTGGCACCGGCCCGTCATCCGGTTCCTCACCCTGGTGTCGGCCGCCGACAAGGTGCGTTACGGCGCCGGGTACCTGCTGATCATCACCCTTGCCCGGCAACTGGGCGCCTCGGCACTGTGGATCGGCGTCGTCTTCGGCGGCGCCGCCGTCGGCGCGATGGCGGGGGCACTGGTGGCGGACCGGGTCACGCGGCGCTTCCCGCTCGGGCGGATCGCCATCGTGATGCTGTGGCTGGAGGCGCTGATGTTCCCGCTGTACGCGCTGGCCCCCCACCCGGCGCTGCTGGCCGTCGTCGCGGCCGCCGAGTCGCTGGTGGCCCCCGTGTACACGGTGGCCATGACGACCCATCAACTGATCGTCACCCCGGACGAGTTGCGGGGACGGACGAGCAGCGCGACCGCGACGCTGACCACGGGGGCCCTGTCGCTCGGCACACTCGCGGGCGGTGTGCTGATCACCGTGCTGGGCGCCCGGCCACTGGTCTGGTGCTGCGGTGCGTGGCTGCTCGCCCTGGCCGTCCTCACCACGGCCAACCGGGCCGTGCGGGAGGCGCCGCGGGCCGGCGCGGCCACGTGGCACGAACCCCTCGGCGCCGCCGCGGTCGCGGACGCGCCCGGCTGAGGACGGCCCCGGGTCGACGGGGGAGAGGCGCGGGCAACGCCGGCGCCTCCCTCCCGCTCAGGTGGCGACCTTCTCCAGAGCGGCGGCGAGCGTCCTGATGTCCAGGCCGCCCATGTGGTCGAGGAAGTGCCGGCGCACGGAGGCCAGGTTGGTCGGCCAGGCCTCCTGCAGGCGGGCGAAACCGCTGTCGGTGAGGACGGCGTTCCAGCCGCGGGCGTCCTCCTCGGACCTGACCCGCTGCACGATGCCCTGCTTCTCCAGCCGCTGCACCACGCGGGTCATCCCGCTCAGCGACAACTCGCAGATCGCGGCGAGATCGCTCATCCGCAGCTGCCGGCCGGGGGCCTCCGACAAATGCATCAGGGTCAGGTACTCGATGAGGGGCATCCGCTGCTCACGGACCAGGTCCGTGTCCAGGGCGCGCGGCAGGGCGTAGATGACCCGCGCGAGGGACCGGACGAGCGCCTCCTCGTCCGGGGTCAGCGGCTGCGGTGGGGACTGTGGCATCCGCCCACTTTAGTTGCCCGGTGAAGGACGCGTCGGCGCGCCGGGCCGGTGCGCGGGAAGAGGGACAGGCCGGACTTCCCGGCCGGTAGCGTGACCGCCGTGAGGGTGGGCACCGAGGAGACACGGCTCGTGATCCTGCGCGGCAACAGCGCCTCCGGGAAGTCGAGCGTGGCGGCCGGCATCCGCGAACGGTTCGGCCGGGGCCTGGCCCTGGTCGGGCAGGACAACCTCCGCCGGGTCGTGCTGCGGGAACGGGACGTGCCCGGCGGTGCGAACATCGGGCTGATCGACCTGACGGCCCGTTACGCGCTGGACGCCGGGTACCACGTCGTCGTCGAGGGCATCCTCCGCGCCGACCACTACGGCCCGATGCTCGCCCGGCTGCGCGAGGACCATCGCGGCCCGGCACACGGCTTCTACCTGGACGTTCCCTTCGAGGAGACGCTCGCCCGGCACGCCGGCAAGCCGATCGCCGCCGATGTCCCGCCGGAGGTGCTGCGGTCCTGGTACCGGCCGCTCGATCTGCTGCCGGGCGGCGCCGAGGCCGTGATCGACGCCGGCAGCGCCCTGGACGCCACCGTCGACCGCATCATGGGGACAGCGGCCTGGCCGGCCTTCCCGCGCTGGAGCACTGACCCCGGGCCCCGGGTCCCGGCCGCCGGGCGGCGGCCGGGACCGTCGAGCGGTGCGGCCGTGTCAGCCCAGGGGCGGGGTGACGCCGTAGGACCAGTTGTGGCCCAGCTCGCTCTCGCGTTCACCGGCGACCGGGAGCGCGTCGAGGCGGGCGATCTCCTCCTCGGTGAGCGCGAGCCCGGCCGCGCCGGTGTTCTCCTCCAGCCGGGAGACGTGCAGGGTGCCGGGGATCGGGACGACTCCGGGTGCCTTGGCGAGCAGCCACGCGAGGGCGACCTGGCCGGGTGCGGCGTCGTGCGCCGCGGCGATCTCCCGTACCGTCCCGACGGCCGCGAGGTTCGCGTCGAAGGCGTCCTGGGAGAAGCGGGGCATCCGGCGCCGGTAGTCGTCGGCGGGCAGGTCCTCGCGTGAGGTGATCCGGCCGGTGAGCATGCCGCGGCCCAGCGGGCTGTAGGGGACGACGCCGATGCCCAGCTCGCGGCAGAGCGGGAAGACCTCGTGCTCGATGTCGCGCGACCACAGGGACCACTCGGTCTGGACCGCGCTGATCGGGTGCACGGCGTGGGCGCGGCGGATCGTGTCGGGGGCGGCCTCGCTCAGCCCGAGGTGGCGGACCTTGCCCTCCGCCACCAGCTCGGCCATGGCGCCGACGGTCTCCTCGATGGGGACGGAGGGGTCGACGCGGTGCTGGTAGTACAGGTCCACGTGGTCGGTGCCGAGCCTGCTCAGGGACCGTTCGAGCCGCTCGCGCACGTACTCGGGGCGGCCGTTGATGACGGGCGGTCCGTCGGAGGTCAGCGGGCGGACGATGCCGAACTTGGTGGCCAGGGTCACCTGGTCGCGGCGGCCGGCGACGGCCTTGCCGATGATCTCCTCGCTGCCGGCGTAGACGTCGGCGGTGTCGATGAGGGTGACGCCGAGTTCGGCGGCGCGGCCGATCAGGGCGTCCGCGGTGCCGCCGGTGGTGTGCTCCTCGCTCTGCCCGTAGGGGCGGCCGAAGCTCATGGCTCCGTATCCGACGGCGCCGACGGTCAGGCCGCCGGAGCCGAGGGGGCGCTGGGGAATGGACATGCGCAACCTTCGTCGTTCGTGTCGGGACGTGCCGCGGACAGGTATGTCCACGACTGTGGACATCATAAGTCCACAGTCGTGGACATGTGAAGCGCGGGTCCCGCGAGGAGGCCGGCGACCTCGTAATCTGGTCACCATGACCTTGGACGACCAGCCCCCCGCCGCCGCCCGCCGCAGGGACGCCGCGGCGACCCGGGCGGCGATCCTCAGCGCCGCCCGCGAGGTGTTCACCGAGCGCGGCTACGACGGCGCGGGCGTGCGCGAGATCGCCCGCGCGGCCGACGTGGACACGCGGTTGATCAGCCGCTACTTCGGCTCGAAGGAGGGCCTGTTCGCCGAGGTCGTGGACCTGGCTTACGAGAAGTCCCTGATGATGACGCCGGAGCACAACGCGGAGGCGGCCCGGGCGCTGCTGAGCGGCATGGACAAGGCCGCGTCCGACGGCCTGCTGCTCACCCTGCGGTCCGCCTCCAACACCCGGGCGTCGGCCATCATGCGGGAGAGCATCGAACGCAACTACCAGCGCCGACTGGCCGCGGCACTGCCCGGCGACGACGACGCCACCGGGCGCGCCGCCGTGCTGATCGCCATCTGCTCGGGCGTGCTGCTCAGCAGGCTTGTCCTGGGCCACACCGCGCTCAACAGCCCGGACGTGGAACGGCTGGTCCCGTATCTGCACGCAGCCCTCGACGCGGTGGCGAACGCGCCGGGCCCGAGCGCGGAGGAACCGCGGAAGTAGCCGGTCCGGCGGCGCCCCGTTGCCGTCGGTGAAGCGCGTGCGCAGCCGGACTGCCCTGGATCGGGCGGATGTCGCGCGGTGCGTCGAGGGGCGGCGGTCGTAGCGGTCGACGGACGCCTTGGGCCGGCTTCCCCCGGGGTCAGAGTTCCCCGAGGGCCGTGCCGAGTTCGAGTTCGGTGCGGGACCGCTCCTGCAGTCCGCGCTCGAAGAGAGCCGCGACGCGGGCCCCGCTCGCCGGGTCGCGGGCCAGGGTCTGGAAGAAGCCGGCGTCGACGTGGACGTCCTCCTTCGGCGCGAGCCCCGCCGCGTTGATCCGGCGCTTGGCGATCCGCACGGCCGGTGCGGGGAACGACGCGACGCGCTCGGCGAGGCGCTCGACGTAGGGGACCAAGTCGGCGTCCGTCAAAGCCTTGTTGACCACGCCGATGCGTTCGGCCTCGCGCCCGTCGATGTCCTCGGACCCGAGGATGATCTGCATGGCATGGCCCCGGCCCGCGAGCCGCACGAGGTGCTGGACGGCGCCCGCGCCGGGGAAGGTGCCCACGCCGACCTCGGGCTGTCCGATCACCGCACGCTCCAGTGAGGCGAAGCGCATGTCGCACGCGTAGAGGAATTCGGCGCCGGCCCCCCGTGCCCGGCCTTCGAGGACTCCGATCGTGACGGGCCGCGCCTCGCTGAGCCGCCGGTACAGCGCTCCGAGGCTGATGTCGTCGGGGCCGCCGGAGGTCGCCGTCGCCGCCGTGTACTCGGCGATGCGCTTGAGGTCGACGTGCGGGATGAAGAAGTCGGGGTCACCGCTCCGGAAGACGACGACCCGTACGTCGCCGTCCTTGTCGGTGTCGTCGAGCAGCGAGATCAGGTCCGCGACGAACCGTTCGTCGATCAGGTTGATCGGGGGATTGCCGATCGTCGCCCAGAGGACGCCGTTGCGCGGTTCCGCGGTGATCGTCGAGTAGGTCCAGCTCATCGGTCCACATCTCCTCTGTTCCATGTGCTTGCTTTTCGCAAGTGGCATGTCTACCTTGACATCGCCACTTGCTCTTTGCAAGTGAGAAATCCGGCATCTGCCGCATGGCGATCGCGTTACGCGCAAAGGAGGCTCGGCATGGTCGAGCGCACGGAAGAGCTCATCCACCTCCCCGACGGGACGGTGCTCGGCGCCTGGCTGTTCGTGCCGGAGGAACCCGGGCCGCATCCGGCCGTCACGATGGCGCACGGCTTCGGGGGTACGAAGTACCACGGGATCGAGCCGATCGCCCGCGCGCTCGCGGAAGCGGGGTTCGTCGTCTCGCTCCACGACCACCGCGGCTTCGGTGAGAGCGGTGGCGAGCCGCGCCAGGACATCGATCCGTACCGGCAGATCGAGGACTGGCGGCGGGTCGTCGCGCATCTGCAGACCCTCGACGTGGTCGACGCCGACCGCATAGGAGTGTGGGGCACCAGCTACGCGGGCGGACACGCCCTGGTGCTCGGAGCCACCGACCGGCGCCTCAAGGCCGTCTACGCGCAGGTGCCCACCGTCAGCGGGTCGCAGAGCAGCCGGCGGCGCGTGCCCCCGCACATGGTCGGCCCGCTGGAGGCGGAGTTCGCCGCGGACGAGCTGGCGCAGGCCCGCGGCGAGGCACCGGCCACCAGGCCCTTCGTGAGCGACGACCCGGCGGTGACCGCGTCCTACCGCAACGCGGACGCCATCCGCTTCTATCTGGAGCACGGCATGCCGGAGGGCGTCTGGGAGAACAAGGTCACGCTCCAGTCCAACCGGCGCTCCAGGTCCTACGACCCCGGTCACTGGATCGACCAGATCTCGCCGACCCCGCTGATGATGGTGGTCGCCACCCACGACGCCGTCGCCCCCACCGATCTGGCGCTGAGCGCCTACGAGCGCGCGCTGGAGCCCAAGGAGCTGGTCCTCCTGCCCGGCGGCCACTTCGCCCCCTACACCGGCAGCGGCTTCGAGGCGAGCACCGCCGCGGCGGCGCGGTTCTTCCGCACGCACCTGCGGGCGGAGTGAGGCGGCGGGGTGTCCTGCCGGGACGGGCGGGACACCCCCTGCTCTACAATCGCAAGCACGTCGTGAGGGGAGTCACCGGTGAAGCGTCGAGAGCTGGGGGATTCGGCCTGTCCCATCGACCGGTCGCTGTTCGAGGTCGGTGACACCTGGACGCTGCAGATCCTCCGGGACGCCATGCACGGTGTCACACGGTTCACGGACTTCAGCAGGAACATCGGGCTGGCCACCAATGTGCTGACCGCCAGGCTGCAGAAGCTGGTGTCGGTGGGCATCTTCGAGATCCGCGAGACGGGGCCCGGCAACTCCCACGAGTACGTGCTCACCGAGAAGGGCAAGGACTTCCACACCGTTCTGGCGGCCCTGCGGCAGTGGGGGCAGAAGCACCTGTTCGACGACGACGAGCCGATGAACCGCGTCGTCGACGCCCGCACCGGTCAGCCGCCGCAGCCCCTGACGCTCACCGCGCCCGACGGCAGGGAGCTGACCTCGGACGACATGCTCCTCGTCCGGTCGCGCGCGGCGGACCCCATCGAGAAGGCCGTGCCCCTCGACACGCCCCGCCGCCGTCAGGCGCGCGCCGCCCGCCCCCGCGGGACGGCCGGCCCGGAGCGCTGACACCGTCCGCCGCTCGCTCAGCCCCTGCCGGGCGGAGCCAGTGCGACGCGGGCGACGACCGGGAGGTGGTCGCTGCCGGTGGCGGGCAGGGTGCGGATCCGGCCGACGGTTCCGGAGCGGGCCATGACCTGGTCGATCCGGGCGACCGGGAACGCGGCGGGATAGCTGAAGGCGAAGCCCCGTTCCGCGACGTTCAGCCGCGTCGTCAGCGGGGCCAGCCCGCGGTCGTCCACGGTGCCGTTGAGGTCGCCGAGCAGGACGAGCGGCAGCACGTCCTCGGCGGCGACGGCCCGGCCCAGCAGGCGCGCGCTCTCGTCGCGCCACGAGGACGCGAGGCCGCCCGCGCCGACACGGACCGAGGGCAGGTGGGCCACGAACACCGCGACCCGGCCGTGCGGGGTGGCCACCACCGTCCGCAGGCCCCGGTTCCAGTCCTCCGGGATCCCCCGGGGCCTTATGTCGAGCGCCCGGGTCCCGGTGAGCGGATGCTTCGACCAGAGCCCGACAGTGCCCACGACGGCGTGGTGCGGGTACCCGGCGGCGAGCGCGCTCTCGTACGCCGGGAGCGCCGGGGGCGTCAGCTCCTCCAGCGCCACGAGATCGGGCCCGGCGGCGGCCAGGGCCCTGGCCGTGCCCGCCGGGTCGGCGTTCTCGTCGCTGACGTTGTGCTGCACCACGAGCAGGTCGTCGGCGCCGGGCTCCGCCCCGGGCAGGAGCAGCCCGCCGAACAGGTACGTCCAGGAGGCCACCGGCAGCAGCAGGGCCACCAGCGCGAGGGCCGAACGGCGCAGCAGGGCCATGCCGAGCAGCACCACGATGCCCAGCCCGAGCCACGGCAGGAAGGTCTCCAGCAGACTGCCCAGGTGCCCCACGGAGTTGGGCACGGCCCGGGGGAAGAGCAGCAGGCCGGCCGCCGGCACCGCGAGCGCGGCGACCACGCGCCCCCGTCCCGGGCCCCGTTGTCCCGGGCCCCGTTGTCCCGGAGTCTGTTGTCCTGGAGTCCGTCGTCCCGCCCGCTGGAGCGTCACAGCCTTCACCTTCGCCGTCGTACCTTCCTCCGCCCGTGCCGCGTTCGGCAGCGGCGGCCCCGTCCCTCAGGACGAGTCGCCGGGTGAAGCGGTTGCCACGCGCCTGGCACGCGAGACGACGGCGTGTCAGTTTCGCGGTCCGGATCCCGCCATGTCCACGGTGCGCCACTCCGGCGTGCGGATGTCGCCGCGGAGCCGGCGTCCCTGCTGCTCACGCCCGTACGGCGGGGGCGGCGGCTGCCCCGTTGCCGCGCGCGGAGGCGACCGGAGCCCCGCCGGGCCATTGGTATCGTGAGAGCGGCAGCACGAGCACCCCTCCCGCCCCGCGCGGCTGCCGCGCGCACGGCACGACCACCACCCCCGCATGGACCGGATGAACCCCACCACAGCACGTACCCCCGTCAGCCCCCTCTTCGTGGGCCGGGAGGCCGAGCTGGCCGGACTGGTGGAGGCCGCCCGTGCGGCGGAGAGCGGTGACGCCCAGGCCGTGCTCGTCCGCGGAGAGGCAGGGGTGGGCAAGACGCGGCTCGTCGAGGAGCTGCTGCGGGCCCTCGGGCCCGGCGCGGCCGCCGTGGCGGTCGGCGGATGCATCGAGGTCGGCGGCGACGGCTTCCCCTTCGCGCCGTTCTCGGAGATTCTGCGGACCCTGTGGCAGCGGTTCCCCGACGAGGTGCGCAGGGCGAGCGCGGGCCACGAAGCCCTGCTGGCGCGGGTCCTGCCGGACCTCGGCCATCCGGTGCCGGTGCCCGCCGTGCACCGGGACGGCGACGTGACACGGCTGTTCGCCCTGATCACCCGCATCCTGGAGGGCCTGGCGTCGGACCGGCCGGTGGTGCTGGTCATCGAGGACCTGCACTGGGCCGACGCGTCCACCCGCGATCTGCTGGGCTTCCTCCTCCGCACCCGGCGCACCGGCAGGCTCCTGATCGTGGGGACCTACCGGTCCGACGACGTGTGCAGCGGGCACCCGCTGCGCCCGCTCCTGGGGGAGCTGGACCGGCTCCGGTCGGTGCGCCGCGTCGGCCTGTCCCGGTTCACCCGGAGTGAGGTCACCGGGCAGCTCACCGGCATCCTCGGTGCGCCGCCGGACCCCGGTGTCGTGGACGACATCTTCGCCCGTTCCGACGGCAACGCTTTCTTCGTCGAGGAACTCGCCCGTGCTCACCGCGACCGCGTCGGCACGGGTCTGGACGACCTGCGGGACGTCCTGCTGACCCGGCTGGAAGCGCTGCCGGAGGAGAGCCAGCGGATCGTGCGCACGGCCGCCCAGGGCGGCGCCGTGATCGGGTACCCGCTGCTGAAGGCCGTGGCGGGGCTGCCCGAGGACGCGCTGATCGACGCGCTGCGCGCGGCGGTGCTGGCGCAGATCCTCGTTCCGGAACCGAACGGCACGGACTACCGGTTCCGGCACTCGCTGGTGCGCGAGGCCGTCGGCGCGGCACTGCTGCCCGGCGAGCAGGCCCTGATCAACCGCCGGTACGGGGAGGTGCTGGAGGCGGACCCGTCACTGGTGCGGGCCGAGGAACTGACCGGGCGCCTCGCCCAGCACTGGTACGCGGCCGAGGACACGGTGAAGGCGCTGCACATGAGTGTCGCGGCGGCCGAGGAGGCACGGAACCGGTGCGCCTACGCGGACCAGTTGCTGCTGCTCGAGCGCGCCCTGCACCTGTGGGACCGGGTGCCGGACGAGGACCGCGTGCACCTGCCCGCGCTGCGGTTCCCGGAGACGTACCCGAACGGGGCGCCGGGCGAGGAGCCGGGGCCGTGCCATCAGCACCTGCTCGCCACCGCGACCGTCGCGGCCATGCACAGCGGCGACTTCGAGAAGGCGCTGCACCTGGTCGACACCGCGCTGGCCGACCTCGCGGAGGTGGAGGCGGACCACCCCCTGTACCTCGCGTGGTTCTGGACGCAGCGTTCGCGTCTGGTGGAAGGGCTCAGCCGCGGGGACGGCTGGCACGAGGTGCAGACCGCGCGGAAGGCGGTCGCGGCGCTGCCGCCGTCGGTCGTCGGGGCCGAGGTGCTGGTGCGCCTCGCCAACTGGGGGGCGATGCACCGCCCCGGGCCCGCCAGCCGGGCCGACGCCGAGCAGGCCGTGGAGTACGCGACCCGCGCGGGCGCCGAGGAACTGGCCCTGCACGCCCGCCTCACCCGCTGCCTGCTGGACGCCGACACCGACACCGACGGCAGCGTCGTCGACGAGCTGTACGCGGTCCGGCGGCGGGCCGAGGAACTCGGCGAACTCACCCTCGCCGGCCGGGTCAACCAGAACCTGCCGTCGATCCTGGAGGGGGTCGGCCGGTCGAAGGAGGCACTTGAGGCGGCCGACCACGGCATCGCCCTGTGCCGGTCGCTCGGTCTGACCGACCGCGAGGCCTGGGTCCACTCCAACCGGTCGTTCAGCCTCTTCTCCCTGGGCCGCTGGGACGAGGCCGGGGCGGCACTCGACGAGGCGGCGGCCCTGGCCCGCGCCCGTCTGCCGCGCTGGACGTTCGAGGCCCGCCGCGCGGTCCACCTGCTGCTCCGCGGGGAGGTGGACGCCGCCGCGGCGCAACTGGCACTCGCCGAGGAACTGCGCGGCACGGAGAAGCTCCAGGCGCAGCTGCTGGTCGCGCTCAGCCATTGCACGATGGAGATCGCGGCGCGGCAGGGCCGTCTCGCGGAGGCCCGCGCGGAGTTGCTGCGCGCCGACGACGCCGGACTGACCGTCGGCCCGGTCCGGTGGTCGCTGCCTCTGCTCTGCACCGCGGCGGCCGTCGAGGGCGCGGCGCGCCGGTCCGCGCCCGGTGGTGCGTCCCGTGAAGTGCTCGACGTCCTGCACCGCGCCGCCGCCCGCCAGGAGGCCGTCCTGCCGGTCTCGGCCGCCTACGCGCGGTTGCTGCGGGCCGAGTTGTGCCATGCGGAGGGGGACGACGATCCGGCTCCCTGGTCCGCCGCGGTCGCCGCCTTCGCGCGCACCGAGCGCGTCCACGAGTCGGCCTGGGCACTTCTCGGGGAGGGGCGCGCCCTGCTCGCCGACCGGCGGCGGGACGCCGAGGCGCGCGACCGGCTGGCCCGCGCGCACGCGATCGCCACCCGGCTCGGCGCGGGCCTGCTCCTGTCCGACATCGGGCAGTTGACCGGCGAGGACGGCGGGACGCCCCCGGCCGGCGCGCCGGAGCGGGAGGAGGCTGCCGACGCGGGCGGCGGACTGTCCGCCTTCGGACTCACCCCGCGGGAGTCCGAGGTCCTGGGGCTGGTGGCCCGCGGATACAGCAACCGCCGCATCGCGGAGGAGCTGTTCATCTCGCAGAAGACCACGAGCACCCACGTCTCCAGCATCCTCGCCAAGCTCGGTGCCTCCGGCCGCACCGAAGCCGCGGCCATCGCCTACCGGCACGGCTTCCCCGCCTCTCCGTGAGGTGAGGCTCCGTCAGAAGCCGAAGGCCTTGGTCGTGTAGGCGCACTCCGTGTAGATGTAGCCGGACCTGAGCTTGACGGTGTCGGACGCGGGGGTCGTGCCGGCGCCCGCGTTGGACTTGTGCAGGAAGTACGTGGTGCCGACGGGGAGCCGGACGGTCCGCTGCGGGTAGTGCCGGGCGCTGTTCTGGCAGGGCTTGAACCCGATGAGACTGGGCTCCAGGAGGGAGTACGTGGTGCAGCTGCCGCAGGCGCCCAGGGTGAGGCTCCCGGTCACCGGCCCGGTGTAGTAGACCGTCACGGCGTGCGGGCTGTCGTTCTTGATCGTGACGGAGATGCTTCCGCCGGAAGCCAGCGTCGGCAGGTGCTTGCCGGCCGCGGGCACTTCGCTCGCGACCTCGGCGGCTATGGCGTACTTGCCGGCCAGCGCCCGGCGCTTGTCCGACCTGTTGTCGGCGACGAACTTGTTCATCGTCTGCGCCGCCTCGTCGAAGTCGCCGTCCTTGTACTGGTCGACGCCGCAGGCGTAGACGCCGGCGTCGGCGCTGTTGTCGGCCCGGCCGGCCTGCTGGGCGATGGCTTCCGACGTGTCCGCCCGCCCGCTCCGCACGCCCCCCACCTGGGTGCCGAGGGTGCGCAACCGCTCGACGGCCGCGCAGGGGTCGGAGCCCCGCACGGCGTTGGCGGCCTTGTCGACGGCCGAGCCGATCGCCGGCGCGACCTTCGCCGCCTGCGCCGAGTCGGGGAAGTCGTTGAGGAGGTCGCCGAAGAGCCCGGGCCAGCCAGTGGCGTTCGTGGCCAGACCCTGCGACGCGCACTCGTAGAGCGAGGTGGCCAGCCGGTCGTCGGGCCACTCGGCCAGGCTGCCCAGTTCCTTCTTGCCGATGGTGGCCGGGACCGTCCGCAGATAGGTCAGCTCCGGGATCGCGCCGCAGTAGTCCTTCTGCGCGTAGGCGGCGCCGACCGTGCCGTAGTACGTCTTCAGCCGGTCGGGCACCTTGCCGGCGGCCCGGGAGTCCGGGTGGTCGGCCCGCAGGTCGCGGTAGGCGCGCAGGGCCTGCCGGTAGCCGTTCTCCGCGGCCGTGAACGGCCGGCCCTCTCCGGCGCGGACGAGCCGGTCGGCCTGGTCGAGCCGGTCCAGGAGCATCTGCTCGGTGGCCTCGTCGCGCGCCATGTCGTACAGCACGACGCCTCCGGCGGGCACGGCCAGCAGCACCAGACCGAGCGCGATGGCCAGGGGAGCCCCCGTGGGCCACGCCAGCCGGGTCCGCAGTCCGGCGACGGCGCCGTGGACCGCGGCCAGCGCGAGGACGACCAGGTAGCCGACGACCACCCCCGAGGACACGCCGTCGGGGTCGGCCGGGAGTGCCACGAGGAGCAGGACGCCGGTGACGAGCCAGCACGCGACCATCAGGCCCCAGCGCCGCATCAGGGCGTAACCGAGACCGAGGCCGCTGAGGTTGAGCAGGGCCACCGCCACGGCACGGAGGCCGTCCGGCGGTACGGGCGGTGCGGGCGGCGGGGCCGACGGCATGGGCGGGATCACGAACCCGTACGGATTGCTGTGCGGCGTGTTGCGCGGGTCGTTCCAGGGATTGCCGTACGGATTGCCCTGTGGTCCCTCGGACATGGCGGCTCCCCCCGTCGGCAATGCCCGAACGCTTTAACTTGTCAGTGTACGGACGACAGTGCCGCCTCGACAGGGGGATTCCCGCGGGCGCTGAGGGATCGTCATCAGGTGTGCACAGCACCGCCGTTGGGCATGTGCGTCGGACGATGTCCGGCGGCGTCGCGGGCTTGCGGGCCCGCCGGCGGAAAGGACTCTTCCCGAAGGCAGGGCTCCTTTACCGGGACCTGGTGAACCGTACCCCTGTCAACGGGGCCCGATTCACCCACCGTTCGCCCCTGCGTCCGCCGATGGCTTCGTGCGCAACCTCGTCACTTCGGGATCGGCGGCTTACCATGCGCATGCGGACGTGAGTGGCACCTGGGGGAGGGGCACTTGTTCGGCAGCATGCGTGACGACACGTCAGACATTCGGGACACGGCGAACGACCGGCGGCGATCGGGGGAACTGCCGCGCGGGGTACGACTGTACCGGCCGCGGTCCGACGGCGCCGTCGTCCTCACCGACCGGGACGGCTCCCGGGAACTCGGGCCGGGGCGGGACCTCCTGCCGTTCATCGACGACGGCCAGTTCGCCCACTACCTCGTCGGGGACGCCGCCACGTCCCCCGAGCGCCCCTCCAACGCCACCGTCAAACTCGGCATCGTCGGCCCGCGGAGCGCCTTCACCCCGCACGCCCACGGCGGGGAGCACTTCGTCCTCAGCCTCGGGTACGCGGCCTGCGGCCTGTACGACAGCGAACGCGCCGCGACCTGCGAAGTCCTGCTCACCCCCGGCGAGCTGATCCGGATCCCGGAGATGATGCCGCACTCCTTCGGCAACCGGGACACCACCCCGCTGACCATCCTCGCCGCCAACACCGGCTACGGCATCGACCACGAGGACTACGCGATCACCGCCGCCGAGGCGGAGCGCAGGGCGGCCGACCCGTCGCACGGCACCGCGACGCTACCACCGGGCACCCGCACGGGCACCCTCGCCCGCACGGACTACCGGGTCCTGGCCGGTGCCCTGCGCGACATCGAACGGGCCCAGCGGTCGCACGGCCCGGGCGCCACCACCAGGAGAGAACGGCTGGCCGCCCGCCTGCGCGGGCTCGCGCGGGGACTGGAGGGCCGCCGGTGATCTGCCCGCACTGCAACGTGTCGCTGCTGCGCAAGGAGCGGCCGGACAACATCTGCAGCAAGTGCGGGCGGCGGTTCGCCCTGGACCCAAAGACCAACAAGATGCGGCTCAGCGACCTCCGGGTGGTCCGGGTCGTCCAGCGGGTCACCGAGGACGGCGCAGTGCCGTGCGTGCCCGGGCAGTTGTGGTACGCCGCGTCCCGCAAGGCCTTGCGGGGCACCAAGAGCGGGACGGGCTGCGCCGTGGTGCTCACGCTCGGCGGCATCGGCGCCGGACTCCTGGGGGCGGCGGCGAACATGACCTCCTACCGCGTCATCAGCGTGCTGGCGCTGCTCGCGGCGTCCGGTTTCGTGGTCCTGCGCGTCAGAGGTTTCGGCCGGGGCCGCCCACGGCTGGCCCGCGCGGACTTCCGCGGCGGCCCGCTGCGGGAATGGGAGTTCGTCTACGGAGCACTGCCCCGCGGTGTGATCGACGACACCGCCTATCCGTTCGCCCCGGGCCCTCGTGAGCCGCACGCGCCCGCGTCCAGCCATCCGCCGACGCGCGGGCTCGTTCTGGTCTGCCCCGACCGCGCCATCGCCGTCTTCCTCGACGCGACGGGGCTGACCTCCCGTTACGGGCTCACCCTCGCCATCGACCCGGAGACACTGCCGCGCTCACCCGGCCCTCGTCCTGTGCTGGTGCTCCACGACGCCGACGCGCACGGGCTCGTGCTCCCCGACCTCGTCCGCACCGTGCTGCCGGACCGCCTGGTGATCGACATCGGCCTGCCGCTCGACGCCGTGCACGGTGTCAAGCGCGCGGTGCCGGTGCGGGGCAAAGCGCCCGCGCCGCACATCGTGCGGGCGCTCGAGAAGAGCGGGAGGTTCAGCCCCCGCCAGCTGAAGTGGCTGCGTCGGGGCTGGGGGTTCCCGCTCGTCGGAGTGCCGCCCGCCAAACTGCTGGCCGCCGTCTCCCGGGCCGTCGAACGGGCCGGCGCGACAGCCGATCCGCAGTGGGAGCGCGCGTCCGCCGCCGGCTTCATGACCTGGCCCGAGGAGGGCGGATGATCTGCCCCCACTGCCGGAGCCCACTGCTCGGCAAGGAACGCACGGGCGGCGTGTGCTCGCGCTGCGGCCGCGCGTTCGCCCTCGACCCCAAGGTGCACGGCCGCGGCATGCACGACAGCCGCATCCGGCGGGTCGTCGAGAAGGCCACCGACGGGGGGCGCCTCAACGTCACCGTCACGCAGCTGTGGTACCTCGCCCGCACGTCCAACCGCTTCTGGCCGGCGGCACCGGCGAGCGGACGCTCGCCGTGGGTGGGCGGCGCGGCGGCGGTCGTCCTCCTCGGCGGGCTCATCGCACTCGGCGTGGCCGTACGCGGAGTGCCCCTCGGCGGCCTCCTGTGGTTCGCGGGCCTGTGCGTGTCCGGACTCCTGTACGTGCTCGCGAAGGGCGAACCGCGCCGTCCGCCGCGCGGCGCCGGCGCGTCCGTGGTCCCCGCGGAGGGCGACTTCCGGTCGCTGCTGCGACTGCGATGGTCCGCCGTGTACGGAAACCTGCCGCCCGGGATCGTGGACGACCGGGAACTCCTGAAGGGGCCCGGCGACCCGGCCACGAACGGGGACCCGGCCGCCGGTGGGGAACCCGACCCGGCCCCGGAGCCGGTGGAACTGCTCTGCCCCGACCCCGCCGTCCGCTGCTTCCTGACGGCCAACGCGATTCCGCGGCGCCTGAATCTCCACCTCGCCGCCGAACTCGGCGAGGTCTCCGCCA
Source organism: Streptomyces sp. NPDC088732 (assembly GCF_044751205.1). Taxonomy (NCBI): domain Bacteria; kingdom Bacillati; phylum Actinomycetota; class Actinomycetes; order Kitasatosporales; family Streptomycetaceae; genus Streptomyces; species Streptomyces sp. NPDC088732. Next base: position 143,458 of record NZ_JBIVLI010000024.1, read on the forward strand.
CCGGGCCGGTGGTGGTGCTCCACGACGCGAGCGTGCGCGGCCTCCAACTGCTCGCCGACGCCCGGGCGACCACCCCCCGGCGGGTGGTCGTGGACGCGGGGCTGCCGGTCCGGGCGGTGATGGGCAACGAGAAGGCCGTCACCCTCCACGAGGTGCCGCCCGCGAGGGTGCTGCTGGACCGGCCGGGATGGCTGCGGCAGCTGGCGGAGCGCGTCCCCGAGGAAGCCGACTGGCTGCTCCAGGGCTGGTACAGCCCCGTCGCCGCGGTGCCGCCCGCGGTGCTCGAATCAGCCGTCGTGCGGGCCGTGGGCGAGGCCCGCGCCATCCCCGACGACGAGGCGCGCGCGGCCGCGGCCTTCGGCTTCCTCAGCTGGCCGCGCCCCTCTGTGCCGCCGATGAAGGACGGAGACTGACGTGCCGGGGTCCACGAGCCGGTTCGGCCGCCCCTTGCTGGAGCGGGCGATCACCGTCGCCGCACGGCGCGCGGCCGCCCCCGGGAACCTGCGCTTCACCGAGCGGCAGCTGTACTACGAGACCTGCCGCGTCCTGCGCCCGGCACCCGGGCCCGTGCGACGCATCCCGCACAGCCCGGCACCGCCGCTGCGGCTGCCCCGGTTCACCCAGGCCCTGCGCGGTACGGAGCCGGCCGGACTGCTGCCCGCGCCGACCGCCGGCAGGTCGACCGGCGGACCGGGACGCGAGCCCGACCTGTACGCCTACGGACTGCCCCGGCTGCTGGTCTGCCAGGACCGCTCCATCGCCGCGATGCTGCTGGCCAACCATGTGCACCTGGAGGCAGGTTGCCCCGTCCTGACCGCCGAGGACGACCTGCCGCTCGACTCCCTGCTGGTGGAGGCGCTGGAGCGCGCCGAGGGCGCCACCGTGCACGTCCTGCACGACGCGAGCCCCGCCGGGATCGCGCTGCCCGCCCGGGTGCGTGAGGGGCTGGGTGCGGTGCCCGTACGGGTCGCCTCGCTCGGGCTGGTGCCCCGGCACGCCCAGGCGCTGCACCTGGTGTCCGGGCGCAGGCCCGGCCCGGTGCCGCCGCTCGGACCGCTGCCGCCGGGACTGCGGCCCGGGGAGGCGGAGTGGCTCGCCGCGGGCCGGTTCGCCGAAGTCGCCGCGGTCCCGCCCGCCCGGCTCCTGCGCGCCGTGCTCCGGCTCACCCGCGGCCCCCGTCCGCCCCGTCACTCCGTCTGGGGCGACCTGCGCGAGCTGCGCACCGCCGGATTCCTGACCTGGCCCGACGCATGAACCGACCCCGACCCCGACCCCGCACCCGCCCCGAGGACGACCGCATGCCCGGACACCGCAGACCGAAGGACCGCAGCGCATGATCCGCCCACGCGAAATCGGCTACACGGACGATCTGCTGGCCGACCGAAGCGTCCACCGCACCTACGAGGACGGCCGGCACGAATGGCGTCGCCGCGGCGCGGGCGGCGTGGTGCACTGGCACGACGAGCACGGGAACCAGGGGACCGACGAGCTGCTGGGCCACAAGATCGTCAAGCGTGTCCTCCCCGGCGGCACGGTGACCTACGGACGGGACATCGGCTTCGGCCGCACCTTGTGGGGAACCGGCGACACCCTCACCATCAACCGGACCTCCTTCGGCGGCCGGACGGGGGCGATCCTCGTGGGCCTCGGTGTCACCGGACTCGCCGTCACGGCCTCCCAGCTCCCGCCGCTGCACCTCTCACTGGAGGAGGAAGAGGAGTTGCGCCGCCAGGCGCAGAGCTCGTCCTCCAGCGGCGGGGGCGACGGCGGAGGGGACGGCGGCGACTGGGGCGACGGGAACTGCGGTGACGACGGCGGCGGCTGGAGCGACGACGACTTCGGCTGAGCCCGCGGCCGATCCCGCCCCTTCGGCCCGCACGGGTACGCGGCAACAGGAAAGGACCCACTGATGGCGCGCTTCAGCGTCTGTCTCGCGTCGGGAGCCGAACACGCCAACGGCCCGGCCGGCCGGCCCGGCGCGGCCGACGCGCACCTGGCGGCGATGGGCACCCCGGCGATCGCGCCGGGGCTGGCCCTGGTACGGGACGAACCCGGCCATGCCGAGGGGCCGTTCGAGGCGTACGGCATGCGGGCCGCCGGCGAGGTCACCCTGCACAACCGCGCCGAACTCTTCGCCGCCCTCGCCGCCGACGGCGCGCCCGCCCCGCCCGGCACCGGTGACGGCGAGCTGCTGCTGCGCTGCTGGGCCCGGCTCGGCGAACGGGGCGTCGCCCTGGCCGAGGGCATGTTCGCGCTCGCCGTCCTCGACGGCGCGGAGCTCGTGCTGATCCGCGACCACGTCGGCGCCCGCACCCTGTTCTACGCCCGCGCCGCGGGCGCCTGGGCGGCCTCCACGTCCCTGCGGTCCCTGCGCCGCTGGCCCGCACTCGGCACCCGGATGAACCTGTCCGCCGTACGCTCCTTCCTCACCTTCGCCTATCTCCCCGGCGACGAAACGCTGCTGGAGGGCGTGCACGAGGTCCTTCCCGGCCGGGTGCTGCGGCTGAGCGCCGACGGGACGATGACCGAGACCGTCCACTGGGAGCCCGAGGAGCGGCTCGACGAGCCCCCGGGAGAGCGGCACGCCGACGACCACGTACTCACCCTGCGCACCCTCCTCGAAGACGCCACCGCACGGCGGCTGCCTGAGGACGAGGCCGTCGGCGTGCTGCTCTCCGGCGGGATCGACAGCTCGCTCGTCACCGCGCTCGCCGCCAAGCTGCACGGCCGGCCCGTCCACACCTACTCCATCAGCTTCGGCGACGCACTCCCCAACGAACTCGGCTACTCGGGCCTGGTCGCCGTCCACTGCCAGACCCGGCACCGGGTCCTGACGGTCTCCGGCACGGCCGTCGCCGCGCGGCTCGCCGACACGGCCGCCCTGCTCGACAGCCCGGTCGGCGACCCCCTGACGGTGCCGAACCTGATGCTCGCCGAGGCCGTCGCGGGGGACGGGCTGCGGACCGTGCTCAACGGGGAGGGCGGGGACCCGGTGTTCGGCGGGCCGAAGAACCTCCCGATGCTCGTCCAGGAGATGCACGCCGGGGCCCCGGGCGCACACGAGTCGCCGTGGTACGAGGACCGGGCGACGGCCTATCTGCGCTCGTACCGCAAATGCTGGACCGACCTCCCCGACCTGCTGACCGCGGACGCCCTGTCCGCCCTGGGGTCCGCACCGGCCCCGCAACGCTTCGTCGCGCCCTATCTGACGGGCCCGGACCGGATGACCCACCTGCTCAACCAGCTGCTCCACTGCAACCTGCGCACCAAGGGCGCCCACCACATCCTCACCAAGGTCGAGCGGCTGACCGCCTCGCAGGGGATCCAGGGCCGTGCCCCGCTCTTCGACCGCCGGGTGGTGGACCACGCCTTCGCCACCCCGCCCGCGCTCAAACTCCGCGGCACGGCGGAGAAGTGGGTGCTGAAGGAAGCCGTACGGGACCTGCTGCCCGCCACCGTCGTCGACCGGCCCAAGAGCGGGATGCGGGTGCCGGTGCAGCAGTGGCTCAGCGGGCCGCTGCGCGAGCTGGGCGGTGACCTGCTGCTCGGCCGCGCCGCCCGGCAGCGCGGCCTGTTCCGGCCCGACACCGTGCGGACCTGGATGCGCGGCGAGGGCACGCTGCTGCCGCGGCAGGGCGGCAAGTTGTGGCTGGTCCTCACCCTGGAGCTGTGGCTGCGGGCGTACGGGCTGTGAACGGATCAACGATGGAGGCACGCGCACGGTGAACACCACTCTCGTCGACCCCCGTACCGGCCGGACCCGGGGTACCTTCCCGCTGGCCCGCGAACGCGAGGTGGGGGCCGCGGTCGACACCGCCCGCGCCGCCCTGCCCGGCTGGCGCGGCCTCACCCCCAGGGAACGCTCCCGCCGGCTGGAACGGCTGGCCGCGCTGGTGGAGGCGGACGCGGACTCCTACGTCGTCCGCGAGGCCGCCGGCACCGGCAAACCGGACTCCGAGACCGCCGGGGAGGTGGAACAGGTCGCGGACCTCTTCCGGTTCTACGCCTCCGCCGTCCGCGCCCGGTCCGCGCCGGCCGCCGGACGGCTCGTCGACGGCCACGAGAGCTGGGTGCGCTGGGAACCGCTGGGCGTCGTGGGCGTCGTCGTGCCCTGGAACTACCCGCTGATGATGGCCGCCTGGCGGTGCGCGCCCGCCCTGGCCGCCGGCAACACCGTGGTCGCCAAACCCGCCGAGACCACCCCCGACACCCTGGAACTCCTCGCCGAGCACGCCGCCGAGGCACTGGGCCCCGGCGTCCTCACCGCCGTCCCGGGTGACCGGCGGACCGGGCGGCTGCTGGTCGGGGCCGATGTCGACATGGTCGCCTTCACCGGCAGCGCGGCGGCCGGGGCCGATGTGGCATCGCGCGCCGCGGGACGCCGCGTCAGCCTGGAACTCGGCGGCAACGCCCCGGCGCTCGTCCTGCCCGACGCGCCCGCCGACACCTGGGCCGAGCTCGTACGTGCCTGCACCTACAACGCCGGGCAGAGCTGCGCCGCCCCCGCCCGTGTCATCACCCTGCGCGAGAACTACGAGGAGGCCGTGGGCCAACTGGCCGCCGCGGCACGGGACTGCCTGGCGGGACGGGACTTCGGGCCGCTCAACAACCCCGATCAGCTGGCCCGTTACGACGGCATCGTCAAGGCGTCCGCCGCCGGGCGGACATGCGTGGCCGGCATCGCGCCGCGGCCCGGCGAGGAGAGCGGCTTCTGGCGTCCCGCCCGGATCCTCGCCGACCTCCCCGACGACGATCCGGCGGTGGTGGAGGAGGTCTTCGGCCCGCTGCTCACCGTGCAGCGGGCCGAGGACCTGGACGCTGCCATGGCCCTCGCGCACGGAGTGCCCCAGGCACTGGCGGCCAGTGTGTGGACCCGCGACCTGGCGACGGGCCTCGACCTCGCCGGCCGGCTGAACGCGGGCGAGGTCTGGCTCAACTGCCATCTCGTGCAGACCGCCGAGCTCCCGCACGGCGGCCGCGGCGCCTCGGGCCACGGCACGGACCTGAGCACCCTCGCCCTGCACGAGTACCAGCGCCCCAAGACGGTCACCGCGCGGCTGTCCGGCGGGAACTGACGGCGGCACCGCGGCGCCGGAGCCCCGCGGCGCGCCCTCGGAGCGTCAGGCCGGCATCGTGACCGGCTTGCCGGTGAACGCGTCGAGGACCAGCCGGTCGCCGAGCGGGCGGTCCAGATGCACGGTGACCGAGGCGTGCAGGAGTTGCATCGTGCACGGACCGTCCTCGGCACCGCGGATGCCGCCCGCGAGCACCACGCTGTCGCCGGTCTCCAGGACCTCGACGGTCGGACCGTCGTCGCAGGCGCCGTGGCTCGCCCGCACGGTGACGGTCCGGCCGTCGCCGGACACCTTCCGGACCTCGTCCAGCGGCTGCACGTCATGGACCGTCCTCGGTGACAGGGACGGGACCGGGGGGCGCGGGGGCTTCGGGGAGCCGACCGCCATCAGCCGGACCGGGGTGTCGTAGCCGTCGAGGGTGAGCAGCCAGGCGGGCACCCTGGCCGGGCCCCGGCTGGTGTTCACCGTCATCTCGCCGAGGGCGGCCTTTGTCACGGTCAACGGGTCCGCGCCGTCGCCCCGGTCGCCGTGGTCCAGCGTCTCGTACGCCTGCCGCGCCGTCATGACCGTGGCGGGAAGGGAGTCGCCGTTCGTCCAGCGGATCCGTCCGTGCCGGGCGGCGGCGCCGGGCAGCGCGCCGGCGCGCACGCGGAAGTTGCCGTTGGAGTAAGCCAGTTTGTCCGCCCCGTTGTGGAAGGCGTCCTCCGGCAGCCGCTCGGTGTCGTCCAGGAGGTAGAAACCGGTGCGCCACACACGGGCCGCCTCCGAGCCCTTCCATGCCTCGGCCACGTGACGCATGCGCGGGGTGGACCTGTCCGCTCCGACGATGTCGGCCGCCGGTTCCGTCCCGCAGCCCACCGACCCCACGGTGAGCAGGCACACCGCACCCAGCCATATGAACCGTCTCATGACGCCCCCAGAGAATGTGCGGGTATTCCCGCGATGTCCCTGGGACGCACCTACCGTCCGTCGGGTTCCGCCCGTTTCGCTCAGCCGCTGGTTCCCTCGGTGATCGCGAACGGGTCCATCGGTGCGCCGTCGCCCACCTCCGGCAGGTCGCCGCGTTCGACGGGCCCCGGCCCTGGACCGCCGGTGGGCGGCAGGACGTCGGCGAGTTCGCCGGGGTCCGCCTGATGGGCGTTCTCCGCCGCCCGTCGCAGGGTGCCGCGGGTGACGAGGGTCCGGTCCGCGGACAGCCGTACCACCCGTCCGCCGTCCTGGAAGACGTACTCGTGGCCGGTCCTCGTCGCGCGGTACCAGCGCATGCCGTCCCGCTCGCACGAACCCCGCTCGGCCGCGCGCCGGTTGTCCGGGTCGGAGCAGGCGACGGGGCCGCCGCCCTCGCGTTCGTCGACCCGCATCTCGATCCTCCTGCCGCCGGGCGAGAACCAGGAGGCGCCGAAACCGTGGTCGCCGACCACCCCCACGGACTGGGTGGCGAGGGTGTAGCCCGGTACGTCGGTCACGTACACCATCTCCCGTTCGACGCCCAGCGCACGGGCCCTGGCATCGAGTGCGGACGGGCTCGCGGACTCCGCCCCGCAGGCGGTCAGTGCCACCGCCGCCGGAAGGAGGAGCAGCGGAAGGGTCTTTCGCAGGTACGGCATACGTCCATGATCCCGTCTGCGCGACCCGTCACCGAATCGCTCCGGCGGGGTAGCGTGCTGAGGCAGGGAGGGGGTCCGGCGCATGGTGCTCTGGAACGGCGTCAACTTCACCGCGGACGGGCGTGAGCCGACCACGGCCGAGGAGTTCCACCAGATCGGCCGCTACTGCTGGGACAGCGGGCAGTACCGCGCCGCCGCTGCCTTCTTCCTGGAACCCGCGGCCGCCCAAGGCCACGCGGACGCCGGTGAGTTGCTGGGGCATGTCCGCTACGTGCAGGGCGAGTGGGCCGAGGCCGTGCCCTGGCTGCGGCGCAGCCCCGCGTCACCCAGGGCGGCGTACTACCTGGGGACGCTGGCCTACCGCGGGTGCCCCGAGGCCGGCATCGCCCAGTCCTTCGACGCGGCCGCCGAGTGGTACCGGCGCGCGGTCGCCCTCGGCGAACCCGAGGCGATGCTCGCACTCGGCGAGATGTACCTGGAGCGGCTGGTGCGCCTCGACCGCGCCCCGGTGGACCACGCGCTGGAGTGCTTCCTGCCGGCCGCGCAGGCAGGCCACCCGTACGCGCAGTACCGCGTGGCCGACCTGTACCGCACCGCGTACGCGGATCCCGGCCGCGCCGCCCACTTCTACGAACGGTGCCTGGCCAACCCCGCGCGGGAGGGGCACGCGCTCAACTCGCTGATGACCCTTCAGAGCGAGGCGTTCCTGCGTGACATCCGGTTCACCGAACGGACGCGGCGGCTGGAGGAGCGGCGCGACGCGGTCAACCCCCGGCCGCCCCGAGACCCTTCGTACTGACACGGCCGGCCCGCAGGGGTCCGGTGACACCGGGCCCCTGCGGTGCGGGGTGTCAGACCAGGTCGGGGCGCTGCCACTCCTCGCCCAGCACGTGGTGCGCCAGGAAGCCCAGCACGGTGGCGTACCAGAGCCGGATGTTGTTGGGCTTGGTGATCCAGTGCCCCTCGTCGGGGAAGTACAGGAACTTCGCCGGGACGTCGAACCGCGAGAGGTCGTTCCACAGGGCGAGGCCCTCGCCGATCGGCACCCGGTAGTCCTTGTCGCCGTGGATCACCAGCATCGGCGTGGTGATGTGCGCGGCCCGCAGGTGCGGGGACTCCCGCTCGTACCGCTCCGTGGTCTCCAGCGGGTCGCCCTGGCGGCGCATCCAGTACGCCGGGAAGTCGGTGACCTGCGCGAAGCTGTACATGTTCCACAGGCTCGCGTGGGTGACGATCGCCTTGAAGCGGTCGGTCTGCGTGGCGATCCAGTTGGCCATGTACCCGCCGTAGGAGCCGCCCATCATCGCGGTGCGCTCCGCGTCCAGGTCGTCCCGCTGCAACGCGGCGTCGGTGAGCGCCAGCACGTCGGTGTACGAGGCACCGCCCCAGTGCGCCCAGCCGCGCTCGTGCATGTGCTGCCCGTAGCCGGTGGACAGCGCCGGGTCGGGCAGCAGCACCGCGTAGCCGGCGGCCGCCGCCACCCAGGGGCTCCAGCGCCAGTGCCAGGCGTTCCAGCTGGTCTGCGGGCCGCCGTGCACCCACAGCAGCAGCGGCGCCGGGGTGCCGGGGCGGGCCTCGTGCGGCAGCACCAGCCAGGCGCGCAGCGCCGTCCCGTCCTCTGCGGTGGTGTGCACCTCGGTGAGGGTGCCGGGCAGTGCCGCCACCTGCCCGGGGGACGGCAGCGTCACCGGCTGCTGCCCGGGCGTCGCGGCGTCGAGGCGTACGGGCACGGGCGGGCTGTCCACGGCCGAGCGCAGCGCGTAGAGGGTGCCGCCGTCCGGGCTCGCCACCACGTCGGTGTAGGCGCCGGACGCGGTCAGCGCGACCAGGTCGCCGCTGCCGGTGGAGAGCCGGAAGACGGGTGCGTGCCCGGCCTCGTCGGCGGTGAACCACACCACCGGGGAACCGTCCTCGCCGGGCACGGGGGAGACGACCGGGGCACCGGGCCACTGCTCGAAATCGGGCAGCAGATCGCGGCCCGGGTCCTGGTCGTCGGTCGCGTCGGTGAGCCACAGCGTGGCGTCACCGGGGCTGTCCCAGGTGATCCGGCGCTCGCGGACGCAGACCAGACGGCGGCTGTCCGGCGTGAAGGCCGGGGCGCTGAACTCCGCGTCGGGGGACTCCAGCACCCGCAGCTGCTTGCCGGTGGCGGCGTCCACGACCACGACGACGTCGCGGACCTCGTCGGGGAGCGTGCCGACGGCCGCGGTGTAGGCGACGAGCGAGCCGTCGGGGGAGACCACGACGTCCCCGGAGCCGGTGACCCGGCGGGCGCCGCAGTCGACCGCGACGGGGTGCGCGGTTCCGGCGTCCGGGACGGTGAACACGTGCGGGACGGCGGGGCCCAGGTCGTGGTCCCAGTACCGGACCGGCACCGACTCGTGCAGGATCGCCGAGACCTTGGCCTTCCGGCGGGCCTCGCGCAGGCGCTCGTCCTGCTCGGCATCCGCCGCGCCGGGGAGCAGCCCGGCCGCCAGGGCGATCCGGGACGCCGCGGTGGCGGTCGCGTACCCGTCGATCCCGCCGGGCCTGGTGAGCAGCTGTGATGCCTCCCCGCCGCCGGCCGGCAGGCTCCACAGCGCCGCCTCCTGCGTGTCGTCCGCGCCCTCGCCGGGGTCGGCGGCCGGACGGGAGGAGAGGAAGAGCAGGGTGCCGTCGGGCAGGAACGCGGGGGCGGACTCGCCGCGTCCGGACCGGGTGAGCCGCCGGGCCGGACGTTCGCCCGCCGGGTCGACCTCCCAGAGCGCGTTGATGAACCGGGTGCGGTCGGTGGACAGTTCCTGAACCGCCGTCACCAGACGGGTTCCGTCCGGTGACAGGGCCAGCGAGGAGACCCGGGGCAGCGCGATGAACGCCGCCAGGTCGTGGAAGGGAGTGGAATCAGGCATGGGGATCATCCTCCGTCCCGCGGCGGACCCGCACCAGCCCTTTGTCATGCGCGGAGCGAAGCTTGGCTGATCACAGGCGTACGGCGGCCGGGGTCCGGTGCGCCGGTGGGGGGACGGTCAGTCCCGGCGGCCCTCGGTCACGGCCTTGAGGTCGTCCAGCGACTCCCGCATCAGCTGCGGCATCCCGTGCTCCTCGGAGGCCGCGATCCAGCGCTCGAAGCCGACCTTGAAGACCGCGATCCCCGCCTCGGCGGCCAGGCTCGCGGTCGAGGGCGCGACACCGCGCCGGTGCAGGGCCTCGGCCAGGGCGGCCGCCAGCGAGGCGAGCTTGATCAGCTCGCGCTCCTGGAGCTCGGGGTTCGCGACGATGACGGCCTGCCGCAGCCGGGAGTGCTCCCGGCGGCCGTCGAACATCTCGGAGACCGCGTCGAGGCCGGCCGCCACCGCGTCGATGGGCGCCGCCGGCTCCGGGGCGTCGACGACCGCGTTCACGAACAGTTCCTGCAGCATGCCGGAGCCGTCGAACAGCACCTCGCGCTTGTCGGCGTAGTGCCGGAAGAAGGTCCGCTCCGTGAGCCCGGCCCGCTTGGCGATCTCCGCCACGGTGGTCTGCTCGTAGCCGCGCTCGCTGTAGAGCTCCAGCGCCGCTCTCGCCAGGCGCCCGCGTCCGTCCGGCTCCCATCTGCCCATGCCGGGATTCTACGTGATGACAGTGCCTGACATCAGATGCTAGCGTTGATGACAGAAACTGACATCAACAGTCTGGGGTTCTCCCATGCGCATCTTCGTGACCGGCGCGTCCGGCTGGATCGGTTCCGCGGTCGTTCCCGAACTCATCGGCGCGGGGCACCAGGTCGTCGGGCTCGCCCGCTCCGACTCCTCCGCCGCCGCCCTCACCGCCGCCGGGGCGGAGGTCGTCCGCGGCACCATCGACGACCTCGACGTCCTGCGCGCGGCGGCCGCCGCGTCGGACGGGGTGATCCACCTCGCCTTCAAGCACGACATCGCCTTCAGCGGCGGCTTCCAGGACGCCGGCGAGGCCGATCGCCGCGCCGTCGACACCTTCGGCGACACGCTGGCCGGCACCGACCGCCCGTTCGTCCTCGCCTCCGGCGTGGTCGGCCTCAAGCCCGGGCAGCCGGCGACCGAGCGGGACATGCCCGTGACCGACGGTTCAGCGGTGTCGATCCGGGGGACCACCGCCCGGGCCGCTCTCGCCCTCGCCTCGCGCGGGGTGCGCTCGTCCGTGGTGCGGCTGTCCCCGACCTGCCACGGCGACGGCGACAACGGCTTCATGGCGACCCTGGTCGCCATCGCCCGCGCCAAGGGCGTCTCCGGCTACCTCGGCGACGGTGTCGGCCGGTGGCCGGCCGTCCACCGCCTGGACGCCGCCCGGCTGTTCCGCCTGGCGGTCGAGAAGGCCCCCGCCGGCTCGGTACTGCACGGTGTCGCGGAGGAGGGCGTCGCGATCCGTGACGTCGCCGAGGTGATCGGCCGTCACCTCGACGTCCCGGTGGCCTCCGTGGCCCCGGAGGACGCTGCCGAGCACTTCGCGTGGCTGAGCGGGTTCCTCGGCCACGACATCGTGGTCTCCAGCGCCCTGACCCGTGAACTGGTGGGCTGGCAGCCGGTCCACCCCGGTCTCCTCGAAGACCTCGACAAGGGGCACTACTTCAGTGCCCCCGTCGCCACCGCCTGATCGCCTGGCAGCCGGGCCGAGGACCCCGGAGTCGCCGCTCCGGGGTCCTGCCCCGCCCCCACGCCGTTCTCAGGCGGTCGCCGTGGCGGGCTCGGCCGCCTGGTCCGCCTTCGCCGCCGCCGTGCCGTCGCTCCCGGCCGTGGGCACGGGGGTGTAGAACACCGAGCCCTGCTGCCGGGTGCGTTCGGCGACGCCCTTCGCCACGAGCGCCTCCAGCGTGTTCCTGACCACCTGGGTCTTGGCCGCGCGATCGGGGTGCCGGTCGGCCAGGACATTGACGATCTCGCTGACCATGCGGGGCTCCTGGCTCGCGGACAGGATCTCCTCGAGGAGGCTGACCAAAGTCGGCCCGGATTCCGGCTTGCGCGTTCCGGCCGCGTTCTTCCTGCGCTGACGCGTGGCGGTCCGGACGGGTGCCTTCTTGCGGCCTCCGCGGGGGCCGGGGACCGCGGGCGCGGCGACCGGTTCCACCGCGGCGACGGGCTCGCCCGTGGCGGCGGTCGCTGTCGCTTCGGCCGCCTTCGCCGTGGCCGGCGCCTTCGGTGCCTTCGAGGTCCTCGCCGATTTCGCGGCCTTCGCCGGCTTCGGTGTCACGGCGTCCGCGGGTGACGCGGGTGCCTCCTCCACCGGCGCGGCCACCTCCTGCCGCCGGGATGCCGCGCCGCCCCCGGTGGGCTCGGTGCCCCGCAACTGCGTCAGCAGCTCGTGCTCACGGCCCAGTTTGGTCAGGTGCTCCTGCAACTCGCTGATCTGAGCGCGAACGCTCTCCTGTTCGCGGGCGTTGCTGTCCAGGTCGGCCGCGATGCGCGCGGCGCGCGCCGCCGCCCGGTCCTGGATCGTGGTGATGCCCGGCTCATTGGATTCTTTGGACATGTCAGCCCGCTCTCCTCATTCCGGTGTTGTTGCCGGATGGTACCCATTCGTTTGCCGAAATGGCGGGTGTTGTACCGCAGCGACCCCGAACGTGTGCGGATGGGGCCCTTGGTGTGCCCGCCGTCGGCACATTGCGTGTGCCTGCCGCACACGACGGTTTCTACGGTGGCGCCACCCCGCCGGTTCATCGCGGTGCACGGGATTCCCGGGATTGCGGGCCGAGTTGTGCGAGGCACCCGTGGGCGTACGCGGGCCCGGTGAACCATCCGTTCGCGGCCGGCCAGGCGCGTCCTCCGGTTGACGTCGGGCCGACGGGCCGGCGCGACCCCGCCTCCGGCAGCGACAACGGGAGCGCGCACCCCGCACCGTCGCGGACGCCGCTCCTGGGGCGCGCGGGGAGCAATGACACCCACGGTGTCGGGGCGGCCGGCGGCGGTGGCAACGGAGGTGCCCTATGTCATAGACACCCCCTCGGTGTCACAACATCGGAGGCTCCCTGGTCGAGGAAGTGCAAGGCCGACTGCCCGGGCCCCACGCCGGACGGTCGTCGGCCTCCCGGCTCCCGCAGGGGGCCGGCCGGACCCACTGCCTGGAGGAGAAGTCCATGACCAGCCCCGTCGTAGCGATCGCCTACCACTCCGGCTACGGCCACACCACCGTCCTGGCCGAGGCCGTACGCGACGGTGTGGTCGAGGCGGGAGGCGTCGCCCACCTGATCAAGGTCGACGAGATCACCGACGAGCAGTGGGCACTGCTCGACGCCTCCGACGCCATCGTCTTCGGCTCACCGACCTACATGGGCACGGCCTCCGGCGCCTTCCACCAGTTCGCCGAGGCCACGTCCAAGCGCTGGTTCGTCCACTCCTGGAAGGACAAGCTCGCCGCCGGATTCAGCAACTCCGGCGCGAAGAGCGGTGACAAGCTCCACACGCTCCAGTACTTCACCGTCCTCGCCGCCCAGCACGGCATGACCTGGGTCAACCTCGGCCTGCACCCGGGCTGGAACAGCTCCACCGCCTCCGAGGACGACCTGAACCGGCTCGGCTTCTACCTCGGTGCGGGCGCCCAGACCCACACCGACCACGGCCCCGATGAGGTCCACAAGGCGGACATCGCCACCGCCGGGCACCTCGGCCGCCGCGTCACCCAGCAGACGCGCATCCACGTCGCCGGACGCGCGGCGGTCGGCGCCTGAGCGAACGGCGGCCCACGCCCGCTCCGCGGACACCCGGCCGGTGCGCCCTCGGGCGCACCGGCTGCCGGCATGCGCGACCGCCGAACTCCGGCCGGCGGCGCCGATGTCCTGATGTGAGGCCGATGTGGCACGAAAGGCCGTCCGCCCCCGTCCGCTCCCGGATCTAGGGTCCGTCTTCAAAGATCATCGGGTGGTGGATCATGGTGGGGTGATACGTCGCCATGAACTCACCGACCGGGAGTGGGAGTTGCTCGCTCCGTTGATACCGCGGGCCGCCACGGGACGACCTCGCGTGGCGGACCGGCAGGTCGTCAACGGCATGGTCTACAAGATCCGTACCGGAGTCTCCTGGCGTGACCTGCCCGAACGCTACGGGCCATGGCAGACG
>NZ_JBIVLI010000025.1:0-127836 GCF_044751205.1 Streptomyces sp. NPDC088732
GGGGGGTGCCGCGCCCCGGCTGTCTGGGGGTCAGGCGGCGGCGCGGGCGGCGGCGGGGCGGCCGAGGGCGATCCGGGCGAGGAAGTCGGCCACCTCGGCGTTCTTCGGGCGGTAGCCGGACAGGGCGACGGCGGTGATGTCCTCGCGCGTCCAGAGGGCGACCGGCACGATGCGGTGGTGGCGCTTGCGGCCGAGGTCGTTGGTGCGGGCGACCGTCAGGCCCTTCTTCCCGGGGCGCTTCTTGGCGGTGGTGCCCTGCTCGGCGGTGCGGCCGAGGCCCTTGGCCTTCTTGGTGACGGCGGCCGAGTAGCTGTGCGCGGTGAGCGGGGAGACACCGCCCGCGAGGAGGTGCGCGGACATCGGGGCGGGACCGGCGGCGACCGTCTTGGTGGCGGTGCGGGTCTCGCGGTTGGCGCGGGCGCGGTCGCGGAGGATGGCGGCGGCGCGGCGGGCGGTGGCAGAAGACATGGGGTGTTCCTTCGGTTCGGGTTGTCGGCGGTGCTCTCCGCCAACACCTCAATAGTACAGCAATGAGTCTGTCGATGGGAACACCCCACCGAAGAAAGATCGACAGATCTCAGAATCCGCAGGTGAGTGGCCAGGCGCCGGAGCTGTCACGCTCCGGCGCGCACTCTCCTTGCTGTACCGAACCGGTCGGGTCAGAACAGGGTGTCGGCGACAGGCGCCGGCGTTTCCGGGCGCTCCTGTGGCTCGTCGCCGAACAGCGCCTCGGTGCCCAGCTCGTCGGGTATGGCCAGCACGGGCCGAGTCACCCGGTAGGCCAGGCCGAAGTCTGCGGCGTTGAACTTCGTCCAGTCGCGGCCGGTCGGCTCCGGGGCGGCGGCGGGGGTGGTGGTCACGGCGGGCTCTCCTGTCTCCAGACGGGCGGGGCGGGGCCCGGGGCGCGGTCGGTGCGCCCCGGGGCGGTTTCAGCGTGTCAGGCCGGGCAGGGCAGCGTCAGGCGGCGTGCTGGCGGTACTCGTCGCGCAGGGCGCGCAGCGCGGCGGCGAACGCGGGGCCGTCGGCGGGCTTCACGTCCAGGTCGCGGATCTGCTCCGGGCCCGCCGGGTTGTCGACGCGGTCCCCGCCGGGGGTGTCCCAGCCGTACGCGGGCTGCCCGTAGACGAGCATGCACAGCGCGGTGAAGTCTGCGGCGCCCCGGCACTCCGGCGCGGTCTGCCCGGTGTGGACGAGGTACGCGGCGTGGACTCCGGCCAGCACCTCGCCGAACTCGCGGTCGGTCGCGCCGAGTCCGTCCCGGGCGATCGTGGCGAGCAGCTCCGGCCCGGCGGCGACGTGGACCGCCTTGCGCGCGCCCTGGGGGCGGTAGGTGTAGGCGTGCTGGGCCTCGACCGTCGCGCACAGCGTCAGCACGCGGGCCGGGGCTCCCTGGCACTCCAGGGGGACCGCGACGACCGTTCCGGTGGGCAGGTCGCCCCGCACGCGGATCGTGCCGCAGTGGCCGTTGCCCATCGTGGCGCACTTGAAGCCCGACTCGTCCTCCTCGATCCGGCCGTCCCCGTTGTCGTCGCCGGGCAGGACGGTGGAGACGCCGGCTGCCGGGGCGGGCGCGGCCGGGGAGCTGCCGGTGAGGGTGGCGAGAGCGCCGAGGAGGGCGACGACCAGGGTCGCGGCGAGGATGACGGGGGCGGCGAGGCGCGGCATGCGCACGGTGGCTCCTTCGTTCGGGTGCCCGGGTTGCTCTCCCGGGCCGCCGGTTGGCGTGGCACCGAACGTACACACCCCCGCCAGAAAAGTACAGCGGTGAGACTGGCTGGATCTTCGGTGGAACCGTTCACCCATGGATAGCGCGCGCTTCAGGGGGGACTATCGCATTCACTCTCCTTGCTGTACTATCGGAGATGTCGGGCGGGAACAAGCCGCCGGACACCGGGGAGAGCACCCCGGACACCCGAACCGAAGGAACCGCGCCATGGCCGTGTCACTCGCCAAGAACAGCCCCGCCACGCCGGAAGAGATGGACATCGCACCCACGTACCGCCCCCAGCTCACCCGCCAGATCGGCATGTACTTCGTCATCTGCGACGACGAGCAGTACACCGCCCCCGGTGCCGCGCCCCGCCGAACCGTCATCGACGTCGTCCGCGCCTCCGGCAACAGCGCCGAACTCGCGCTCCAGCGCGCCGACATCATGGCGCTCCCCGCCGAGCACCCGCTGACCGTGTTCGAGACCTACGCGGACACCGCCGCCCAGGCCGCCGGACTCGCCCGCGCCGACTTCGTCGCCTACCTGGCCATCCGCGAGGCAGAGCGCATCCTCTTCGGCGACTTCAGCGACTGACCCCGCCCGCACCGCCCGCCACCCCGGCGGGCGGTGCGCCCCGCCCCCTCACCGGCCCGTCCGGTGCAGGCGCAGGGCGCACCGCCGCCCATCCCCGCCCCGGAGAGCACCGGGGCCCACCCGAACCGGAGGAACCCCATGACCGCAGCCGTCACCCTCACCAAGCCCGCCCGCGACTTCTTCGCCCTCGTCCAGGACGGGAAGGTCGTCAACGTCGTCATCCCGCCCGCCGACGCCGACGAGCGAGCCGGCGTCCGCCACGACCTGGTGTGGGCCCACTGCCTGACCGTCCTCGACATCACCGCCCCCGACGGCTACGCCGCCCGCGCACTCGCCTCCGCCCAGATCGCCCGCGCCGCCGCCATCGACGCCTACGCCGACCGCATCGGCGTCCCCTACGACTGCGCCCGCGTCGTCTACCTCGACCTGCGCCGCTGGGCCGAGCGCATGGACCCCGAGCTGCGGGCCGAGTGGCGCGCCATATTCCAGACCACCCGGCAGCTCCCCGCGTTCCCGAGCCAACTGACCGACTTCACGCTCGCCGAGGTCATGGGCGAGCACGGCGAACTCTGACGACCGGCCAGGGCCGCCCCACCACCCCCGGGGCGGCCCTGTGCGGCCGTCTGCGGCCCATACGCGCCCGCGCGCGATGGAACGGTCCAGAAAGTCCAGAAACCCCGTCTGTCGGGCGTCCAGTTGGCCCCTGGTGTGCTGCCTGTCGTGCAGGCCGGCCGCCGGTGTCTGTGCCGCTCGGCATGCTGTCCGTCATCCCCAGGAGAGGACGCGCCACCCGTGAGAGCCGAAGACATCCGGCTGAGCTTCACCAACCCGATCTACGGCGAGGCCCCCCGCCAGCGCCGGTATCAGGAGCTGCAGTACGTCGAGATCGGTGGCGTGGTTCTCCAGGTACACCACTTCCACCGTTCCCGCTCGCCGCTGTGGATCGCAAAGCCCTACCAGGACCACCTTCACCGGGACGCTTTCAAGGACTGGCCCGTGCGGGTGGAGCAGATGAGCGGTGTGCAGTTCGCGCACATCCGGCGCCGTGCTCTCCGAGAGCAGATCGCTGCTGCAGTCGGCACCGAGGAGTGGGAGCGCGGGCGTGCGGTGTGGCTGTCTCTTCCCCGGCAGCCGGAGATGCGAGGGACGTACCGCGTCGTCCGGCGAGGTCCCCGGGACTGGTGGGCCGTGCCCAACGATCCGACGAGGGACGAGGAGCAGGGGCCGTTCGGCAGTGAGAGGGCAGTGCGCGCCGGCGTGTCCGGCACGGTCGGGTGAGCGCGGCGGGGTTCGGCGGGTACAGCGCCGGGCCCCGCCGTTCCTGTTGTGCCTGATTCCCTTGGGCGACTACCCCAACCGCTCTCACTGCTGTACTATCGGGCGTGTTGGTGGAGAGCACCGCCGGCGCACCCGAAGCGAAGGAACGTCATGAGCACCGCAGTTCACCTCGTCCCCGTCCTGTCTCAGTGGGTCATGAAGGGTGTCACCGACAACGTCACCACCTGCGACTGCTGCGGCCGTCAGAAGCTCAAGCGGACGGTTGTGGTGGTCCCCCTCGACGCTGACGGGAACGAGGATGGTGACGCCTGCTACTTCGGCACCGGGTGTGCGGCCGTGGCGCTGCGCCGTACGCAGTCGTGGGTCACCGGCGCCGCGCAGGCCGCCACTCTCAAGCACAACGAGCGGGAGCGCTGGGCGCGCCGGATGGTGAGTGTGTACGGGCCAGTGGAGTTCAGCACGGTCCGGGAGAAGGCCGCGGCCTGGTTCAGCCGGAACCCGATGCGTGAGGGGCAGCCCGGCGCCAGTGTGCAGATCGACCGGATACTCTCGGAGGCCCGTGCACAGCTCCGGGACACCGCGCTGGGGCCGACCCGTCCGCACAGCGTGAGCGACTTCCGCCCGCACCTGGTTGTCATGACGCCGGACCGCTCCGAGGTGTCCTGGGCCGCCGCTCTCTCGACCGAGGACGCCGCAGCCCGTGAGGAGGCGCACCGGTTCGCGCGGCGGCACGCCGAGAGCCTGCGGGGCGGGCACGCGTTGACGGTGTGGGCTCTGGACGTCGACTCGGCGCGGGACGTCGCGCATGCCCAGGTGGCCCGCGGCCGGTACGCCGCGCGCCGGGGCGACTTCGCCTGACCCTGCCCGCTTCGCCGGCTGCCCTGTCCCATCGGGTGGCCGGCGTTCACGCGTCCGGCGTTGCGCTCCGCTGTTCTTGCGGTACAGCACCGAGCCCGAAGCCTGCATCTCTCCTGATTTACAGGGGCCACTACCCAACACACTCCCATTGCTGTACTATCTGAGGTGTTGGCGGAGAGCACCGCCGGCGGACCCGAATGAAGGAGTTCTTGATGAGCAGCGCGACCGGCCGCAAGGGCAACGGCTTCCACATGCGGACCGTGAACGGCGGCACCCCCGAGCGGATCCCCACCGCCGACGCCCTGGCCGAGATGAACAACGCGATGATGCAGCCGGGCAAGCGCGCCGTCCGCACCATGTCCGCCGCGCACTCCGAGGCCCGCATCGTCTACAAGGACAACCGCGGTGAGGTCCTGCTCCGCCCGGCCACGTCCGCCGAGGCCGACATGGACGTCAAGCCCGAGGCCGAGCGGTACGCCCCCGGTGACCGCGTCGTCGTCCGCCCGGTCAGCTTCGACCCCGAGAAGCGCACCCACCAGGTGTTCCGGGAGTACACCGGCACGGTCGTGAGCTGGGGCAGCCCGCACTACTACGTGCGCGCCGAACGCACCGACGAGTACGGCGAGGGTGTCCGTCCCTGCCGCGTCCACGAACTGCGCCCGGCCGCCGCGGACATGACCGGCACGCTGCCGCCCTTCGCCGACGACCAGGACGTCCGCGCCGTTCTCTCCGCTCTCCGGACCGCTGGGGTGACCCTGGCGGCGCTCAGCACGAACCCCGGCAGCTCCTGCGCCGACGGGGCGTTCGTGACCCCGGAGCCGGGCGACGGCAACACGGGCGTGCGGGTGTCGTACATGATCGAGGGGTGGGTCGAGGAGACCCTCAAGGCCCGCAAGGACGCCAAGCGCCGGGCCGAGGAGCGCACCGCGCGCAATGCAGCGCTCGACAGCTACGCCGAGGCCCTCCGCGCGGCGGGGTGGCAGGTCTTCCACGTCGCGTCGGCCAGCACCGTCACGCCGCGCACCATGCACCTGCTGGTGTGGCCGCCGGCGTCCGCGCAGGCCTGACCCGGGCACGGCGCCGCCCGGCCGCACCAGGTCGGGCGGCGCGGGACGGTACAGGGTCGGGCCTCGCGGGATTCATCACGGCTATTTTCGGCGCCCCACTACCCACACAACTCTCACTGCTGTACTATTTCTCTTGTTGGTGGAGAGCACCGCCAACAGCCCGAAGGAAGGACACCCGCAATGACTGTCGTCGCCGAAGCCCTCAAGCCGCTTCCCGCCCTGCACGCGCAGTTCGGTCCGCCCCGCGTCATCCTCAGCGCGACCGGCCGCACCGACATCATGCCCGAGCAGATCGAGGCCTTCCGCTTTAACCTGCTGGCCGGGAAGACCCTGCGGGAGTCGGTCATCAACGGGACCGACGGCACCCCCGACCTGATCATCCGGTGCGCGTCGTACATCGACCCCGTCACCCGCGTGGTGCGGTACGCCGTCGACTACTGGTCGGTGCTCGACTACTACGCGATCGACACCACCGTCCGCGCTGTCAGTGAGGCGATGTACGAGGGCGTGGTGCGCGGTGAGTTCGCCGCCCCGACCCTCCGCCTCGACCTGGGGCGCTTCACCCGAGGCCTGGCGTCCTTCTACGACGTCACCGACGTCATCTGACCGACCGGTCTCCCCCCTCCGCCGGGGCGCGGCCGTACGCGCCCCGGCACCCTTCCCCCTCCGCACCACCGCAAAGGAAGCACCACCCGTGTCTGCTCAGCCGATCGTCACCCGCACCCCCGAAGTCCGCCGCGAGGAGCGGGGCCACGCCTTCTACCTGCCGGAGGCCGCGTTGGCCGCCGTCCCCGTCCTGTACGCCACCGACGACATCCCGGCCGAGCACACCACGATCCACGCGCACTACTTCGCGGCCTGGGGCGACTGGTACGTGGCCGAGTTCGACCCGGCCACCGGTGAGGCGTTCGGTTGGGCCCGGGTCGGCAATGACGACTGGGTGGGTGAGTGGGGGTACATCGACCTGCCCGCGCTGGAGTCCTTCCGCGCCGACCGTCCGGGCCTGCCGCACCTGGTGGAACGGGACCTGCACTTCACGCCGCGGATCGCCGCCGAGTGCCTGCCCAAGGGCCGCCGCCGCCTGCGCTGCAAGGACGAGGCCTGCGCCATCTGCACCCGCCCCTGACCGGGCCTGCCGCCGGGGCGCGCCAGCAGTTGGTGCGCCCCGGCGGTGCCGCTCCCCTTCCCGATCCAGCCGCAAGGACTCCCCGTGCAGACCACCGCCCTGTTCGACCTCGACGTTGTGGCCCCCGCGAAGGCCGCGCCGCAGCGCCGTGCACCGCTCGCCCTGGGGGAGCTGCCCGTGTCGAGCGTGCCGGCCGCCTACGACCGAGGGCACCTCTACAGCCCCCGCACCGTGTCGGCCGAGCACGTCGACCACCGGCCGGGCGACGTCTTCGGCCCGCTCCCGATGCCCGCGTACGGGCCGAAGGCCTGGCGCGCGTGGTGGGACGAGGCCTCCACGGCGACCGCCGACTATCTCGGGCTGATGGCCGGTGACGAGATCACCATCCAGCACGTCGGCAGCACCGGGCCCGGAACCGTCCTGTCCACCTGCCGGTTCGGCGCGGTCGTCCGCTACGCGCTGCCGCCGGTCGAGTGGCGCGACGAGGAGCACGCCGAGATGTACGTGACCGCCCGCAACCAGTTCGGCCACTGGTACCGCTGACCGCCGCCCCGGGGCGCGCCAGTAACCGGTGCGCCCCGGCACCCTGACCCACCACTGAGCCAAGAAGCAGGAGACCCGCCGTGGATCCCATCACCGCCCCCGGCCCGTACAAGTACATCGACCCGCAGGGCCAAGAGGTGACCGCGGAGCTTCGTACCGGGTTCACCACGTACCCGTTCGTAGACCTGACCGCCACCGACTGGACCATCGGCGGTCCGCAGATATCGGTGTGGCTGCCCGTGGACGACGCCGAGCGCCTGACCGCCGCCCTGACCGCCCGAACGCCGTTCGAGCATGCCGACCCCATCGGCGACCGCGTCGAGATGGAGCAGCCGGCCGAGGACTGGACCGTCTTCACGTTCCACCGCCGCCCGCGCGACCGCGACGAGGAGCCGGAGACGGTCCGCGTCGTGATGCTGACCGCGCGGCTGCCGCAGTTCGCCGCCGCGGTCACGGCCGCCATCGCGGACGAGGTCTGATGCTGAGCACCGATTCGCCCTGGAGCGACCGGGAGGGGCACTTCGCCGAGGTGTCCGACCCTGCCGCGTTCCTCGGCGTCACCCCGCACGAGGGCCCGCAGGAAGCCTGCCCTGACGAGCGCTGCCGGGAGGCCGTGGCCCGGCAGCGCGCCGAGGCCGAGGCCGCCGCCCGGTACGACGCCCGCCTGGCCGTCGCCGTCGTCCTCCCGGTCGCCGTGGTCCGCTACCAGTGCCCGCACTGCCGGAAGACCCGGGCCCGGAAGGACTCCGCTCAGCGCCACGTCGCCCGCTGCTTCCGCAATCCCGACGTCCGCTCCTGCGTCACGTGCGAGCACCACGAGCCCGAGGAGTCCGGCACGTCCTGCGAGGGCGGCCGTCCCTGCGGCTGCTGGGACTCGCCCGAGGCCTGCGGTGTCCGTCCCAGCAGCGAGCAGCCCGCGAAATTCCCCGTCATCGACTGCCCGTTGTGGGAAGCGAGGACCGACTGATGCCCGTGTACGAGACCGCGGAGGAGCTACGCCGGGCGGAGGCCGCCGGCCGCCGGGCGCGCGCCGCGGAGGCAGCGTGCAAGGCCACGGGGCGGCCGTGCCAGTGCGTCGGTGCCCACCACGACGCGGACAAGCACCGGCGCGGCCTGCACCTGCGCACCGCCGGCGGAGTGTTCCACAGCGGCATCCGGCAGGTCGCCGTCCACGGCTGCCGGTGGTGCGGACTCGATGAGCCCCGGCACTGCGGTGGTGCGCAGGTCGGGTCCCGGGATCTGCACCCGTGGGAGCAGCCGACGCCGGCGCAGCTCCGCGCCCGCTGCATCGCGGCAGGCCTCGACCCCGACGCGCCGCCCGCGCCGCCCCGGCCCCTGGCGGTCGCCGAGTCCGCGTGCACGTGCGACGAGGACGCCGAGCCGTGCGGCGCGGACGACTGCCAGATCACGTTCCTGTGGGAGATCGGCCGCCCCCATTGACTCGCTCAACCCGCACCCGAAGGGAGTCATCTGGTGAGCGCCCAGGACTTCACGCCGCACCCGTCCGTGCACCGGCCCTACATGTTCATCTGCGACATCGACGATCCGGACGCCGTCGTTGTCGCCTACAACGAGAACCCCGCCGCCCGCATCGCCAGCGACCTCCTGGACGAACTGGGCGAGTGGCATCACGCCCTGCACAACCTGCAGCGGGAGTCCGTCCCGGCGGGCGTGCTGGCGGCCCTCGACGAGCTCCACGATGCGGTGTGCGGCTGGGTCGAGTGGAACGAGCAGCAGGCCAAGCATCTTCCGCCGGACAACGGACCGCGGCCCACACCGCCACGCCCCGCCCCCGCCGCCTGATCAGGGAGTACCTGTGACCCACACCCCCACCGAGCCCGACCTGTCCGAACTCGGCCCGCTCGCCGCCGTCATCGCGGACACCGTGCACACCGTCCCGGTGCGGCTCGGCGTGCCGGGCGGGGAGGAGGACCTGGTCCACGCCCTCACTCTGGCCGTCGCGGTGTACGTCGGCCGGCACGTGCTCCCCGAGGAGGCCGCGGAGCTGCTCAACCCGCCCGCCCCGGCCGAGCGGGCATGGCGCGTGATGACCCAGTGGCGCAACGGCAGTTGGCGCACCTACGGCGGCCCTCACGGCAACCGCGAGGACGCCCAGGAGGACTACGACGGCTCGGTCCGTCAGTCCCCCGACCGGAGTTTCCGCCTGGTGCGGGCCACCACGACGCATGCCGTCGAGGCCGAGCACATCGCACCACCGCTGTCCTGATACGAATCTGTCCACCGAGAGCTGTAGGAGACCGCACGCCATGACGGCCCCCGCCGAAGCCGAAGTGCACGCCCCTGTCACCTGGTACTGGGAGGCGGGAGGCGAACACTGCCCCCACGGCCCCCAGCCGGACCGCGACAGCCCAGAGATCGACGAGTGGTGGGACCGCCACCAGGGCAGCCCCCAGGACGTCTACATCTGCCTGGACGCCCCCATGGGGGAGGTGTGCGACGTCTGCTCCGAGGAGGACGGCGACGCCGTCTCCATGAAGTTCTGCCGTGCTCGGCCGCAGTGCCGGGCGAAGGCCGGAACCGCGCCGGCGTCCGACGCCCACAAGCCGATCACCGTGTGGCGCGGCCCCGCGGACTGCATCGAGCGCGAGTGCCCGGACTACTGGGACGAGGAGGGCGAGGAGCGGTCCGACGTCGAGGCCTGCTCCCACATCAGCGAGCAGCAGATCTGCCCGGCCTGCTCCACCGCGGACCCGAACGGCATCTACTACGAGGCCTTGACCGTCAACTGGCCCTGCGACCTGGCGCCCCCGCCTGCCGCGGAGACGGGCAGCGAGGCCGCCGACCGGACCGGGAGCGCGTGATGAGCGACATCCACTTCCTGCCGAAGGCCTTCACCCGGGTCACGGACATCACGATCGTGGTGCCCGTGGCCGACGTCGACGACCTGGTCGACCCCGACTCCGGCCGCGTGGTCATCCCGGCCCAGGTGAAGGTCAGCCTCCGCCGCGACGAGGGAACCCCCAGCGGTACCCGGGAGAGCGCGTACGTCGCTGTGATCGGGCCGCGACGGCTCAAGTCCCAGAAGCCGGGCCAGCGGATCACGGCGGTCGGCTGGCACGAGCAGCGGAATCACGGTCTGCGCGGCACGGTGGAACGGCCCGCGTGGCTGACGGAACGCCTCGCCGCGAACCTGCCCGAGGGGTGGCCGGCGGATCTGCTCGAGTTGCCCGACGCCGAGTAGCACCGGCGGGTGAGAGCGGCGCCCCGGCCCGACGAGGGCGGTGGGCGCCGTTCTCGTCGGGCCCGGTCATACGGTGGACGGATGCACGCTGACCTGCCGACCGACCTCGAGCGCCTACGGGACGTCGAGACGTACCTGAGCCTGCAGCTCGACCGCGCCCTGCAGCAGCACGCGCGGCCGGGCGCGCACGAGGAGCTGCCGCCGGACCGCGGCCGGCTCGAGCCCGTCGGGAGGTTCTTGCGGACCCAGTTGGGCCGGGTGCGGCAGCAGATCCACGAGGTGACCACCGGTGACCCGGGATGGCTGACGGATCCTGCGACGGGCTGGTACATGCAGCACCTGCCTGCCGGCGGGGAAGGCGGGCGCGGACGGGGCGTGCTGCACCGTGACGGGTGCTGGATCACCGAGGGCACCGAGCTGGACCGGGACGCGGCCGTGCTGGCGCTGATCGGCGTCCGGGACGCGGTGGACCCGTGCGAGATCTGTCTGCCGGAGCGGGAGCTGTTGCCGCCCGAGTGACAGCGCGGCGCCCCCTGCCGGGCCGTGGCAGGGGGCGCCGTACGTGGCTGGGGACTACTCCCAGCCGAGGTCGAAGCCCCAGGTGCTGTCGCCCGCGGCCCAAGAAGTGTCGCTCATGTGTTCCCTCCCCTCGTGCTGGGGACACGCTATGTCGATCACCGGTCGTTCCGCCATGCCCAGTTGGGCGGGTCCGACCGGTAGCCACGCGGGACTCATTGCTGTACTATTCGGAGTGTTGGTGGAGAGCACCGCCAACGCCGCCCGAACCGAAGGAACCGCAGTGGTGTCTGCCGCGTTGTTCGACCTGCCCGCCCCCGTTGCCGATGGTGCAGCCATGCGCCGGGCCGCTCCGACGGACCCGGGCCGACCGGTGGACTACGACATCGACCGGTGGACGTATCTGGGCACGCACCAGCCGTCTTGGCTGGCCAAGGCCCAGTTCGGCCAGAAGGTCGTCCCGCTGTGCGTGTCCCACCACCGGCTCGACGGCCGCAGCACCCTGCCCCGGGCGGTGACGCCGTGGATGCTCGACTCCGGCGGTTTCACGGAGCTGTCGACGCACGGCACGTGGACGGTCTCCCCGTACGACTACGCCGCGGCGGCCCGCCGGTACGCCGACGAGATCGGCATGCTCGACGCCTGCGCCATCCAGGACTGGATGTGCGAGGACGAGATCCTGGCCCAGACGGGGCTGACGGTCCACGACCACCAGATCAAGACGGTCGCGTCATTCATGAACCTGATGACGCTGGACGCGGAACTGCCGTGGATGCCCGTGATCCAGGGGTTCACGCTGGACGACTACCTGCGCTGCATCGACCTGTACGACCAGGTCGGCGTGGACCTCACGCTGATGCCGGTCGCCGGTCTCGGCTCGGTGTGCCGACGCCAGAGCACCAAGGAAGCCGTCCGCATCGTCGAGACGATCTCCAGCATGGGCATCCGCCTGCACGGCCTGGGCTTCAAGGTGACGGGCCTGCGCCGGGTCGCCCACCTGCTCTACAGCTCCGACTCCCTTGCGTGGTCCTACAACGCGACCATGCGCCAGCCGATGCCGGGCTGCACACACCAGAGCTGCTCCAACTGCCCCCGCTACGCGATGGCGTGGCGGAACCGGCTGCTGAACTCGCTGCCCGACTGGTCGCAGCTCACCACGCTGATCGCCTGACCCCTGGCAGCTCCACGGGGCGCCCCACCGCGCGGGCGCCCCGCCCCGGGCCGGAGAGCACCGGCCCGCCACCCAGCGAACGAGAGGACCCCGCCATGACCGCGACCCGCCCCTACGGCACCTGGTGCAGCCTGGTGAACAGCCACGCCAGCAGCCCCGACAGCGAAGTCGACGACGTCCTCGGCACCGGCACCCCGGAATGGCGGCAGCGCGTTATCGACACCGGTGCGCTGGACCAGATGCGGGCCGAGTACCGGCAGGCGATCAACGACGCGCTCCCCGGTGACGTGTCCCTGTGCGGCAACGAGTTCATCGGGCCGGCCGAGCCCGAGCCGGGCGAGTTCGACGACTACCCGCGCGACGAGGACGGCCGCCTGGACTTCGCGGCGCTGCTCGATGACATCGACGTCGACGCGATCGTCGACCGGCACGACCCCGACGCCTAGCAGCTCCCCGGGGCGCCGCCGGGCGCCCCGGGCCCCGTTCTGTCACAACCTGCCGGACCTCGGCGTTCCCAGAGGTGTCCCGGCATCTACTCACTCCCATTGATGGAAGGACTTCCATGCCCGCCACGTTCGACCCCAGCGACGTCCCCGCGTTGCGCAAGTCCGTACGCCACCTCCGCGGCGTCGAGCAGGGCCTGCCGGACACCGTGCCCGCCCAACACCGGGAAGGCCTCCTGCGCGCCGCCCTGGTCCTCGACGAGCAGGCCGACACAGTGGCCGCCGAGGCGCACCCGTCGTACGACGAACTCACCGAGCGGCAGAAGACCGTCGTTGCGCCCGGCACGTGCGGCCGATCCCTCGTCACGGGGAAGCCGTGCCCCGACCACCCGCGGACGTCGCACGCCGACACCCGTCGCAGGATCTTCAACCACCTGGTCGCGCCGTTCGCCGGCGGCCCCGTCTCGCACGACGAGGCCACGGCGATGCTCGACGCCCACGAGGCCTCGACCCGGACCGAGGCCCGCGCCGAGGGCGCCCGGTTGGCGGAGGTCCAGCTCAAGGCCGCGCTGCTCGAGCAGCATCCGAAGATCGGCAACCCCACGCACGGGTGCTGCGCCCCGCCGAAGGCCTGCAACGGCCACGGGCCAGAGTGCGCGGGCAAAGACCACGGCCTCGAGCAGAAGCCATGGCCGTGCGGGACGCTGCGCGCCATCGGTATCACCAGCCAGGCCGACGCAGACGCCGTACTCGCGGCGGCGGCCGGGCCGGACGGGTGCCCCCGCAACGTGATCGACGGCGACGTCGGCGGCCACTTCATGAAGAGGGGCGCGCTGTCCGACTCCCCGATCGCCTGCATCTACTGCGGCACCCGGCAGAAGGAACAGTGACCGTGCTTGCCGCAGAGCAGGAGTTTGACGGCTGCTTCACGATCGTGAACGGCCGCCGGCAGCCCGTCGACCGCTGGGCGGATCTCCTGTTTCAGTCGGCGTACTGGCAGGACGATCAGCGTACGATCTGGCACCTCGATGAGCTGGACCCGGTGTACTGCAGCCGGATCTACGGCTTCATCGTGCGCCAGGAGGACGAGGTAGGCACGCAGCTCGCATGGGATGCGACCCGCGGGCCGGACCCGTCCGGGGACGTTGCCTGGGACGCTGCGACGCGCTCTGTGGACGCGCTCCTGGAGCTTGTCAGCGAGCGGGGGTGGATATCCCGCACCGAGCTGATGCAGGCGCTGTCACGGCGCATGAGGGGCCGTCCCGCGGTCGAGGGCGAGTGCTTCTGCGGCTACCCCGTGGCGGAGGGCTGGGTTCACTCCTCGTGCTACGCCGGCATGGAGATGGCCTGACCCGAACACGGCGCAGCGTCCCGGTCGGTGGCCGGGGCGCCGCGTCGGCATTTTCGGCGAACCGCCCCCCAATCAAGTCTTACTGCTGTACCATTTCGCGTGTTGGTGGAGAGCCACCGCCGACGCCACCCGAACCGAAGGGAAGCCTCACCATGGTCACGTCGTCCCCGCAGTCGAGAGTGCACGTCACCGTGCCCACCGTTCCGGACACCGCGGATGTGTACCGGTCGTGGCGGAAGGTCCTGACAGGGCTGGACGAGACCGCCGAGGGCATGGCCACGGTCGTCGGTCCCGAGGTCGGGCACGGGGCGACAATCACCACGCAGGCCGGGGCGCTGCTCCTGGTCGTCGACCACACCGTGACCGGCTGGGCGGACCCCTACCTCGGCGGAAAGCGGTACGCGTTGCTGGATGCCGCCCTGACGCTGTCCGTGGTCCAGGAGGACGGCGCGCTCAAGGCCTTGTGGTCCCGGGTGTTCAAGACCTCGAAGTCCGCCATGGGGGCGGCCACCCGCGCGCAGCTCCGCAAACACCTGGCGGCGCATCCGCCCGTCGACGGCCAGGCCGTGGCCGAGGTGGACCCCGGTCCGGGGCGGCCGAACCTCAAGCCGGGGCCGTGCCGGTGGTGTGCGGCCCCGCTGCTCAAGTCCGGCGGGGTGATCGTCGGCCGCGGCGAGGACGTCGAGATCGAGCACCGGCGCCTGTGCCCGACCCGGCCGGCCGACGTGGGAACGCCGTGCGGTCTGTGCGGTGTGGAGGTCGCCCCGGGCACCGCCGCGGTGGTGATGGTCCGTGAGGGCGACGGCCGGTGGGAGACGCGCCACAAGGGCGGGTGCGAGGGGCAGATGACACTCGCCGAGCACGAGGCGGCGGAGGCCGCTCGCCGGGCCGAGGCCGACAAGGCGCGCGCCGCGGAGAAGGCGAAGCAGCAGCGGGCGGCGGCCCGTAAGGCGACGGCCGCCGAGAAGCGGCGGGCGAAGGAGGCTGCGGAGAAGGCGGCGGCCGAGGAGATGCAGCGCCGTGTCGAGTCGCTGACGGTCGTGGGGACGCCGGTGCGGCGGGAGCTGTACGACAAGAGTCTGGGCGGGCGTGAGCGGATGCGTCTGGAGGAGGTGTCCGCGGTCCTGTCGGACGGTCGGGACGCGACGTGGTGGGAAGTGGCCGCGTACGGCGGGCACGTCGAGGACGACGACCGCGGCGGCCGGTTCTACGTCCTGGGAGATGCCCGCTGGGAGTACCAGCGGTACGTGTGGTCGCCGGAGCCGTACCGGCCGGCCCCGCGGCCGGCGGTGGGCAATGTGCCGTGCCCGGCGGACGGGGCGAAGCACTGCGCGAACTGCGGGACTACGGAGGCGCCGGCCGGTTGGATGCTGGCGTCCCTGGGGCTGGCCTGCGACAGCGACTGCTACACGGCCATGTCGGACGGGCCGGGTGCGCACGCCCGCCGGTTCCACCGCTAGGTCAGGCGGATCGGGATGCGCGTCCAGTGTGCGCGGCCCGCGAGGATCATCGGCTCGACGTCGTTGAGGGTGGCGAACGGGCCGGTGATCAGCACGACACTGCGGGCCGCCTTGACCGAGGTGCGCCACTGCAGCGTGGTCGGCATGGTGCCGTCGTAGAGGGCATGCCCGCCGGGGAGGTGGATCAGCAGCTCGTCGGTGGCCGTGTTCAGCGTCGCGGTCCAGCCGGGAGCCGGGGCGGAGGCGAAAGCGGTCGGGAGCTGCAGGGGCTGTCCGCCGTTGGCCTTGATGGTGGTCTCCATCGCGTCTGCGGTCTGCAGCGAGCCGTCGGTGCCGACGAGGGCGATCGTGTCGGGCTGGATCGCGATGATGACCTCGTGCCCGATGAGCTGGGCCGACTGAGCCCGCAGGCCGGTCACGGGCGGGGTGGTGTGGACGCCGTGCGCGGCGGCCGGCTCGTTGATGCGGCGCGGGTTGTCTCCCATGCCGGGCAGCCTATCGGCGCACCCGGACAGGGCCCCGACGTAGCACGTCAGGGCCCCGCTTGACCCGTTCTCTCCCACGGGCGGCTCGATTAGAACACCTGTGACCAAGATCAATCAATCCGCATCCGTTTGCCGTGACAGTTTGATCTTGGTTCCGTGACCGTGGTCGTGTGCTCCCCGACCCCGCCCGCTACGACCGGTTTCACCAGGTCGTTGCTGGTCATGTGCGGGACGCGCGCCTGTGGCGGAACCTGTCGCAGGAGGACCTGGCCCACGCTGCCGGCGTCTCTCCCCGTACGGTCGTCGCCCTCGAGAGCGGACGGTCCGGGATCCTCCTCGACAAGCTGCTGGCCATTGCCGATGCCATGCAGATGCCGCTCACCGATCTGGTGCGTGAACCGGCAACGGAGGCCGAGCAACCGCGCGATGACGCTCAACAGGCATAACCCGCCAGGCACGTTGCCGTGCCGTATGCTGCGGATCGTGTGACCCCGTGCACGACGGAGGCCCGACCAATTCGCCTGGTCGGGCCTCCGTGCTGTCCGGGGGATCACCCCTTCTTCTTGCGCTCCGGCTTCTTCATCCGGGCCAGGACCGCGTCGAACACCGTGGTGTCCGTCGGGTCGGCGAACGCCTGCAGGAGGTGGAGCTGCACCTCGCTGCGGGAGATACGGCCGCGGTCCAGGACGTCGGCCAGCTCGACGGCGCGCCGGTCGACGGCGCGCCGGACCTCCGTCGGGATGGCCGCCGGGGCCTTCTCCAGCACCTGGTCGACGAGGACGCCGTCGATGGTCTTCGCCAGCGCGTCGACGTCGTCGTCCTCCTCGACCACCAGGCCGGGCGGCAGCGACTTGACCATCCCCTTCAGCTGAAGGGCGGTCACCCTCTCCCTGCCGACTTGCTCCGCGGCGAGGACGTACAGTGCGACGGCCGCGTTGAAGCCCAGGCTCCTGGAGTTCTTCACCGGGACCAGTTCACGGACCTGGCCCGGATTCGGCTGGTAGCCGCGGGCCGCCAGGACTTCGCCCAGGGGCCACGCTGCGCGCAACTTGGCGAGGCCGCCGTAGGAGATGCCCTTCTCGACCTCGGCCCACTCCTCGATCGTCTCGTAGCAGCGGCCCGGCTCCAGCTTGTGGGGCGAGGCGCGGAACAGCCGGCCGGTGGCGATCGTGTCCAATGCCTTGCCCTGGATGAACCATGCCTCGTTGCCCAGGTCGACGCCGGCGATGCACCGCGCGTACCGCTCCTCCTCCTCCGGGGTGAGGGCACCGTCGCTGGCCGGCAGCACCGGGTCAGGAACGTGGTGCAGGCCCGGCCGGGCCGCCTCGACGGCTTCCGCGACGGCCGCGGCCTGCGCCTGGTGACGCTGGTTGTCACGGGTGACGTCAACGGCCGTGAGGGTGTCCGCGGTCCTCTCGGGCTCCTCCTCGTCGCCCCACCCGAGGTCGAAGGTCGTGCCGGTCATGCGGCCTTCACCATCCCTGCCTGCACGGCGATCCCACGGAAGAAGTCGGCGGTGTCAGTGCGCGCCGTCTTCTTGTAGTGCGTCACGGGCAGCCCCACGTTGCGGGCCTCCTTCAGATCTGCGGCACGAACGGGAACCTCGCCGAGGCAGCGCACCCGCGGGTGGTTCTGCAGCAGCCTGTACACCTCGGCGTCGAAGTTGCCCATGGGCTTCTGGATACGGCCGATGACCAGGCCCAAGACCTCGAAGTCGTCTCGCTGGGAGCGCGACATGACCTTCTGGTGCTGGGCGAGCTGCCGGGTGAGCCCCTTCATGGCCCACTCGTCGACGTCGGTCATTATCATCGCCTCGTCCGACCCGGCGAGTTGGGAATCCGTGTCCAGATCGAGCGCGGGCCGCTGGTCCACGAGGATGCGGTCGAAGAACTCCCGCAACTTGTCCAGCATGTTGCGGTACAGCGTCAGGCCGGTTCCCGTCTCGCGGAGGTCGCTGGACAGGCCGGCCATGTCGAGGCTCGCCGGGAGGATGTAGAGCCCCGGCACCTTCGTCTCGCGGATCAGCGGGATCGGATCGAGCGCGTCCACCACGACCCTCGCCTGCGTCAGGTCGTTCGGGCCAGGCGGCTTGATGCGGAAGCCTTCGGTGAGGTTGCACTGAGGGTCACCGTCGACGAGAAGAACGCGCGGGACTTGCTCGACAAGAGCGCCACCGACGTTGATGGTTGTCGTGGTCTTGCCGACGCCGCCCTTCTGGTTGCACATGGCGGTGATGCGGCACGTGCTGGGTCGGTGCTGCTCGAGGTCCGCGCGGACGCGTTCCCGTCGCTCCTGTTCTGTCTCCTTGGGCGGCTGGGGGCCGCCGGTCGGCTGGGCGCCGATCGCGGGCGCCGCGGTGGTATCTGTCATGGGAGGGACGATAGTCACACCGCCGTCCCGATTCCGGCAGGCCGCCCGTATCGGTACGGGATGCGGCACGTGATAGGGCCCCGCCCGTCACTCGTACGGGGCCCCGGGGACCTGCCCAATTGGGCAGGTCCGATCACCGACCGAACGTCAGGTGCTGCGCGGCGTGCACGGCGAGCGCTTCGTCCAGGGCCTGCGCGTCGTAGTCCGGCCAGTAGCGGTCATCGAAATGCAGCGTGGCGTCCGCGGCCTGGTGCAGCAGGAACCCGGACAGGCGGCGTTCGCCGGAGGTACGAACGATCAGGTCGGGATTGGGCAGGCCCGCGGTCGTCAGGTAGCGGTCCACGGGGAGGACCTCGCGGTCGTCGAACTCGGGTGCCAGCAGCGCGCGGGCGACGGCCTGGTGGATGTCGGCGCGCCCGTCGTAGCCAATGCCGAAGCAGACGGTCATACCGGGCCGGTCGGCGGTCGCTGCCTCTGCCCGGCGGATCGCGGCCCCGAGGCGGCCGGGAATGACCTGGGTGCCCCCGAACGTCGACAGGACGCGGATCGGGCCGGTGGACTCGCGGGCCTCGGTGTCGAGGAGGTCCACCATGACGTCGACGAGCGCGACGACCTGGTCGTCGGGGCGCTGGAAGTTGCGGACCGACATCAGGAAAATGCTGGCGGTCTCGAGGTCCAGGGTGCGGCAGTGGGCGAGGACCTGGTGCATGACAGCGGTGCCGTGCCGGAAGCCGGCTGCCAGGGTGAGGCCGTGGGCGCGGGCCCAGCGCCGGTGCCCGTCGGCGATGAATCCGATGTGGCGAGGGCGCTGGGTCGCGGGTGCTTCGTGAGTGGTCGTCATGGCCCGGCGGTGTACGGACCCGCCGGGCCTTACGTCATGTGCTGAGCGCGGCGAACACCACGCCGGCCACGAGGGCGCCGCCGGCAGCTCCGGCGATGGTCTGGGCGAGGGTGTGCTCGCGCAGGGCGACGCGGGACCAGGCGATGACCGCGACGATAGGCAGTGCGAGCCAAACCAGCGGGCCGTAGACGATGGCGAGCATCGCCAGGGCCCCGGTCGCCACGGACGTGTGCACGCTGATTTTCCAGAAAGCGGTGATGGGCAGCAGCATCGCCAGGGTGGCGAGCATGCCGATCGTCAGGGCCAGCATCTGGCGGGGGGCGTCGAGCCAGAGCATGCCGCCGATGCCGATGCCGACGGACGCCATGATGACGGGGATGAGCAGCAGGCGGCGCTGTCGCTGGGTGACGTGCCTGTCGCCCCACTGGCCGCGCTTGATGCCGTACTTGATGTACGCGACGGGGATCGCGGCGGCGAAAACGATGGACTCCAGGGCCCACAGGAGCCCGGTGAGGATGTTGTCCTGGGCGAGTCCGACGCCGACGCTCACCAGGACGATGACGTTCGCCGGCTCGAGGCGATCGGTGATCAGCCGGGCTATGCGGTTCTCCTCGCCGGTGGGGGCCGGGGCGGTGGTGGTGCTCATGCTGCGACTTCCTGGGGTGTGCTGAGGTGCGCGAGGGTGTTCACGGCGTGGGTCAGGCGCGGGGAGGTGTAGTGCTCGGCGACCCGGGCCAGCCAGGCGGCGTTGGCGGTGAGGTCGTGCTGCAGGGACAGCAGGGTGATCGCGGGCCGCGGGGCGTAGGGCTCGCCGTCGACGGCGCGCAGGCGGGCGACGCGCAGGCAGATGGCCTCGCGGGCGGCGCGGGCGTCCGCGCCGTGCAGGCCTGCGGCGCGGGCCGCGGCCAGAGCACGGGCGGGCAGGTCGTGGGCGATCCAGGGGAGGAGTTCGAAGGTGGCGTCGGAGATTTCCACGACGCGTTCGTCGAGGCGCCCGTACAGGTCGCGCAGTTGGCGGCGGTCGCTGGTCGGGGAGGTGCCCGCCTTGAAGTGCCGCAGGATCGTGTCCGGCGGGAGGACCGAGACGAGTTCCTGCCACAGGGGGCGGAGCGCGACGATCAGGCGCCGGTAGCGGACGGTGCGCAGGATGAGGTCGACGGCGCGGACGGAGCTGCCGGCGATGACGAGCAGGATCGTCACCATCTGGATGAGGCTGCCGCCGAGATTGAACTGTCCCTCGGAGAGCGGGTAGTCCCATCCGAGGAGGCCGCACAGGAGGAACGTCGTCCGGTACACGGGGTAGGCGGCTCCGGCGGCAGCGCCGGCCGCCATCAGGCGCATGCACGCCCGCAGGAGCATGTCGTCAGTGCGGGCCGCCGCGATGAGGCACAGCAGCGCCGCGGTGGACAGCGCGATGCCCATCGGCAACAAGTAGAACGACAGGTGCAGGGACCCGGCCAGGTCCCCGAACTGGGCGGACGCGAAGTCGTGCGACCCGTCAGGAGCGTTGATCGACGGCTGCGC
Source organism: Streptomyces sp. NPDC088732 (assembly GCF_044751205.1). Classification (NCBI taxonomy): domain Bacteria; kingdom Bacillati; phylum Actinomycetota; class Actinomycetes; order Kitasatosporales; family Streptomycetaceae; genus Streptomyces; species Streptomyces sp. NPDC088732. Next base: position 20,538 of record NZ_JBIVLI010000025.1, read on the forward strand.
GAGCGGGAACGTCGCGATGGCGCCCGCGCCGGTCAGCGCGAACAGGGTCATGCGGGGCTTGAGGGTCGTCCAACGCCGCCAGGCCGGCTCCGGGTCGCGGGGCGGGACGACGGACTCCACCCAGCCGACGAGGAGCGTGCACGCCAGCATCACCATCAAGTGCTTGGGCAGGACAGCGAAGTCGTTGATCCCGGTCAGGCGGACCAAGAGGTCGTTCAGCAGGGACAGGCGCAGCAGGGCCCCGACCGCCAGGGCGGCGAAAGTGTTGAGGATGGCCCGCTGCCCGGCGTTCTTGGGTCTCGCAAGGACGCGGATGGCGACGACTATCCAGAGAGGGATGGTCGTCGCGAGGTCGATGAGGTCGTTCTGGGTCACGGTGGCTGTCCAACTGCAGGAGGGACGGTCAGAGACTGTTGTGCAGCCGGTCCAGCAGGGGGTCTGCCTGGTAGCGGCTGTTGTGGGCCTGCGCCGCGGCGCGGCGGCGCAGGAGGAAAGCGAAGTTCTCCGCCTGGTCCTCGATCCGCTGGTAGTGCGGATCGGCCGGCCCTTCCTGGGAGCGGGTGCGGCCGAGGAGACAGCCGCCCAGGAATTCCGGGCTGAGGAACTCGTACGTGTCCTCGTCGGCCACGGGCGTGGCCGGCAGGACCAACGGCTTGTGGTCGAGCTGGATGTGGCCCAGCTCGTGGGCGAGGCTGTGCACGGCAGCGAGGCCGGTGAGCGCAGGGTCGAGCCAGATGACATCGCTGTCGTGCTGCGGCCTGGTCATCCACAGCGCGTTCGCGTGGAGGCCGGGGATGGGTGAGGGCTTCCCGCGCCACAGTTCCAATGGGCGCGGGTAGCGCTCTTGCATCGCCGAGAAAAGCGTCTCGACCGTGAGCGGTTCGGGGACGGGGAACGCCTCGAGGGCTTGGTAGATCTCTCGATCAGGACGCTGGATCACCGGTCGTTACCTTGTGGGGGGGGGGGAGTCAGTCGTTGTCGGAGGATGCGCCCGCGTCGGACTCCATCCGCTCGAGTTGTTCGAGCTGGTTCACGTAGCGGGCGGCGCGTTCCTGCCCTCGCGGTGACAGCCGGCGCGCACTGCGCGCGAGTACGGCCAGCGTCTCGTTGGGCTCGCGGTCCTCTTGCTGCTGTCGGCGCCGGGAGTCGACGAACCGTTGCGCCTCGTTCATCACCTTGGCTGCGATCTCGCTCGGCTCGCCGGAGATCTTGAAGGCGTCCAGCGGGACCTTGAAGAAGTCGGCCAGGACCGCCATGTAGGGCTCGGTCGGGTTCGGCCCACCCTCCTTGCGGAGGCGGCGGATGTACTCGGCGGTGATCGTTCCTTCGCCGTGACGGCGGTTGATCTCGTCGGCGACTTGCTTGTTCGTGTACTCGACGATTCGCCCCGGTTGGTCGGCGTCTTCCGGGGCGGAGGCTTCAAACAGCAGATTGAGCCTGGCAGCGAATGTCGCTGCCTTGGCAGGTTCAGCACTCACGGGTGATCTTCCTTGGCAGGTGGGAGAGAGCCCCACACTAGCCGACCGACAACGATCGTTTGAAACATCCTTTCGGGCACCACGGATGGTTTGACGATCGTGAGCTGACCCACTTTGATGGTCACCGGAACCGGCGCCTTCGGTCTCGTCCGGAGACACCTGTGTTCCGCCCCCTCGATCGCCCGGCGTCCGTTCCGCGCCGGTCAGCTAGCTACCCGTTCCACCGGAAATTCGAACATCAGATGGAATGGTGCCCGTGACCGTCTCCGATGCCGCCCCCTACGGTCGGCCCTCACCCAACCACATAACGGAACAACCGGACCTGGACCGCTGGATGAACGGTGCGGAAAGCTCCATCTCCCTCACCATCGGGCCCGAATGGACCCCGGTGCAGGCGATGGAGCAGGCCGTGGCCATGGTGGCGATGTCGCTGCCGACGTTCCTCGATGAGCTGCCGGACCGCGACGACGTCTGCGCAGACGTCCAGGCCGTGCTCCGCGAACTCGTCGACGTCACCGCCCGCCACAAGGCCAGCGTCGACCTGGTGGCCGAGGTCGTCTTCGACGGGGCACACGTCACCGTCTCGGTCCGCGACATGGACTGCGACCTCCCCGCCCCCGAGGAGGAGCCCGGCCTCTATCTCGTCCACCGCCTGGCCGAGGACGTCGGCCAGTACCCGGGCGACAACGGCGGCCGGATCACCTGGGCCGCCGTGCCGGTGCACAGATGACAACGCCCCCGTCCGGTCAGGCCGGCGGGGGCGGACATCGGCGACTCCTACAGCTCCAGGACGGCGCGCACCGCGCGCTCGACCCTCTCCATGTCCTCAGCGGAGAGGTACCCGCGCAGCTTGCCTTCCTCGAACCGCTGCGGGCGGAACGAGCTGATGTCCGGCGCCATGACGACACCCTGCACCGGAGAGGTGATCGGCACCGTGACGAGGGTGTCCCGCGCATCCTCCGCCTCCTGGACCAGGGCGCAGATGATGCCACCCGGGTGCAGCCGAATCACGGACGTGTTCTCGATGACCAGGACGGTGCGCTCACGCCCGACCGTGGGGATGGTCCATACCGATCCCCGCTGGATACCGGTCACGCAGCGTCCGCCTCGGCTGCCTCGAAGACATCGTCGATCGAATCCTGGTCGCGGAGACGGGCGTACTCCTCCATCCCGTCGCTGAGGAGCTTCTCCTCGAGCGCGCGGGCCGCGAAGTCGGACAGGTTGCCGTTGCTGGCCGCGCGAGCGCGCTGCACAAGGTCTGGCGGCAACGTGATGGAGACCTTCTCCCTGGGCGCTGCAGTCCTCGGTGTCGTCATGAGTTCGATCCTACCGCTTGGAAGACTGAGGTGTAAGGTGTGATCGACACCACCGAAAGTAACGCCAGACATGCAGAAGGGGCGCCAACCTCGCCCGGTTGACACCCCGACTTCCTACCCGGATTCCTCGCCAAAGGGGGGCAGGGACTGCTTGCGACTGAGCATACAGGTAGTCGGCACGGAGCACCCGTTTCCGCGCCCACCTGTGATATTGCCCTTGCACGCTTCTCTGCCTCTCTGACCCTTATCAGCCAGAGAGAGCCATTGTGAGTCTCGACCCGATCCTGTGGGCGATGAAGGACGCGCCCACGGCGGACATCAACGAATGGGGCACGTTGGTGTGCCTCGCGGAAAAAGCCGACGAAGACGGCTGCAACGCCTTCCCCTCGGTTCCGACCATCGCCAGCTACGCCAAGATCAGCGAGCGGACTGTTCAGCGTGCTCTTGCAGCGATGGAGGAGCGAAAGCTGATTGCCCTTGGCGACCAGCGAGCAGCCGCCTACATCCCTAAGGGCAAGCAGCCCCAGGTGTACGACCTTCTCGTCCCGTACGACTGGTTCCGCTCCATCGAGCGTACGAACACCTTCCGCGTCCGCGTCGGTCGGCCACCGCTGACCCCGGAGAACCGGCCGCCCATCGCTCCGGCCCCGCCGAAGAAGGAGCGCGCGGACAAGGGCAAGCCGAAGCCGAAGGCGAAGCCCAAGACGGACGACGACAGAGCGCCCACCAGCAGTAATGGGGTGGGGCGACTTGTAGTCACCCCACCCCGGGGCACCTCCGAGACGGAGGGGCGACTTGTAGTCACCCCTGTGGATAACCCCGCCGAAGGGGTGACTTCAAGTCACCCGGCGACTTCAAGTCCGGACAGGGGTGACTACAAGTCCGAGGAGGGGCGACTTGAAGTCACCCAACCCTCCCCAGTAACCCGCACCACAGAACCCCCCCGTCCCTCCGTAGGTTCCACGCAGCAATCTCCCCTGGGCACGGACGGAGAGATGGACGGCCAGCCCGCCCAGATCCGTACGCGCCAGCAGCAGACGAACGTCGTCGAGCGGACTCGGGGAGTGGAGCTGCTGCTGGGCCTCGGCTACGAGCGGCCGGAGCTGCTGCTGACCGGGAAGGTCCTTGCGGACCAGGCCGCGATGGTCGACGGGCTGCTCGCCAGTCAGTGGCCGCGGGAGATGATCCTGACCGCGTTGCTGCGGCCCCTGCCGCCGAGCACCCGGTCGGTGGGCGCGGTGATCTCCAGGCGCCTGCAGGACCTCGCGGTGACCCCGGTGCCGCAGCCTGTGGCTATGCCTGAGCCGCGCAGCCCGGAGGGCGGGGCCGGGTACTGGGAGCGGTACGAGGACAGCAAGGCCTCGGGGGTCTGGCTCCCGGACGCGATGGCGTCGGGTGAGGGCCTGGACACGATGGTGCGCCGCCGTACGCGGTTCGAGGAGTGCCAGGAGTGCCGGGACCCGGTTCTCGACGGCCACGGGTCGGGCCTCTGCCCGCAGTGCCGCGGCTGGGTGAAGTGCCCGCTGTGCAGCAAGTTCGTGCCGTCGGGTGAGGCCTGCCGGGAGTGCGAGGTGCGGCCGGACGAGGTGGAGTTCGAGTCGTGCCCGGACCACGGGGACCGGTTCGTGAAGGGCACCTCGTGCTTCCTGTGCGGCACCGGTCGGTGAACGGCGCCGCCCGCCCCGGGATGTCCGGGGCGGGCGGTCAGCCTGCTTCGCGCAGGCGGTTGGCGGTGCCGGCGACGGTCTCGGCCAGGTCGCGGGTGGAGTACCAGGCGACCGGTTTGCCGTCGGTGCTGTCGATGACGGCGTGCGCGAGGAGCTTGCCGTGGTCACGCATGTTGTCCTCGGGGCGGTGGCCGACGACGAAGCGGCCCTCGTGCTCGTCGTCGCCGCCACCGATGTGTGCGAAGTGCTCCGCCATGCGGGCCGCGGTGTCGTCGTCCCGGGCGGGGGGAGGGCGGTTGCTGTCCGGGGCCGGCAGGTCGTCGATGCCGAGTTCCTGCAGCACGGCGGGGAGGGTGCCCAGGCGCCGGCCGATGATGTACGCGTTCTGTTCCTCGAGCGTGCCGGCCTGCCGGTTGCCCAGGAGGGTGTACGCGGCGCGCAGCTCCTCGAGCGCCTGGCGCTCGGCGCCCCGGTCGCCTCGGTCCCGGGCGGCGCGGATGTGCTGGCTGAGCTGCTGTGTTGTGGCGGCGAACATGTCGGGCACGACGGGGTTCCTACCCAGGGCAAGGCGGCGCGAACAGGAGCGGACATCATGGTTGTTAACGGGCCAGGGCCCCAGTCTCCCTAGCTGCTCTTGTGCCCGCAAGGCCGTGCCGGGTGCCGGGAGCCAGCAGGGGAAAGATGGGCCCTGGCCCGTTAACAGAATGATCAGAGAGCGCTTGCGGCACCTGGTCTGTACGGCCCCAGGTGGATCCGCTTGACGAGGCTGGCACCCTCGGTCCGGCGCACCAGCAGCACACCGCGGCGCCGGCCGGTGCGCACCACCGTCGTCAGCACCTTCCCCGGCAACCCTTGCTCACGGACGTGCCGGGCCGCATCCGGCATCTCGATCCACTGCCCGTAAGGGAAGCGCATCAAGGCCTCGTCGATCGCTCTCGCGCCGGCGGGTGCGGCCGTGTCCATCGGGTGCTCCTTCGCTTCGGGGCGGCCGAGTTGCTCTCCCGGCCAGGGCTGCCAAGCCGAAAACGTTACAGTACAGCGATAAGAGTGGTCCACCCCTTCCCCCGCCAACCCAGAACCCGGGCATGCCGGTTATGCTGCCAGCGCGCCACTGCGGAAGACGATCCTCCACGGCCCTGATCAGGTCACTGGCCCGTCCGACACCGCAAAGCCGGCGCACTACCGGCACATGGGGGGCCTGACGCCGTGACCAAAAGTTCAGAGGACAACGAAGCACTCTTCGCCCGTGCAGCGGCCAAGGGGCCCGACGCCGAGGAGGCCATCACCGTCTTCTTCGCACGCATGAGCCCCACGGTCGTGAAGTGGGTGAGCATGTACATCCACGACGCACACTCGGCCGAGGACGTCGCGCAGGAGGTCTGGATGAAGATCTCCCAGAACATGGACCGCTACACCCCGGGCACCAACCTGATGGCCTGGATGATGACCATCACCCGCAACACCTGCTACGACCACCTGCGCGCGCAGCAGCGCCGCCCGGTCGAGCTTTTGCAGCCCGACAACCTGCAGTTGGACCAGCCGCGGCCCGGCATCACCCCGCACCAGTACGCCGAGCAGCGCGCCCTGGCCCAGGCGGTTCGCAGCCACATGGATAAACTGCGGCCCGAACAGGCGGAATGCATCCGGCTAAGGTTCACCGCCGGATGCACACCGGCGGATACCGCCGCAATTATGGGCAAGACCGAGGGGGCCGTGAGGACACTCACGGTACGGTCTCTGCGCAGGCTCCGCGAGGTACTCCCCGAGGGGGAATCCTCCACCGAGCTGATCGAGCATTTGCTGACCGTCGCGGTGGGCAGGGCCGAGGACAGAAGCACAGTGGATGGCGTTCGGGTGGAAGCTGCACGGGAGAGGGCCCCGCATCATGTTGCGACGCAACGATAACCAGGTATCAGAACGCCTGGAGCGGGCCCTCAGCGGCGGCCCGATACCGCACGACGAGGAAACCCGGAGCCTGCTTGCCGTGGCCGGAGCCCTTGCCGGCCCGACGGTCCGCAGCAGCGCTGCCCGCACCAAGCAGACCCAAGACGCCATGCTCCTCGCGTTCCGGCGCTCCATGAATCCGCAGACGTCCCGCGACGACGCCGGCAGCAGCGACGGCCTGGAGGAGACCGAGCTTCACCGCCAGGAGGCGGAGCTGCCCGGCGGCGGCCGGCTCGTGGTCTCCGACATCGAGGAGATCAGCCCCGCGCGCCTGGAAGAGGCCCGGTCCCAGTTCGCCGCGATACTCGAGCGGCGCTCCAAGGACTCCCACAGATGACCGAGTCGTCCCTCGAAATCTTCGTCGGCCAGTGGCCTGTCGACGGCGCGCACACCCTTCACAAGGGCGTTCACTCCCTGTTCCTGCGCCCGCAGAGCTTCTCCACGGCCGTGCGGCACGTCCGCAACGTGCTGCCCGACATCACCCTGGAGAACGCGGAAAGGCTCGTCCGGGAGAAGTGCCCGGAGTTCAAGGACTTCGATGACCTCCTCGGCGTCTACGACCTGCCGGTCCCCAGCGTCGACAAGGCCCCGCCCGCCGCACCGGTCGTGGTCGCGCCCCCGGCGCAGCCCAAGCGGCTCCGGCGTCAGGCCATCATCGCCGCGGCGCTGTTGCCCGCGCTGGCCGCGAGTTGGGCCCTGGGCCGGTACACCGGATTCGACGTCGCACCGGCCAGCGACGCGCAGGCGACTGCTCCTGACGTCACGCCGACCCCGACACCGCAGGCCCCCGACGACGCGGACAACCCGTTCACCGGGCCCAAGTTCACGGCCTTTGCGCTGGCGAACGACATAGATTGCCGCCCGATCACCATGCTCGAGGCAGAGTGCACCGACGCGGACGGCATGGTGATGTCGACCCGGGCCGCGGCCGGCCCCGACAACACGATCTTCGTGTTCTCGTACGGCCAGGAGCGGATCAACCTGCGGGTGTTCTTCGACCCCGACAACGCCGACACGTGGGTGCGGCAGAGGGCGACGAAGGAGCTGAGCCCGCACCTGCAGCAGCACGGCCGGTACGTGCTGTGGGGCACCGACGCCACGCGGATCAAGGAGTACGGCGACCTCATCGACGATGCGGCCAGCCAGAACAACGCGCGTGGCATGGGCGGTGAGGCGCCGCTCCCGCCGCGCCTTGCCGCGCTCACGCTGGGCACGCTGGGCCTGGACCAGACCGACGTGGACGCCATGTTCGCCGGGTACGACACTGCCGCGCCGGTCGCCCCGCGGGTGGTGGCGGCCCGGATGGTGCTCGGTCTGCTGCCGGACCAGCCGTATGGCATGCCGTGGGACGACCCGGACGACATCGTGGCCATCGCGGTCGGTATCGACCTGCCGCCGGTTGCCACGCTCCCGGCCGATCCGCCGACGGAGCCGGTGACGATCCCTGTCGTGCTTCCGACCGAGCCGACCCCTCCGACCGTGCCGACGGAGCCCAGCACCCCGCCGGCGACCGCGGACCCGCGGCCTCCGTCGACGCCGCCCGCGCAGACGCCGAGCAGCCCCCCGGCCACGTCGGACCCGAGCACCCCGTCGACGCCGACGGAGCCCACCACGCCGCCTGCCACCTCGGACCCGAGTCTCCCGCCGACGCCCACGGACCCGGGCACGCCCACCGATCCGGGTACGCCCACGGACCCCGGCACGCCGGGCGACCCGACGCCCACGGACCCGACGACACCGACGGACCCCGTCCCGGACGACCCGGGCACGCCCGGAGGCGAGACACCGAGCGATCCGGCCCCCGAGGACCCGGCGCCGACCGATCCCGCCCCCGACAGCCCCACGACCGAGCAGCCGGGCGACGGAACGCCTGTCCCGGACGATCCCGACGGCGTCGACGACCTGCTGATCCTGGCATCCGCGTGGACGGTCGCCTGCTGAAAACCCCGAAGGGGCCCCCGGCTTGATCCGGGGGCCCCTTCGTCGTCGCGTGCCGCGGTCAGAACGGCGGCTCTTCCCCGTCCGTCGCCCACGGGTCGCCGCCGCACGTACCGCTCTGCGGCGCGCCGCCGGCCGGGCGGGACGTGCCACTGACCCGGTTGATCGTGGCGGTCGCGCTGCGCAGGCTGGCGCCGACCTCGTCGACGTCCAACTCGTAGACGGTGCGCTTGACGCCGTGGCGGTCGTCGTACGTCCGCTGCTTGAGCCGTCCCTGCACGATGACGCGCATGCCCTTGCGGAGGGACTCGGCGACGTTCTCCGCGGCCTGCCGCCAGACCGAGCAGGTGAGGAACAGCGCCTCGCCGTCCTTCCACTCGTTGGTCTGCCGGTCGAACGTGCGGGGGGTGGAGGCGACGCGGAACTTCGCCACCGCGGCGCCGGAGGGGGTGAAGCGGAGTTCGGGGTCGTCGACGAGGTTGCCGACGACGGTGATGACGGTCTCGCCTGCCACGGGCGGGCCTTTCGTGAGAGCGGCCGGCCCGCGGGTGCGGGCCGGCCGGATGGGTCAGGAGAACAGCAGCGCCCAGGTCTTCGGGCCGGGGATGCCGTCGGCGTCGCCGCGCAGCTCCGCGTGGTCGAGTTGAAATGCCCGGACGGCCTGCCGGTCGGAGTCGGTCCACTTCGGGCCGGGGCCCTTGCTGTAGTGGTCGCCGTAGCCCTTCTTGACGAGCTGCTGTCCGAGCTGGGTGACGTGGGCGTTGTTCTTGCCGGGGCCGAAGAAGCTGGCGCCGGGGAACGGCGGGCGGGGCTTCACGGCCTTGCTGGGCAGGGTGCCGAGAAGCTTCTTGAGGGACGTCTCGCCGGGGACGCCGTCCGCATCCGAGCCGGTGAGCCCGAGGCTGTGCTGGTAGTCGGCGTAGTTGAGGGTGTCGGCGTCGGACCAGTCCGGGCCGGGGCCGGACTTGTAGTGCTTGCCGAAGCCCTTGTGGACCAGGGCCTGCCCGAGCTTGGTCACGTGGTCGCCGTGGGCGCCGTAGCCGTAGACCAGGCCGTTGATGGTGACCTGGTAGCGGGCCGGGGTGGTGGCCCCGCCGCCCGAGCCGGTGCCGCCGCCCGGGTGCGGGGGCTCGACGTGGTCCCCGGCCGGCATGCCCGCCTTCACCCAGGCGTACAGGATCTTGCCGGGGCAGTCGGTCGCGAAGCCGTCCTTGTGGCCCTTCTTGGCGAGCTTGTGGCCGGTCTTCTCGCACGCCAGGTCGTACAGCGCGCGGCACGTCGCCAGGGCCGCGGCGCTGGGCTCCTGGTCGCCGCCGATGGCGATCTGCACGCCGATGCCGGAGATGTTGTGGTCGGGGCAGTGCGCGCCCTGCAGGTTCCAGCCGCGGCCCTCGTAGGCGTTGCCGGCCTGGTCGACGACGAAGTTGTAGCCGATGCCCGCCCAGCCCTTGTTCAGGTGCTCGCGCTCGATGGCCTTCGGGATGTCGTTGCCGGTGCGGGTGATGTGGGTGGCACCGTCGTAGTGGACGAAGAACTCGGTGCGCTGCGACAGGTCGATGTGAGACGGGCTGCCGTTCCAGGGCTCGGCGCCCCACTGGGAACGGGAAATGATGGTGACCATGGTGGTGCCCTCCCGGGTTGGGTGATCAGGGAGGGCACCGTGCAGGGCGCAGGTGGTTAACGTCGCGCGCTGCCCGCGGTCAGCCGTCGACAACCTCGGCGTCGACGACGCTGCCGTCCTCCAGCTCGGGGAACTCGACCGCGAACAGCGACTTCTCCAGCCGTTCGCCGAGCGCGAGCAGGTCAACCGGCGCGTCATCCGAAGTGGCCGCCCCGCCCAGGCCCGTGATCTCCAGCGCGATGACCGCGTCCTTGCCGTAGTGCTCGCGGTGCTGCCGCTCGAGGTACCACGCATCGGCGCGCCAGTCCGGGGCCGTGCGGTCCTCGGTGACCTCCTCGACGACCTCGCTGGTGACCGGGTCGCGGTAGCGACGGGTGACGACCTTGGTGACGATCCCGCCGTCCGCGACGCGGCGAATGTTGGCCATGGCCCGGGTCGCGGCGGTCGCGCGCGCGGTGCGGACTTTCTCGTACAGGGCCGCGTACTCGTCCTCGTCCGGGTCCGGGTCGGCGCCCGACTCGCGGGCCTCGACCTCGGCGCGGCCACGCGCCATCCACGCCAGGAAACTGCTGCGGGACACCCCGGCCATCTCCGCGGCCAGTTCGACGGCCACACCGGTGCGGGAGGCCGTGACAAGGCGCGCCTCGACCTCGTCGGAGAGCAGGCGTGGGCGCCCGCCGGCGGGCTTGTGGCGGTCCTTCCGGTGGGGCTTGCGGCGTGTGGACATGGGGGGACCTCTGGGAGGGGTCAGCGGCCGTTGGAGAACATGTGCCCGCAGGCCGGGCACGTGGTGTGGGCGGCGCGGCCGTCGTCGTCGGGGCTGAGCCCGTCGTCGCCGGCAGCGCCGTCGTCGGGCAGGTGCAAGGTGGCCGGCTCGTCTTCCCGGCCGCCTCCGGGCAGGGTCTCCGGGTCGACCTGGCGCAGCAGGTCGTCGATCTCGTCGTGCGGGATGGCCAGGCTGTCGAACAGTTCGGCGTCCTTGGTGGCCAGGTCCTCCAGGACCTCGGCGAACTCCCGAGGGTCCCAGCCGCCCTGCCCGGGGAGGCGGTTGAGCTTGATGGCCAGGGCCTCGGCCTCGGCGTCGTTGCGGGAGGACCAGCCGCGCAGGAGCGGTACGAGCCATCCGCCGTCGTTGTCCAGGACCACGCCGCCGGGCAGCGCCATGCCGCGCGCCTGCATCTCGATCAACGCTTCACGGCGGCCGTGGCCGTGGAGCACGCACTGGGTGCGCTCGTCGGCGACGGGGACCTCGACCAGGCCGTGCATGCGGATCGCATCGATGAGCAGCTCCAGCTCGTGCCGCTTCGGGTTGCGTGGTGCCGGCGTCAGGTCGGTGAGCGGCACGTAGTCGATGAAGCGCGGCGGCCTGGCGATCGTCTCGGTCACGGTGCGGTCCTCTCCCATACGTCGGTGTCGGCGACAGGGGAAGGCTGCGAGCCCGCGGACTCCTACCGCGGCGCCCCGCCTCGCAAGCGGGGCATGCCGTCATGGCCGGTCTTCCCCTGCCGCCGTGCCGATGCCGCCCCCTTCCGGAGGGGACGGCGCCGGGGTTCTGTCGCCGCCGGTGACGTCACCGGAAGTGGCAGAACCGGGCGTGAAGTTAAGGGTCGGAGCCTCTTACGTCGCCCTCTCCCCACGCGCCTCTCATTGCTGTACTATTCGTTTCGGTTGGGAGAGCGACCCAGCCACCTGGGCCTAGGTGTAACAAATTTCGGCCGCTGTCGTAGCTACAGGTACGGCGCCTCCGAGACACCCCGCCCGGGATGACCCAAAACCCGGGCCTTGGCGTCCGGGGAAGGAAGGAACACCGATGGCGAACCACGCCACCGACGGCACCCAGGCCGAGCAGCCTGCCGAGTTGCCCCTCGACCAGCTCGGCCTGCTCGGGGCGGTCGCCCGCATGCTCAAGGACCAGAACAACGGCACCATCCAGCCGCACGTCAACGCCCCCCTCGAGCGCCTGAGCGAGGCCTTCGAGAGCGGTCAGACGCACCTGGCGATCAGGGTCGGCGACGAACTGATCGGCACGTACAAGGTCAACACGACCAACCCGCGGTTCGTCGTCGACGACGAGAAGGTGTTCGACGCGTACGCCGAGGCCCACGACGGCATCGAGGTCATCATCCGGCGCAGAGCGTCGTGGGAGGCCGGAGTCCTCAAGTACGCCAAGCGGGACGAGGAGACGGGCACCATCATCGACAGCCGCACCGGTGAGGTCATCCACGGCCTCCGGTACGAGCCGGGCGGGCAGCCCACCGGCACCGTCACGTGGACCTGGGCGGAGAAGGACGCGGGCCGTATCCGGCTGTTGAAGGCGGTTCAGCGCGGGGATCTCAACTACCTGCTGCGGGCCAGGCCGGAACTCACAAGCGGGCCGCAGCCCGCCGCCGAGACCGCCTAGCCGACCCGCCCCGGGCCCGGCCCCCTGGCGGCCGGGCCCCTCCCCCGAGGGACCACCACACGATGAACACCACCCAGCACGCGGAGCTTCAACCAGCCCTTGCCTCCGGCATATCCGACCGGGCGTTCCGGCTGTACTGCGCACTCGTCCTGACCACCACCGGCGAGTGGACCGCGATCCCGAAGGTCGCCGCCGAGTGCCGCATCACCCCCCACCAGGCCCGAGGCCCGCTGACGCAGCTCGTCGACAAGTCACTGATCGAGAGGGAACGGGTCTACGAGACAGGCTCCTCCGGCCGCAAGACCTGGCACACCTACGTCCGTCTGATCGAGGACGCCACCGAGGTGCGTGAGGCCGCATGAGCCGCCGACCGATCAACCGCACCGGTGTCCGCGTCAACCGGCGCCGCCACTACGTCCACATCGACTCCACCACCGTCCGGGACCTGCGCCTGTCCTACCGGGCACTGGGGTTGCTGACGTACCTGCTGGACCAGGTCGAGGACTGGCAGGTCCGCTCCGAACAACTCAGCCACGGCGAGGGCCGCGAAGGACGCGACGCCATCCGCAAGGCACTGCGAGAACTCGCGGAGTACGGCTACTACCGGCTGGAGCGGCGGCGCTTCCGAGACGGCACTCAGTCGATGGGTACCGCGGTGTCGGAGTACCCGGTCGAACAGTGGGCCGCCGACTTCGTCACTTTCGGCGGGAAGGCCGTCCCGGTCATCGAGCAGGAGGACGGAACGTTCCTGGTCAAGTACCCGGACGGCACGCTCGGCTCCGACGGCTTCGAGCTCACCCCCGGCAATGCCACCGAGCAGGCCCCGGCCGACGAGGACCAGGCCGAGACCGAGGAGCAGGAAGAGACCGAGGAGCAGGAGTCCCCCGCGGCGGCGCCGGCCGCGCCCCCCGCCGCGAAGAAGGCCGCGGCCAAGAAGACCGCCGCGAAGAAGAAGCCCGCCAAGGAGAAGTCCGAGGAGGAGAAGGCCCTCGACGAGGCGGCCGACGAGGTCGCGGACTGGTGGTGGGGGCACGCCGAGAAGCACTTCGGCAAGTACGTCGGCCAACGCGGCGGGTTCGTCGCCATGCGCAATCAGGTCCGCAACGCCCTGGAGAAGGGCTACACCAAGCAGGAGTGCGCAAAGGCCCTGCAGCACGCCCGTAAGCACTGGCCCAGCGCCCAGCAGTGGCAGGACGCGCTCGCCTTCATCACGAAGGGCATCGGGCCCCGGCCGCGCGACGGCCGCGTCCCGTACAGCGACTCCGCGACCTGGGGCGACCAGGCCACCACGCCGCCCGGCAGCACCCCCAGCACGACCGCAGACGACAGCGACGACGCCACCTTCGGCGTTATCACGGACTGACCGAGAGGAGAGCGAACCCGATGACGGCCGCGATCGACGACATGCCCATCCCGAAGGCACGGGAGCCGAAGCCCCTGGTCGAACTCACCGACCGCGTCCTCGACGCGCTGCGCCGCGGCGGCGCGGACCTGTCCCAGCTCGGCGTCCCCGCCCAGCAGGAACCCGAGGACGGTCTGTGGGAAGACGTCTCGGTTCCGCAGGCCCGCGCCCGCAAGAACATCTGGATCAACAGCATGCGTGAGGCCGCACAGGACGAGTACCTGCGGTTCCGGCTCGACGACCTCGACCCGAACCAGAAGCCGAACACGCTGCGGGCCTGGATGGGCTCCCTCGTGGAAGCCAAAAAGCGCCGGGCCCGGCCCGAAGTCCTGAACATGATCGTGCCGGGCAACATCGGCACAGGGAAGACCACCGCCCTTGCGGCGCTGGGCAACGAGGCCAGCGAGACCGGACTTCTCGTCAGGTTCGTCAAGCACTCCACGTACCTGTCGTACTTCCGCTCCGACGGCCGCCCCGACAACATCTCGGCGTACCGCGTCCGCAAGGACCACGTCGAGGCGGACCTCCTGATCCTCGACGAACTCGGCGGCGAGATGGACGCCTTCGCCACCCCGTTCGTCCGGGAAAAGACCTCCGAGCTGATCGACGCACGGCTCGGTGCCGGCCGCGCCACGGCGCTCTCAACGAACCTGCGCAGCCGCCGCACCCCAGAGCACCCCGGCATGGGAGTCGTCGACATCCTCGGCGAGCGCCTGTTGTCCCGTCTCGAATCCCGCGCGCACCTGGTCAAGATCACCGGACCGGACCGGCGCAAGCCGGCCAAGCCTCTGGACTGGTGATGAGCCAGACCTTCTGCACATGGTGGGAGGACGAGCACGGCGGCCGGTACCTCGTGCCCGGCTGCATGGCCCGCGTCGACAACCCCGACATCGACGAGTGCTCGTGCCCCTCGGTCGAGACGCAGCTCACCAAGGCCCAGGGCCGGATTGCCGAACTGGAACGGGAGCTGCGGGGACTGCGGTCCTGGCATGACTGCATCGTCCGCGCCGTGCATGACCACTCCGACGGCAAGAGGATCATGAAGACCGCCGCCGGCCTCCGCCCGACAATGCAGCCGAATACCGCCGAAACTACTGGGGTGTGAGCAACAGCCAGGCACTGCGGAGGCAGGACCATATATCGTTTGGTCGACTCGGGAGGCCATGAGCATAAGCCGCCCGGGAGGACCCGAACGGAAGGAATGGTCTTGCCGAAGCTGTCTTTCCCCCGTGCTCGAAAGGGAAGCAAGCCGAAGTCGGTCACGGATTCCGGCGTACCGCCGCTCACCAAATGGGAGCGCTTTGGCGCCGCGCTGACCGCGCTGGGCGGGGCCGCCGTCGGCGGACTCGGTTTCTACGCCTCGTTCGACGCCGTCTCCGCCAAGGCCGCACAGTGGGGCTTTGACGAGCCGTGGGTGCTCCCCACCGCCATCGACTCGGCCATCCCCGTGTTCACGCTGGCGTACCTCTTCCTGATCCGTATGGACATGACGCTCGCGTGGGTGCGGTTCGTGGCCTGGGGCCTGAGCCTGATCACCTGCGCCCTGAACGTCGCTTCCGGCGAGTCCCTGTGGGCGAAGGTCGCGCACGGGTCGATGTCGCTGCTGTGGGTCGGGGTCTCCGAGATCGCCGCCCACATCTACGCCGTGCGGATCGGCGCCGCGACCGGCCGGCGCCGCCGCCTGGACAAGGTCCGTATGGCGCGCTGGCTGCTGGCGCCGGGGTCGACGTTCGCCATGTGGCGGCGCATGAAGCTGTGGGAGCTGGCGTCGTACGACGATGTCCTGCAGCTCGAGCAGGAGCGGCTCGTCTACGAGGCCCAACTGCGGGGTAAGTTCGGCCGTGCCTGGCGGCGCAAGGCTCCCGTGGCGTCCGTGCTCCCGCTGCGCCTGGCGCGCAACGGCATCCCGCTGGCCGACACAGCCGCGGCGGGCCTGGCCGCGGCCGGTATCGAGCTGCCCGGCATGAGCCCGCTTCCGGCACCGGCACCGGTGCCGGTGACGGTGGCCATTCCCGCTCAGCCCAAGCCGCTTGCTGCCGTCCCGGCCGCCCAGCCGCAGCCCCGCGCAGTGACCGCGACCCTCCCTGCCCCCGCCCCTGCTCCGGCCGCAGCTCCCGCGCCGGCACCGGTGCCCGCTCCGAGCCCGACCCCCACTGGCGGACCGACCCCGCTCACCGAGGCGGGCGTCTACGCCATGGTCAAGGACGCGATCCACGCCGGCGACGCGGAGCGCTTCAACACCGGGGACCTGACCGGGGCTGCCATCGGCCGGGCCATGGCGCAGACGGCCCAGAACGGCCGCAAGGTCCGCCGCCGGCTGCTCTCCCAGTACGCCGCGGAGACGGGCCGGGCCCTGCCCGCCAACTTCACGGTCGAAGACGTGATGGCGGGACAGCCGTAAGGCATCCTGCCCCTACCCATACAGTCGCGGCGGGCGCCCACCCAGGGTGCCCGCCGCCTGCATGATCGGACCCAGCCATGACACCGGAGATCCTCGCCCGGATCACCGCCGCCCGAACCGCCCGCGACCTGTCCGACCTCGCCCGCCAGGCCGTCGGCATCACCGCTGCGGACATGAGCCCTGCCGAACGCCTCATCGCTGCCAGGCGCCTACGCAAGCTGGCGGCCGACTTCGTCGACTACACCGTCATGGCGGAAGCCTTGGCCGGCACGCCGTGGCCCGAGATCGCCGAACCCCTGAGCCGCCGTGACCCGGGCACCGTGGAAGGCGAGTACGCCGAATCGGTGGCCGACTGGCAGGCGATGCCCGAGGACCAGATGACGGCCGCGGCCGAGGGCGCGGAGGATTTGGATGCCTGGTACGCACGGCACCAGGAAGACACCGACCCGACGTCTGAAACCCCTGTGACTGACCTACTCAACAGGCGTTGACCTGGGGCCGCATACCGGTAGGATGGTACAGCGGTGCGATTGGCGAGAGCTTAAGGGTCTCGCAGACGCACCATCCCGGGATGAGCAACTCGGGGACCCAAACCGAAGGAACACCATCCGCCATGCCTCGCATTCTCGCGCCTCTGCGCCAGCGCGCATTTCGGAGACCCACAGGGCTTCCGAACCCGCCCATGATCCTGCTGACCGGGCCGGAGAAGTCCGGCAAGAGCTACGAGGCCGCTCTCGGTACGGGCTCCGACCTGATAGGCATGGGCTACTGGATCGAAATCGGTGGCAGCGAGGGCACCGCCGACTACTACGGCCGCGTGCCCGGGGCCCACTACGAGATCGTTCCCCATGACGGTTCGTACCAGGACATCCTCGACGCGATCCGTGCTGCCGTGGCCCAGCCGCCCGTCAACGGCAAGCCGAACATGATCGTCCTCGACGGCATGTCGAACCTCTGGGACATGCTCAGCGACGAACAGGCCCTGTACGCCCGTCGACGCGCCATCCGCAAGGCGCAGGAGAACAAGCGCCGGCCGCCCTCCCTGGACGACGTGGTGATCGTCGATGCCGACCTGTGGAACCGGGCCAAGGACCGGTGGGGAGAGGTCCTCTGGCTGCTTCGCCAGCACGCTGGCCCGGTGGTGCTCCTCGCGCGCCAGGAGATCGTCACGGCTTTTGAGAACGACAAGCCCACCCGGGAGAAGACGCGCAAGGTCAAGGCGGAGCGAAACCTTCCCGCGGCCGTCGACGCCATCGTCGAGTTGCACACCCTTGGCGAGGCGTGGCTGACCGGTGTCCGCACCCTGCACTGGAACGTGAAGCCCGGGGAGACCACGCGGTTCGAGGGGTTCAGCATCGACGCCCTGCTGCGACGTCTCGGCTTCACGGAGGCAGTGGCAACCCGGGCGAGCCACGAACTTCGGCCGGACGCGTATCTGGAGGAGCCGGAGACCACTGTCGAGCCGCCCCGGCCAGAGGTCACCCAGCACGCCCGACAGGAGCCGCAGCAGACCCAGCGCCCTCGGCAGGAACCGAGCGTGGATGAGGAGAAGCCGCCGACCGGGGAGGAGGCCGCGGAGTTCATCCGTCGGGCCCTCACGGACCCGCTCGACCCGGAGAAGGTGCTGCTGTCCTACCGGGAGGAGTGGGGTAGCCGCACGCTGGCCCGGGTCATCACGCGCACGGCCTGGGGCGAGATGAGCGCGGACGCCCTGATCACTCGCTCGCTGAAGTACATCAAGGGGAAGGCAGCGGCGAAGACCGGCACCTGGGACGGCGCCGGGCAGAAGGAGGCGCCGACCACCGGCAGCACGCTGCCCCCGCCCGGAGCGGAGGAGGACGGGCACGAGCACCCCGAGGACGACGGGCAGCGCCAGGAGCACGCCGAGCCGGAACCGCCGGACGAGAGCACCACCCCGCCCCCGCCGGACCCGGAAGGCGAGCCGGAGCCCCCGGCCGGCGAAGAACCGGCCGACGTCAGTGAGGCCGAGGAGCCGCAGGACCTGCCGCCGGCGCCGCCGCCTGCCGCACGACGGCGCCGGAACAGAGCCGAGACTCTGGCTGTCGAGGCGCTCATGGTCGAGGCCAACGTTCAGGCGCGCGTGCTGTTCCTCACTGTGGGTGAGCACCTTGGGCCGATCTCAGAGCACGGAGAACCCGGGATGAGCACCCTCCGGGACCACCTGTTGGCGCACCGGCCGGAGGTGATCAAGACGCTCGAGGAGGCCGAGGAGAAGGCGCTCGCCACCTACTACCGGAGCGCGCCGATCCCAGACCTGTCGTTCGCGAAACGGTTCGCGGCGTTCCTCGACGACGCGCCGCCCACGAGCGTGACGCGCTGAGGTGACGTGAGGTGACGCGCCCCGGGACCGCGCGGGGCGCGCCTCCGACCCTCCTGCAGGCGCGCCCCGCATCACGTCACGTCACCCGGCAAGGCGCGCCCGCGCCATGCCGCGCCGCGCGTCGAGGCGCGCCGCGCGCCGTCCCCGCGCGCCTGCCGATCACCATGGAGCGCGCGCCATCCGCGCCGCGGCGCGCCACCTGACCGCGCCATCGCGCGCCCCGGATCCGCGCGCGCCCATCGATCCAGGCGCGCCGCGCGCCCACCGCAGCGCGCCATCCGGCCGCGCGCTGTGCCGCGCCGCGCGCCGGCAGATCAGTGATGGCGCGCGGGCGCGACCAGGGGCAGGCGCGCCGCGCCGTGGCCCCTTCCTGGAGGCGCGCCTCACCCGCGCGCGTCCCCGCCGCGCGGGCGCGCGCTGTGTCTACCTGCGATTTCTCGGGCGCGCGCGCCGAAAGCGCGCCATGCCGCGCGGACCGGTCAGCCGCGCCAGCCGGGCCGCGCGGGCGCGCGGGCGCCACGGTCACCTGCCGCGCGGGCGCGCCCGGCAGCGACGTCGATGGCGCGCCTGCGGGCGCGCGTCAGGCCTTCCCCGTGCGCGCGTACGGGCGCGCCTGCCGCGCGGGGGAAGCGCGCCCGGACACGAAGAAGGGCGCGCCGTTGGGCGCGCCCTTGAGTCGGTTCCTCGGGTGAAGAGGCGCGCGCTATGGCGCGCTTCGTGCCGCGCGGCGAATCATGCGGGTCTCGCGGCGCGCCTCGTCCTTGTCCGCGCGCGCGCCTTCCCGGACCTCCCGCAGAAGCTGCAGCAGCTCCTTGGGGTGGGCCTCGCCCAGGAGCCGGAGCGCCTGCGCCCGGTGATTCGGCGCGGTCGGCATCCGGCCGAGGCGCGCCTCGGCGTACTGGGTGGCGTACTGCAGGAAACGCACTTCGGTGGACACCCGTCGGCGGAAGGCAACGACGCGCGCCTCATGTGCCTTGCGGCTCTCGCCGGCGTCGCCCGGCGGCATGAACTGGCCCGGGTCCTCGAGCATCAGCAGGCACTCCACTTCCGCTCTGGCCGCTACTCGCGGTGACCGAAACGCGAGGCCTTGCACGCGGCGGGGCACCGGACCACCGCCGGGGGCGTCGAGGATGAACCCAGTCCACCGGCGGGTGAACGTGGCATCGTCGAGGGCAGCGAGCGCCTTCGCCTCGTCGTGGGCCAGGTCGTCGACGACGTCCTGCAGCGGGGACATGCCGGCTTGGAGGCGGGCCCGGAAGGGCGCGAGACGGGCCTGGTGCGCGCGCTTGCTCTCCCCTTCCTCGCGAGGCAGGAACGACCGCACCTGCCGGACGGCGGTCTCCAGTGCCTCGAGCGCTTGCGGGGCGAGCTGCGGGGAGGCGAGGGCCTGGCCCTGGACGTCGCGGGGACAGCGCCTGTCCGTGCCGCCGGTGGCGTAGTGGGCGACGGTGCGCATGAAGGCGTCCGGCGACATGGCCGACAGGCGCTTGATCTCGGCCGCCGTCTGCTGCGCTTCAGCCATGCGGTGTGCACTCCTCTTCTTCGGGCGGCCCTCTGCTCTCAGGCCGTGGTGCGTGTTCGGGTACCCCTGCGGATACGGAACGAGGTGGCCGCGCCCCGCGTAGCGGGTGACTGCGTGTGCCGGATCAGCGCAGGAGCAACCGCTCCCCGGCCCTGAGTGCTCTGCACGCACCCAGTGGACTCGATGCTGGTCATCAGGTGTTACCAGCCGAAGCCGGTCACCCTGGCCGAAGGAACACGGCGCACCGTTTCTAAGCCAACCTGATGGGCGATCTCAACGCAGTCGGCGCCGCACCTTGCGGTGCAGCGGCACGGCCACCTCTTCGCGGATGATACCCGCTGGTTAAGGGCCAACGGGCCTGAGCAGCCGTTATCCGGCCCGCTGGGCGCCCTTCGGTGTGGTCGCGTCCTCGATGGCCGGGGCCAGCTTGGTCGGCTTCCACACGAGGTCGTACGTGGTCTGGGAGGCAGCCAGGACGGCCAGCACGGTCGCGAGGGTCAGCTTGCCGTGCTCGAACTGTCCCCAGCCGCCGGTCGCGGCCACCGTGGCGACCGCGGCGACCAGGGCGATGACGACTGCGACGACCTGCTTGATGCGGGCGGGCCAGGCGGGGCGCTGTACGACCGCGGTGGCGAGCGGGAGCAGCGCTCCGACCTGGGCGCCGTTGGTGATGGATTCGAGAATCGGAGACATGGGTGAACCAGCCCTTCTGGAGGTGACGGACACGCGGACAGTGCACGGCGCGGGTGGCTTGTGTCGCGTGCTCAGGCCTGCGGGCGGGGCGCCTCGAGGTCGGGGCTGATCTCCTCTGGCGCGGCCGGCGGGACGTGCCCCAGGTCCCGGATCGTCTCCCACAGGTCACGGATGTACTCGATCGCAACCGCCTTCCAGCGTCGGTCGGCCCGCTGCTGCTCCTGCAGGTGCTCGACCTTGCGCTCGAGATCGGCGTGCTTGCCCTCAAGGGCTCCGATCCGGCCGGCCATGTGCTCGCGTTCCCGCTCGTGTTCGCGCTGCCGCAGTTCGAGGGTCTGCCGCTGCTGGTCCAGGAGGGCGGTGAAGCCGGACGTGACCGTGTTCATCGCGTCGACGTAGGTCTGTGCCTCGATGGCGTCGGCGTCGGCCTCGGTCTGTGCCTTGGCGGTGCGCTCCTGGGCGTCGGTCTGCTTGTTGGTCTGCCGGTAGACCAGCCACGCGCCGGCGAGTGCGCCGAGGGTGCCGAGCACGGTCTTGATGTAGGGCGCCAGAGGGCCGAGCCAGTCCATGGCGCCTCCTCAGGTCGGGAACAGGTGGGGGTGCGCGGGAGCCGGGACCGATTGAGGTCCGCGGCTCCCCGCACTTCGCACACTGAGGGCCGACGTGGTCTTGCGTCGCGTGCTGGCCGGGCCGGTAGTGCCCGGCTGGCCGCTGGCTACTCCATGGGCGGCTGGGGGTCGAGTTTCACAGCGCTGACGATGTCCCCGTCCACGCTGCACAGACCGCAGGTGATCGTGAAGTGGATGCCGTCGTTGCTGTACATCCGCTCGCACACCATGGTCTCGCCCAGGTTGGGGCAGCTCTCTGTGCGGCATATCGCGGTGGCGCGATAAAAGGTTCCGGGCTCAAGGGGAAGAGGAATCATTCTGCGATCACGACCCAATCCACATTCACAAGGGTTTGTGTGGCATTCGACCGGGTCACCCACACAGTGAATCCGGTCGCGGTTTGATTGGTGACGCCCCAGCCCAGCAGGGTTGTGCCTGCTGTCGAGGTGGCCGGCGTGGCGACGACGCGGAAGGGGCCGCCTGTCAGGTTGAGACCTGACACCTGCCCGGACGTGGGAGTGTTCGCAGCTGTGACGGTGATGGTGACTCGGCCGCTCGCGATGTTTCCTGCGCGGACGGAGGACGCGTTGAGGGCATTTACGTACGTGGTGTCGGCGTTGACGTCGAACCTGGTTTTCGGTGGGATGCCTTCGGCCTCGTAGGAAAGCTTCCACCAGGGCGCCGGGTTGCCGCCGGAGTAGCCGGGAGCGATACCCATCAGCCCCCGCCGGCCGCCGTCGGCGGGCCCCTGTGCGGTGATGCTGCCGGGGGTGTCTGTGGAGACTTCGGTGTAGAAGGAGACTCTGCCGATCGACCGACCGCTCGTCGTGTCGCTGGTCATCTCCACACGGTTACCGGTGTCAGCGGTGCGGACAGTCCCACCGATGACGATCACACCGGTGATGGTCTTACCGTCGATGGCGGTGGCGGACAGCGCGACGGCGGTGACGGATCCGGCGTCCAGGTGCCCGGCCTTGATGGCGTTGGCAGCGATCTTGTCACCGGTGATCTCAAGGGCCTTGATCTGCGCGCCGGTGATGCTGAGGGCGACAATCTTGTCCGCGCTAAGAGAATTTGCGGTGATTCGGTCACCATTGATTGAATTTGCGATCATTTTTTGCGTGGTGATCGCACCGTCGGCGATCTGCGTGCCGGGGAGTACGGGCCTGCATGCGGCGTTGTCGAAGTTCACGGTGCCCGCAGAGGCCGTCTTGACCTCGACGTAGATGTAGGCCCTGACCGTGTTCGCAGGTGCCGTCACCGTGCCGGAGATCCGCGTCCACGCCCCGAGGACCGGAGAACTCGCCACCACCGAGCCGAACGCGATGATCCCGCCGGTGCTGTTCTCGAACCGGGCATAGATCTGCGGGAAGCCGCCGGCCGGGCCGAACCCGGACGATGCCAGGTAGTCCACGGCGAGGTAGAGCTGATCACCGGCTGCCAGCGGGAACGCAGAGAGTTGGAGGTTCCGGGTCGTGGCGGACCCGCTCGTCATGTCGAACTTGAGGGACTTGCCACTGCCGTTGCCGGTGCTGTCGATCGTGATGAACGAGGAGTTCGCAGCGGCGACCAGGGCCGCGGAGTAGGTGCCCTCAAAACTCGGATCGCTCAACATGTTGGCGCCGCCACTCACGACCAGCTTGTCCGTGGTGATGGCGCCGGCAGCGATGGCGGCCGCCGTGACGGCGTTCGCCGCCAGCTCGGTGGCGGTGATGGCGCCGCCGAAGATCTGCAGGGCCGTGATGGACTTGCTGACGATCTTGTCGGCGCTGAGGGTGTTGGCCGTGATGCGGTCGCCGTTGATGGTGCCCGCGACCATCTTCGCCGTGGTGATCGCACCGTCGGCGATCTGCGTCCCGCCGAACACCGGGCGGACCGAAGCGTTGTCGAACCACAGCGTGCCGGACTGCGCCTGGAAGGACTCAACGCAGATCGTGGCCTTGACGGTGTTCGCGGGCGCGGTCGAGATGACGCTCAGGCGCTGCCAGGTGGACCCCAGGACGGGCGTGGTGGTCTGGGCCGACCCGAAGCCGATGGCCACGCCGGAGGAGTCCTCCCAGCGGGCGTAGAACTTCACGATGGCGCCGGGCGTGGTGTAGTCCGCGGACGCCTGGTAGTCGATGGCGATGTTGAGCACGTCGCCGGCAGCGACAGGGACCGTGCAGAGGGCCAGCGTGCGGGTGGTGGGCGTGCCCGCCGCGGCGTTGACCTTGAGGGACTTGGCGCTGCCGTTGCCCTTGGTCGAGTCGACCGAGAACGCCTGGTTGGTGGCCACGAGCGCCGCGGTGTAATTGCCCTCGAACGACGGGTCGCTGAGCACGTTGCCGCTGCTGCCGCCGACGACGGTCAGCTTGTCCGTGGTGATGGCTCCGGCGGCGATCTCCGACGCGGTGACGGCCCCAGCCTTGATCTCGCGGGCGGTGACCGCGTCCGCGGCGATCTTCCCGGCGCCCACGGAGTTGTCCTGGAGTTTGTCCAGTGAGACCGCGAGATCGGACAGCTTGTCCTCAAGGATCGCCCCGTCGGCGATGGCGACCGAGCTGACCGCGCCGAGGGCGATCTTTCCTTCGGTGACCGCGTCTTCGGCGATCTTGAGGTCGGTGACTGCACCGTCGGCGAGCTTGCCAACCGTGACCGCGCCCTCGTGCAACTTCTCTTCGAGGATCGCGCCGTCAGCGATGGCCGTACTGCTGACCGCGCCCAGAGCGATCTTCCCGGCTGTCACTGCCTCGTCGGCGAGTTTGACGTCGGTGATGATGCCGTCGAGGACGTCGTCCGCCACGACCTTGGCCGGCCCCAGGGGGCCCGCCTGCTCAGACGGGTCGCTTGCGGTCCCGGACAGGTTCCGGGCCAGGAAGCGGACGTACACCGGGCCTTCCGTCGGCACGACGCAGGTCCCGGTGCGGGGTGATTCGATCGATCCGACCTGGGTGACTGCGGTCGGCTCGAACCCGGGGGACGCGGAGGCGTGCACCTCGATCCGGGAGAAGTCCAGCGGGGCGACGTCCGAGTCCGTGAAGCCGCCGTCCCACATTGCGGCGACACCGCCGAGGACGGATGTCAGCATCGGCGTGGTCGGGACGGGTGGGGGTGGGCCGTTGACGTGGACGACGCCTGTGGTGCCATCGGGCTGGTCTCCGATGACGAGCTGCAAAGACCCGTCGTCGTCGTACACCTCTATGGATCCGCCGTCGAGGGCGGCGTTCGTGAGTGGGTTGGCGCGCTCCAGGTCCTGGATGCGGCGCTCCAGCCCCGCGAGGTAGGCCGCCAGGGGCTTGGTGCGCTCGCGCTCGTCGAGCTGGAATGACGTAGCCATGGGGACGCTCCTTGATCAGCCGTAGTAGTCGGCACGGGTGAGGGTGAGAACTGCGGTGCCGGCCGCCGGGTCGATCTCCTCGGCGACGATGCGGTGCCAGACGACGACGTCGCCGATCCACGGCACCTCGAGCTGCAGGAGGATCAGGTCGCCCAGAGCCCAGGACCCCAGGGCTGCGTTGGGGTGGTGCTTCACCGCGATCGACGGGACGGTGAGCATCTGGCTGTGACGCGCCCGCTGGGACTGGCCGTAGGCGGTGAGGGTTGCGGCGCTGCTCGTGGTCTTGAGTGCGCTGACGCGGGCCCGGCGCAGCCGCTTGTCGTCGTAGATCACGCGGACGCGGGCGGTCTTTGATCCGACGCCCTTGCCCAGCACGTAGATCTGGTTCGCGAACCACTCGCCCTGTCCTGTGGGGGTGGCGGTCTCGATGATGTTCTCGCCGGTGGCGAAGCGCAGGTCAGAGCGTGAGCGGCCGAGGTGTCGCGGGTTGCCCAGGTCGAGGAAGTGGAGGACTTTCTCCCGGGTGCCGTCCCACTGGTGCCGCTCGATGTAGTCGGCCCCGGCCTGACTCATGACGTCGGAGATGGTCTGGCCGCAGTCAGGGGTGTCCCACCAGTGCAGCTCCCACGGGTCGGTGCCGTTCGAGGCGCCCAGGAGGTGCCCGGAGTCGTGGCCGTCGACGACCAGGCCGAGGTTGCCGCCGTTGAAGGACTGCAGGTGAGCCCAGATGTGCCGGACGACGTCGTACGAGTCCCACCGGGCGGTGATCTTGTCCTTCGGGCGCGGCGGCATCTTCTTCTTCGGGGAAGTGCCGTCGATGTACCCGTCGTGGTTCTTGTCTTTGCCCTCGTATGCGTACTTCTGCGGGATGGCGACGCCGGACTGGATGCTGCTCCCTTGGAACGGCATGCCGTTGGGGTAGGCGCTGAAGCCGGTGCATTCGAGCTTCATGGCCTGGCCCTGGTACGAGACGCGCGTGACGATCCCGCCCCAGCGGATGT
Organism: Streptomyces sp. NPDC088732; assembly: GCF_044751205.1. NCBI lineage: Bacteria > Bacillati > Actinomycetota > Actinomycetes > Kitasatosporales > Streptomycetaceae > Streptomyces > Streptomyces sp. NPDC088732. Next base: position 46,187 of record NZ_JBIVLI010000025.1, read on the forward strand.
TGCCGGCGTACTCGGCGTACAGGGTCGTCGCCCACTCGGTGATGACGGGCAGTCCGTCCGGCTTGGCCATCAGCCGCATGTACTCGGGCGCGATCGTGCCGACCATCGACCCGGGCCCGTTCAGCTCCCGCCGCGGCGGGCCGTCCGGGACGAAGGGCACATCCCAGTCGAGGAAGTCTCCGGTGGCGGTCCGCTGCGCGATGAACCGCCATCCGCTGCCTACGCGCGTCATCAGGCGATCACCGGGGCCTGCGAGTAGGTCACTTCCAGCGTCAGGACCGTGCCGTCGTCAGCGCGCAGCACACCGGTCTTCCCGGCCGTGCCCTTGCCCTGCACGGCGATCGGGAGGATCTGCCCGCGGTCTTCCGGGGCGATGGCGAACCTGTTGCCCGCCACCGCGCTGTGGCGGCCGGCGTGCGTGGTGAGGAACGGGATGGGCGCGCCGAACTGCTCGTCGAGGATGACGCGCAGCGTGCCGCGGGCCTCGGTCGTGTCCGGGTGGAGCAGCCCCGTCAGGTCGGCGTGCACCTCGACGTGGGTGGCCCACTCCGGGATGCGTTCCTGCCAGCGGGCGCCGAGCGGGAAGTCTTCCCAGACGTCGACGACCGGGCCGACGTCGTCGGGGGTGGCCCAGGCGCTGTGCAGGTAGCGGCGGCTGGTCTGGGTGCGGGGGGCCGCTATCTGCCGCAGGTCTGTGACCATGACCGGCGTGATGATGCTCGTCGACGCCGGTACGTCAACGCGGGCCAGGGTGACGGCCGTGGAACCGGGGAGCACGTCCTGGACGCTGCGCGTGCCGGGCGGCACGTCGGTCAGGACCCGGGTGAAAACGTACGGCCCGACGGTGGGGTCCTCCGGTTGGGGCCAGTTCTCGCCGCCGAAGGGGTCCTCGACGCGGGCGATGATCAGGTCCGAGCGAGGGCCGTCCGCTCCTGTCGCGGCGATGTCGACGGTCTCCGGGGTCGGCATGCGCGCCGCGTACGCCTGCCCGACCGCGCCGCCGCGCTTGCGCGCCACCATGGCCCCGATGCCGACCTCGACACTCGTGCCGGGAACATCCAGCGCGGTGACGAGGAGATCGGCCGGCCCGATGATGCCCTCACCGCCGCCGGCCGCGGCCTCGACCACCAGCCGTAGGGTCTCCTCGCTCGCAGCGGTGCTCTCCACGAACCAGGGCACGCCGTCCCATGCCATGTGCCGCTCCTTCCGTCCCGACGTGATCGCGGGTCGGAGGATGAGCTGCGCGGCCGGTTAGTGTCGCGGCCTCACCACCAGGTGAACGCGTCCCGCCACGAGACCTCGACGGTGGGGCCCGTGCCGGGGAGCGCCGGCAGTTTGGTGTGCGCCATCGTCGCGGTCCAGTTGCCCGGCGGGACGATCAGCTCCGCCAGCCGCGGTGAGGCCCGGGTCAGCTTGTCGGCGACGGACACCTTGGAGCCGTTGGCCTTGACCAGGAGCGCCGTGCGCTCCCATGGCCGGGCGTCGATGACGACGGACTCCCCGTCGGCGATGAGCGTGGACAGCTCCACGGTCCACCAGGAGCCGAGGGTGACCTTCGGGTTGAGGCACGGCCCGGTGATCGTGATGACCGCCCAGGACGGCGTGCGGCCCGCGCTGGACACGGCGGCGGACTTCTTGGACGGCGCGGCGGGCGGGGCCGGGCGGCCCGGCCGCGGAGGGACGGTGCCGGGTACCCGGTCCCACATCTCGGCGTACTTGGCGACGTCGTCGTAGAAGCGGTCATCGACGGCGTCGAAGGTCGCCACGACGGGGGTGTAGCCCTGCCGGGTCAGCCGGGAGTGGGACACCGAGAACTTCCGCGGTCGTCCGTAGAGGCGGCGGCTGTGGCCGGCGACCATGTGCGACAGCCAGCCCAGGCGGCTCGTGCTGCCGAACCGCACGGCGTCGGCCCGCCACACCTGCCGCAGCATGTTCAGGCCGTCCTCGTTCCACGACCACGGGTTGCCGGTGGCCTTGAGCTTCTTGAGGATCGCGGGGTCGTCGGGCCAGTCGCCGATCAGCACGCCCGCCTTGGTCCACGCCGGCGGGAAGTGCCGGTCGACGGGTGCGTCGACGGTGTCCACACCGAGTTCGAACGTCACGGTGCCGTTCCGCTGGTAGTCGCGGCCGAACCGTACGCCGTCCTCGCCGGGCAGGACGGCGTCGCCGTACTCGCCGTCTGCGAAGGTGGTGTCGGGCTCGCTGAGGCAGTAGATGCCTGACTTCACCTGGCCGAACGTCAGGGCTGCCCCGTTGTACTGCCCGAACGCGAAGTAGCCCAGGTTCCAGTCGCCGTTCTGCATCAGCCACCATCTCCGCCGAGTCGGATGTTGCGCAGCGCGAACATGGTGTCCTGCAGAGCCTTGCTCGGGGACGTCGGTTCGGCCGTCATGGTCATGTTGAGATCGCCGCCCACCAGGGGCGCATTGCCCATCGCGGTGGCCGACCTGGTCTTGTTTGCCGCGGACATGCTCCGGCCCAGGGACACGGCGCCGTTCGCGAACGTCGCCAGTGCTTTCTGGGGGTAGACGACGGTGCCGCCGAAGTATTGGGCGACCCAGTCGAGGATGGCCGCGGAGCGCTTGCGCTTGGACGGGGCGAGCGGGATGTACGCCTCTCCGGGGTACGTCTCGGGCTCGGCCCACAGGCGCATCTCCCCGGACCGCGCGACCTGTGCGATGTGCTGCTCCGCGCCGGCCGCGAACCGCTTCACGCCTCGTCCGATGCCGTTAATGCCGCCGTTGACGAACTGCTTCACGCCGCCGTCCGCGTTGCCGGACACGTAGGGCTGGCCCTGCGTGGTGTACCGGATGGTGACGGTGACGGTTCGCCCGGTCAGGTTGTTGATCTTGTTCTGGATCGACTGGACCTGCTGGAGCGGCGTCTTGTTGGGGGCGGTGATCCGGACCACCTTCCCGTTGGTCCCGTCCACCGTCTTGATCTTGAAGCCGAGATCCTTCAGTGCCTGCGTGGCGGTCTTCGTCGGCGCCTTGACGTCGATGGACTTGCCCGCGGGCAGGCTCGTGACCTTGTCCTGCACGTTCTTGAGTTCGCCGGCGGCCTTCTTCACGATCGCGCTGACCGTGACGCTCTTCTTGTTCGGCGCGTTGGCGATGTCCGCGGCCAGGGCCGCGATGTTCGCGCGGGCAGCCTTCGTCGGGGCTGCGATCGCGATGTCCTTGCTCCCCGGGATGTTGACGACCGTGATTCCCACGGCCTCGAGCTGCCGCCGCACCTCGGCCGTCGGAGCCTTGATCTCGAGGGTCTTGCCGGGGGGTAGTCCCTCGATGTCGCCACGCAGCGCCAGGAAGTCAGCGGTCGCCTTCGGCATGCCCTGGGTGGTCACCAGCGTGGTGACGGTGTCCGGGATGAACCCCATCTGGTCGGCGAGGGCCTTCGCCTGGGTCTCGGGGATGCCCATGTCCTTGGCGAGCTGGATGGCCTTCGCGCGGGCCTTCTCCATCGCGGCCTGGCTCTGGTTCATCGCCGTCGACATCGGCAGCAGACCCTTCTCCGCTGCCTCCTGGGCGCGCGTCGCGACATTGAGCATCCCGTCGCGGAGGTCGTTGAGCTGCGTGTTGAGGGTCTGGCCGTTGCGGGTGGAGGTGTTGACCAGCTTGTCGTTGCCGATCAGCTTCTTGCCCCAGCCGTCGGCCTTCTCGATGTTGCCCTTCATGGTGTCGTCGATCTGCAGCATCACCGAGTTGAGCTGCGCCTCGGCGTCGTGGAACGACTGGGTGTTGCCGGTGAGGGCGTCCAGGGCCCGCTTGAGGTTGTCGACGCGCGTGTCCGCAGACTGGGTCTTGTCGCTGAATCCCTGGACGGCGGCCGACAGGCGGCTGTAGGAGTCCGTGCCCGTGGTCCCGGCCTGGTTGGCGGCGTCGGCGAGCTGCTTCTGCTTGGCCTGGCCCTTCTCCAGTTCGCCGCGGACCGCGCTGAGGGCGTTCTTCGCGCGGATCGCGGCCAGGCCCTCGTCGTCCCAGGTCTGGCTGGCACCCGCAGAGGTGACCATCCAGTCCTTGTGGGCGTCCGCGGTCGCCTGCAGTTCCTTCTGCAGGTCCTCGAGCGTCTTGCCCTGCCCCAGGTAGGCGCTGGTCAGGTCTCCGAGGGAGATCCCGGCCTTGGCCATCATGTCGATCAACTTGCCCTTGCCGTCGGCCAGCTCCGTGTCCTGCAGGATCTGCGCCGCCGCGGCGCGGACGTTGGCGTCGATGGCGCCGCCGGACTGTGCGAGGGCCTGCGACAGGGAGTTCACGCGGTCCTCGTGCGCCTTGGTGGCGCGGGCCGCGGCTTCCTGCTTGGACGCCAGGAGACCGAGACCGATGGTGACTCCGGCGATGGCCAGGCCGAGGGGCCCGCCCAGTGCGGTCGTCATGCCACCGATGGCGCGGGTGGCCACGCGGTTCGCTGCCCCGACTCCGCGCAGGGTTCCGGACAGCCGGCCGCCTTCCTGCGCAGCCGCCCGGTAGGAGCCGCCCATGCGCTGCCACAGCGTGGCCTGCGGCCCAAGCTGGCCGGGGCCGAGCTGGGTGCGCATGACGCCGCCCAGGGACGCCACGGAGGTGCCTGCGGCGGCCACCGACGTGCCGAACCCCCGGATCATGGTGCCGACGGTGGAGACGACCTTGAGGGCGAGCAGAGTGCCCAGGAACACCGCGAGGGTGGTGTTGGCGCCCGGGATCACGCGCATGAGCGTGTTGAAGACGGACGCCACGCCGTTGAGGGCGGACAGGAGCACGCCGAGGCCTCCGCCGGCCGCGGACAGGTTGCCGATCGCGGTCGCCAGGTTCGACACGAGGCTGACGACCGTGGGGCCGATGCTGTGCCCGACCGCGTTGAGGAAGGTGCCGACCGCGGGCATCAGTTCGGTGCGGATCTGCCGGATCAGTTCGGTGACGCCGCCGTCTTTCGCGGCCCGGCCCAGGCCTCGCACGAAGTCGCCGACGAGCATGTTGAGTTCGTGGAAGGCGGGCCCGGCGCCCGCGAAGAACTGGGCGATCCCCGCCTGCCCGGCCTTGCTGTTCGCCCACCGGTTGAAGCGCTGGGTGGCTGCCTCGAATCCGTCGAGGAGGAGGTTCCCGGAGTCCTGACCTGCCTTGCCGATGCCGCCGATGCCCTTGATCAGGTTCATCGTGGACCGGCCGAGCTGGGAGGCCTTGTCGCCGGCGTGGTCGAGGAACGTGGCCAGGGAGCCGGTTTCCCGCCCGGCCTGGACCGATGCGCGGCCCCACCGCGTCAGGCGCTCCACGCCCTGTCCGACGCGCTGCACGAACGGGCCGCTCGCGACAAGGAAGTCCAGCACCATGTGGCCGAGGTTGCCGACGCTGTCGGCCAGGTTCCCGATGACGCGGGAGTTCGAGCCCGCGATCGTCTTGAAGTCCTTGCGGAACGGTCCGGATTGCATGAACTTCGCGCCGCGCTTGATGAGCGAACCCATCTGGCTGGCGCTGTCGCCGAGCATGTCTTTCAGGAGGGGCAGCACTGCGTTGGACAGCGGCTTGACGTCGTCCGCGATCTTCGAGAAGAACCGCTCCTGTACGGACTGGCGCATTTTGCGCCACCCGTCGCTCAGGTCGGCGATGGTGACGACGGTCTTGCGGGCGGACTTCGACAGCTTGTCCATGGACGCATCGAGGGCCTGCTCCTGGGCCTTCGTCCGCTTCACGCCGGCCGCGACCTGGTCGTACATCTGAATGTTCTGCTTCAAGGCCTCCCCGAAACCGGAGAACGCGACCTTGGTGCCGATCACCGCGGTGCCTGCCGCCGCGATCAGGCCGGGGATCGCGCCGAGGACTCCGACCGCGGGAGCTGCCGACGACACCAGTGCGGTCAGCGCGGCACCGTACTGCCCCACGAGCGCCACGGCGGGTTCGGCCAGGGATGCCAGAGCGCCCATGCCGAGCATGCGCAGGGAGCCGCCGCGGCCCTTGGGTGCCTTCACCTTGATGGGCACACTGACGGGGTTACGGTCGGCCTCTGTCTGGACGCCGGCGATGAGACGCCGCAGACCGCCGAGGAGTCCGCCGGAGGACGACCGGTCGGCGTCGCCGTCCGGCCGGATGGGTAGGTCGACGTCGGCGTTGGCGACGCGCTGCCGGATCTCCTCGATCTGCGTGCGGACCCGGGCGTCGTCGACGTTGACGTGGATGGTCGCTGCGACACCACGGGATGCCGCTTCCACGACGGCCTCGAGCTTCTCGCGCAGCCCGGTGTCGTCGATCTCGACTTTCACCTTGGCGGCCAGGCCCTCGGCCGCCGCCTCGATCTGCGTGCGGAGCCGCTCGGCGAAACCCGCGAGGTCGGCAATGACCGGCACGTCGAGGCGGCCGGCCTGCAGGCCCTCAGCCACTTCGGACCATTCCCTTCTGCATGGCGGCCATGAGCATCTGCCGGTGACCGGTCAGACGCGGGGCCTCCTGTGTCGGAACCGCCTGCGCGGCGACGGATGTCCGGGACTGGGTCCGACGTGCCGCGCGGGCGACGGTGCTGGATGGACGGGGAACGGTCTTCGGCTCCTCACGCCGTCGTTCGGCCGAGAGGATGCTGACTTCCTCGACGATCTGGGCCAGGAGCTCCAGCTGGCTCGTCCAGCCGTCGATGGGGCTGGAGCGCACGCGGGAGTCCTCGGGTAGACCGTCGATGTACGAGATCAGCCGCCTCAGACCGATGAATCCGGGCTCTCCTGGCTGTCGCCAGGCGCCTCGGGCGTCGAGTCCGTTGTGGAATCGGGAGAGGTCGGACTCGACGTCTCCGAAGCGTTCTCGGAGGAGTCGTCCGACCTGAAAAGCTTTCCCAGCTCGACCCCGTAGACCTTGGACAGGGCGACGGTCAGGCGGACGTAGTCGCCGATGAACGGCCGCTGCTCGAGGAACAGCTTGTGCTGATCGGCCCCGAGGAGGCTCTGGAAGGTCTGTCGCACCGCGGCGAGGAACTTCCGCGGCAGGGACGGCCGGCGGAACAAGCCCTTCACGATCTCCTCGACGCCGGCGTCGCCATCGGACGACTCCAGGATCTCTCCGAGCAGGCCGACCAGGTCGAGTTCGTCCGACAGGATCGGGTCCAGGGCGTCGGCCGGCAGCTCGGCCGGGAAGATGAACTGCTCACCCCCGAAGAGCACGGGGATGCCGTCGGGGAACCGGACTTCGCGGCGTGCGGCGTCCAGGTCGATGAAGTACGTCACGGCGTGACCTCTCTATGCGTGGCTGAGTCGCGGTGGTGCGGCAGCGCGCGGACAGTGGCAGCGCTGCGGGGCTTGTGTCGCGGCGTACGGCCGCCCCGGCTCGGGCGGCGTGGGGACGGCCGTACGCGGCCCGTCAGGCGTAGGTGAATCCGCCGACCTTGGTGGCGGTACCGCCCGCGGTGGTGACGACGATGTCCTTGGCTCCGGAGGCGCCAGCCGGGCTGATGACCGAGATCTGGTCGTCATCGGTTGCGACCAGCCCGGTGCCCTCCGCGGTGCCGAACTTGACGCTGGTGGCGCCGCCCAGGTTCGTGCCGGTGATGGTGACCTGCGTGCCGCCCGCGATTGCTCCGGTCGTCGGGTTCACCGCGGTGATCGTCGGCGCCGAGGGCTGGAACTCCGGGTCGTCCGTGACCACGTACCACGCGTCGACGTCGTCGCCGCCCTGCACGGCCAGGCGCAGGGGCAGGACGACCTCCTTGGTCTTGGCGAGGTCCTTCGAGACGCCTTCCATCTGCATCGTGCGGGGCACGATGTAGCGGTAGTGCCTGCCGCCGTCGACGACCTCGATGCAGGCCGCGACCTCGGAGCGGGAGCCGATCCGGGGAGGGGTGAACTTGTAGTGCTTCGGGCCGCCGCCGGCGGGGGTGATGGCGGAGATGGTTCCGCCGCCGTAGACCGCCTTGAAGTTCGGGCCGGACCAGTCCTGCAGGTCGACCTCGATCGTTGCCGCGTCGCCGGTCTGGAAGGTGCGGGTGGGGTACGACGACTGAGCGGACTTGACCTGCTCGAACGTCGGCTCGCTGTTGAACTTGAGGCTGTCCTCGGTGGTCAGGCCCACGCTGTACCAGCCCGCGGGCATCGCAACCGTGGCGTCCTCGGGCGCCTCGGTACCGACCGCGGCCAGCCACACGCGAGTGATGGCCGGGACAAGAATCTTGGTCATGAGGGGGCTCTCCATGCTGCTCGGGTGCAGGGCCCGGACACCATGGGGAGGCGCTCTGGTTAGCGTCGCGTCCTCACGGATGCAGCGTCACGGAGAGGTTCATCAGCCAGCGCGGCTGCCCGTCGATGAGCGGCGACCACAGCAGCACCCCCGAGGGCTTGATGCCGCTGATGACCGGTCGGCCGGGCACGTGGGGTGCCTCGACGCGAGCGATGGCGGCCTTGGCGCAGAGCAGCAGGATGCGGCGCAGTTCGGCCTTGCCGGGCCAGCCGCCGGGGTCGCCGTACACCTCGAGCGTCACCTCCGGTTCGGTCGCCCACTGCAGACGGCGGAAGTCCCCGCCGGGGCCGTGGCCGACGAGGAGGTGCGGCCACGGCGCTTCACGGGTCCCGGACACGCGGCCGGGGCCGCCGAGTGCTTCGGCGGCCTCGGGGCTCTGCTGGAGCCAGGCGACGAGTTCGGACACCGGGTCGGCGTCCGCGATGTTCGGCTCGATCATCAGGCGCGGTTGGCGTAGCCCTGCGTGCGCAGGTGGCGGGCGAAGTCCGGGTTGACGAGGACCTCGTCGCCCGGCTTGTACTCGGTTCCGTCGATGCGCAGGTGGTGCGCCAGGACGACGGTCACCGGGTCGACGTCGACGGACAGGGTCGGCCCGACCACGGCGGCCGGGACGGTGACGGTCGGGGTCTCCTCCGGCCGGGCCTCGGTCGTGGTGACGGCTGTGACCGCGTCGGCGGGCGCGGTGGGCGTCTCGGCGGTGGCGGGGGTCTTCTTGGGCGTAGTCATGACGGGCACTGTGGGCGGCGCGGCGGCTTGTGTCGCGCCCTCAGCGACGGGACGCGACGAGAGCGGCAGCGCGGGCCATGAAGTGGGCGCCGTCCGCAACGAGGTTGCCCGGGTACACGGTGCCGACCTCGGCCTCCACGATGCCCTTGGCCTGAGCGGTGACGGTGACCGTGACCTTCTTGCCGCTGACGACGGGCTGACCGGTGGTGATGTTCCGGGCGATGCCGTCCGGGTCGATCGCAGTGGTGCACCGGCAGTTCTTGATGTTCGCGACCGCACGGGACGACTGATCGCGGGGCTCCATCATGTACGTGTACTTGCCGAGGCCTCGGTGCCGGCGGTCCCAGCTCATGGAGTTGATCTCGAAGCGGAGGTTCCCGGGGACCTCCTGGCCCTGCGCTTGCACATGGGTCGGGCGGACCCTGTCATCGGCCATCGTCACCCACCGTTTGACGGGCGGCGCCAGCCGCTTCGCCTCGACCTCGACCTGCTGGGCGATGCGGTAGACGTGCGGGGCCAGCATCTGCGCCATGGCCTGCTCAAGGCCTTGGGCGGGCTTGAACTTCGCCATCAGGGGATCTCCGGCGGGTTGAGGGATGCCTTGGCCTCGACGTAGTCGACAGCCGGGCAGCCGAGCACTGTGTGGTTGCGGGTCTCAGTGAGCGTCCAGGCCCGGCCCGTTTCGTCGGTGACGGTGTCACCGGGCTTGACCGGCCACGCGGCGGGGTCCAACCGCAGCGACCAGCTCTCGTCGGGCTGCTCGAGGGCCGACCCGGGCCAGGTGCCCCGCGGGGCCGGCTTCTCGTTCGGGTTCGGTGGGACGGGCACGCCGTTGGCGTCGCGCACCCACGGGTGCTCCAGGACGTAGACGGTCAGGACGGCGTTCGGGAGGACGACGGCCACGGCGTGCTCCTTCCTCGGTCAGAAGCGGCGGTAGCGGCCGGAGGAGTACGGCCACGGTGCACGTGCGGGGTGGCTCTGGGGGGCGTAGAGGCGACGGCGCAGACCCGACAGGGAATCGATCGTGGGGGGTGCGCCGGCTTGCCCGGCGGCCGGGGCGGTCTCGTACGACAGCGACTGTCCTTCGGCGCTGACCGACGACACCCGGCGGCCCGCGGCTCCGACGCCGCCGGGCCGTTCCCGCTCGGACTCCGCCGCGTGCGTGGTGACGTACCGGACGATGGACTCCTCTGCGGATCCGTTGAGACCGACGAGGAAGTCGACGTCGTAGGTGCCGCCGGCCTGGGCCCGGTAGGCGAGGACCGCGACCTGGTCGTCCTGGTCGGGAAGCGGCCAGGCCTCCGGGTCGGAGAGGTCTCCCGCCCAGATCGGTGTGACGGCGCGCAGTGTGACGATGCGCGGGACGACGGGGCGGTGGAGGTAGCCCACCACGTCGGCCTGCGCCTTGCGGATGGCTGTCTCCAGCGCGGTGCGCTGCTCCGGGGTGAGGGGAAGCGGGACGCCCAGTTCGTCGGCGACCGCTTCCGGGGAGGTGACGAGGCCCAGCCCGTTGGGCAGATCCAGCCGCAGCGAGGCGTCTGTGACGGGCTGGGCGCCCTCGGTCGGGGTGAAGGTCGCCGTTGCCCAGTACCGGCCGGGTGGCACGTCGGGCAGCACGAAGCGGTACTTCCCGGCGCCCAGCCGGGCAGCGGGGCCCGCTGTGGCGACCGCAGTGCCGCTCCGGTCGGGCGTCGCGTACAGGTCCAGGCGGGTCACCTGGCCCCCGGCCGGTTCCGGGTCGTAGTGCGCCCCGCCGTACATGGGCTGGAAGTCGAAGGCCGACACCCCACCCCTCCTTACTGCTCGGTGTCGGCCTCGGCCGCCTGGGCGACGAGGCGCTCACGGATGCGGGCGGCGATGGACTCGGAGACGTGCGCGCCCCTGGGCTGGAGCAGCCGCTCGACCGGGGTGCTGTGCGGGCCGAGGTACACCCGCTCGACCAGGCGCACGGTGCACACGAGGGTGGATCCGTAGGGCGTGACGGGCTGGAAGACTGCCTCCGGGTCGGCCGGGGGCTCCTTGGTGGCGTCGTCGAGGATGATGTCCGAGAGGACGTCGGGGATGACCTCGGTCGGGCTCACGTGCGGGGGCTCCGCGGGCGGTTTGGGGGCCGCGTGAACGGCCGGGGGCTCCAGCGGGGCGACGTCGGGGGCCTGCGGTGCGGCAACGGTCGGCGCGGGAGTCTCCTCGGTCGCGGTGTCGTCCTCGGTCGCGGGTGCGGCCTGCTCGGTGACGGCGCCGGACGTGGCCGTGGGGTCGTCCGCGGTCGGGGGCTCCAGCGGTGCGACGTCGGCGGTCGCCGGCGCGGCGGGGGCCTCCGTCGGGTCCGTCTTGGCGGCGGGGGTCTTGCGGGTGGAGCGGGTGGTGGCGGCCATGAGTGGCTCCCTCTCGGGCTGGTGGTCCGTTCAGCGCGCACCCTGCACGGCACACCGTCCTTACGTCTCGTGCTGCGCGCGGAGGGCCCCCAGCACGTCCTTCTGCTGGGGGCCCTGCGGGGTGGGCGCAGATCAGGCGTAGAGGAAACCGCCGGTCTTGGTGATGTTGCCGGCGTCGTCGACCAGGACGACGTCCTTCGCTCCGGCGGCGTTCGCCGGGGCGTTCACGGTCAGCTTCGTCGCGGAGACGATGACCAGGTTCGTGCCCGGTGTCGCCCCGAAGTTCACTGCGGACACGCCGTCGAGGTTGGTGCCGGTGATGGTGACCGCTGTACCGCCGGCGGTGGTTCCCCCGGACGGGCTGACCGTGTCGATCGTCGCGGGCGGGAACAGCTTGTCGATCTCGGACTGGCGCACCACGGCGCCGGCCTTGTAGGCGATGGTCTTGATCGAGCCCTCGGGCCGGACGTCGCCGACGGGGGTGTACGGGCGGGTGCTGTACAGGTCCTGGGTGATGACCTTCTCCGGGTCCGCAACGGTGGTCGTCGGGAACGCGGCCTTGGTGACGCGGGTGCCGTTGGCCAGGTAGATACCCATGGCGATCTCTCCTTCGGGTGGTGGTCGGTGAAGGGTGCAGGGCGGATGCGGTTTGGGTCGCGTCCTACCGCGTGCAGTTGCAGAGTTGGGCAGCCATGGCAGTGGTGCCTTCGGGGAGTCCGGCGACGTCCGAGAGGACCTGCCCAATTGGGCAGGTGGGCTCGTGCCCTTTGTTCCCAAGGGTCGAGCTGAGGTTCGCGGCGTAGGGGGCCAGCCTCACTGCTGTGGCCAGCAGCCCTTCGGTGTAGGTCAGCCGGCTGTCCCAGCGCAGCGCCCGCCACAGCCGGAACCCCTCCTGGTACTCCTGGTAAGAGGGGTACGCGTAGAAGTGCGGGCCCTCCTCGCGGTCGGCCAGTTCGTCGATGGTGTATGGCCGCTGGCTGTCGGTGTGGGCCTGGTCGTAGCCCCACACCACGCGGCAGTTCGGCCCGTGGAGGCGGCAGCCGTAGGACACGGTGGGTGCCTTTCTAGAGGATGCGGAGGTCGTCCCAGCCGTCCGGGCCGACGCTGAGCACCAGGAGCCCGGACGTGGACACCTCGCCGGAGCGGACGGTGTACCAGTCGCTGCCGTTGTCGAGGGTGGGGGCCTGAATCCACAGGCGGCCGTGGCCCATCTGCTGCGCCCGGAAGTGGTGGAAGTGGCCTGTGACGAGGACCGCGGCGTCGGCAACGGGCTGCCGGCCGAACGTCTGCCCTCTCCACCAGTCCCCGGCCTTGTCGGGGCGCGCGTATTGGTGGCCGTGGGCCAGGCCGACGATGGTGCCGGCGACGTCGAGGCTCACCGTTTCGCGCCAGGTTTCCGGCACGACGAACGACACGTGCCCGTAGGCGTCGGCGTTGCGTGCGTACGCGTCGGCAACCTGGGACATGACCTCAAGGCCCCAGTCGTCGCTGGGCGGTCCCACTGCCTCACGTCCGCGGCGGACACGGCCGTGGTTGGAGCCGCACGTCGCAGCGACGACGCGGTCGAAGCGTCCGGCAAGCCGGTCCAAGCCCTCGAATGTGATCCTGCGGTGCACGCGGATCATCTCGGTCATGGTCAAGTCGTTGGTGTACGCCTGCTGCGCGGTGTTCTCGTAATTCTCCACACAGTCGCCGGCGTCCATCCAGTAGGCGGCGCTGGGGCCCCGGCCGACGGCCTTCAGGTCGCGGATGTGGTCGTCGAGCCGGTCGAACCGTTCGGCGACGCGGGCGACCAGTTCGGGCGTGCCGCCGTCGCGGCCGACCTTCCCGGCCTGCGCGTCGGCGTAGACGACGACCAGTGCGCGCTCGGCGGTGTCGACTGCAGTACGGGGCTTTCGGCGCCGCCGCATGGCGTCGCGGACCAGGGCGTCGACGTCGTCGGCGGACATCCACGCGGGGGTGGCCGGCTCGATGACGTAGCGGCAGCGCCACACGGCCCGGGTCACCGCGTCGTCGCCCTGGGCGTCGCGGTGCCAGGCGGCCGGGTCGTGGCGGGCCTCGACCAGGCGGACACGGAATCCGTCGGGGATGGCCAGGCCGAGCGCCTCGACGCGTTCCCGCCAGTCGGCTTCGCTGTTGGGCGGCTGCTCGGTGGCCGGGGTGGTGACGACCATGGTGCCGCTCGGCTCGTACCGGACACCGGTCTCCCAGCCGCGGGGCGTGGAGGCCTGCGGGCGCTGCACCTGGTGGGGCTGCGCCTGCAGGCCGCCGGTGGGCTCGAGGAGTTCCTGCAGATCGGTGGTGAGGGTCATCGCGGGCACCTGCACCCGTTGGACTCGCCGCGTCGCCGGTGCCGGGCGACCGTGAAAGCAGTGATGGCGTCCCCGTGGCGGCTGAGGGCGTCAGCGATGGCTCGTGCAGTGATGTCCGGGGCGTCGAGGGCGGAGCGGAGCGCCTCGGCCGTGGGCTCGTCGACGCGCTCCAGGAGGACCCCGACGCTGCACCGTGGCCCCTTGTTCGCCGGGGGCTGCGTGGCCAGGGATGCCAAGTCCGCCGCAAGGCCCGTGAGTTGCTTCTCGATCACCGTGGTCCTCCGTCGTCGTGATGGTCTTGCGTGGAGGGGGCGCCCCGCAGCACGGGTACGCCCCCTCACTCCGGGACGGATCAGCCGCCGGTCGGCGTGGTCCAGGTGCCGATGACGAAACTCTCCGGTCGCGGGACCTCAAGTGCCACGCGCTCGTCACCCCTGAAAGTGATCAGGCCGCGCTCGTAGTTGTCGGCGTTCTCGCTGGAGACGGTGACGCTGACAGACTCGCGGTCGTGGAGCTGCGCGCCCAGGCCGAAGGCGCCCACGAGGAAGTTGCTGTCCGACATGGCCGTGGTCTCGACGACGTTGAGGCGCCACACGCGCTTCTCGGCGCCGATCGCGACGGCGACCGCGACGCGGAATGCGCCGTTGTCGTCCTCTTCGACCTCGACGCCTTCCCACATGGTCGGGGAAATGACGATGCCGGTCGGCTCGTACTCGGCGAGCAGGGCCTTGGTGATGCTGCGGCGGATCTGGACGCTGTACTTGTCGCTGGCCAGGCCGGCGTACTGCTGGACACCAGGGGTGTTGAAGATGCCGGTGAGGGACTGGCCGTCGCCGACGCTGTGCAGCAGATCCCAGTCCTCGGCGTACTTCACGCCTTCGATCATCCTGGTGTTAATGAAGGTCTTGAGCCGAGGCTCGTCGGCGAGGATGTTCTTGTGGCTGTCGAGGAGGTGCGAAATCTCCGCGACCGGATACATCACCGGCACCAGGGACAGCTTGGAGCGCGGCGACCGGCCGTAGACGTCGGTGTCGGTGCCAGTGGCCGGCGAGGTGCCGTCCGCGGCGTACCGCTCCTTGACCTGCTTCGCGTTGTTCGTCCAGCCCGTCTCGCGGGCGCCGTACAAGACGGCCTGCTTGGTGGACGACTTGGGGAACAGGTCGCGGATGTGCATCTTGCGGAACGCGCGCTCCGCGATGCCGAGGTTCTGCGCGGAGCCCAGCACCTGGTGGGTGACCGAGCCTGCGGCCATGCTGAAGATGGACTTGCCTTCCAGGTCTGCCCGGACGTACGGGCGCTCCTTGAAGTTGGCCGCGGCGGCGCGCTTGTAGCCGTCGGAGTCGACGAACAGGTCGCCGAGCGACTTCTCCTCGACGCCGCTGTGCGGCTGGCCGTAGTGCATGGCCGCGGCCGGCGGGGCGTCCGGGGTGTCGAGGTACTGCTGGACCTGGGCCAGGCCCTGCTCGGCGTCGATGAGCGCCTTGATCTCCATCGCCTCGGCCGAGAGCTTCTTGAACTCTGCGGCCTGCTCGGTGGAGATGACGAAGCTCTTCTCCTCCGTCTTGAAGGTCTGGGCGACGCGCTCGGCCTCGTCCCGCTTCGCCTGGAGGTGGCCCTGCAGTTCCTTGATCCTGCTGTTGTCGGACACTGTTCGTTCTCCCTGTGCTGGGGGCGGTTGACGTGCGTCGCTCGCCCGGCCAGCACCGGGACGCCTCAACGCGAGGCGTATGGAAGAAGGGGAGATGGGTTAACGTCGCGCGCTGCCCGCTCAGTGCGTTCAGAGCGGGCAGCGCATAGGGTTTGACCTGCGGTTTTCTTGTTGCGTCGTGAATTTGCGGAGATGCTGCGGGCGGCCGAAGTGGTAGCTGAGTCGCGCGACTCAGCCCTGCATTGCGGCAAGGGCGGCTTCCACTTCGGCGATGTCGAGGAGGACCAACCCCTTCTGCTCCGGCTCCTTGCGGGGGGTGTTCTCGGGGGCCTGTGCCGGGTCCTCCGTGTCGTCGGCCGCGCCCGCGTCCGAGGGGTCGGAGGGGGCGTCGGTGTCGTCCTCGTCGAACGTGAACTCGTCCCACAGGGCCAGGCCGTCTGGGACCGTGGCCGACGGCTGCGGCTTGGGCTGGTCGGCCTTGGGGGTCACCTCCAGGCCCTTGGTGGACAGGGCCGCGATGAGGCGCTGGACGGTCTCGCGTACTTCCTCGAGCTGCTCCGGCTGCGCCGTGGTGGAGGAGATCCGCGCGGTGGCGTCGGTGAGGGCGTCCACGGTGGGCTGGACGACCCGGGCGTCGATGTCCTCCCCGCCGGTCGCCTCGCGGCGGTCGCTGGACCCGAGGGGCACGACGACCGTGACCAGCTCGACCGGCTCGGGCGTGCCGAGGATGATGGCGCTGGCGGTCGCCTTGTACGGCACGGAGAAGGTCGCGTTCGACGGGCCGGGCCCCTCGGAGTACACGGAGACGATGACGCGGTCGGGGTAGGTGCTCTCCACGCACGCCCACGTCTGGTCGTCTCCGCCGAGGAGTTCGCGGACGCTGTCGGAGATCCGGCTGCGGAGCTGCTCGTACGACTCGGGCATGGGCTGCGGGGTGGTCACGGAGGCCTCCGGGGCGGGTGTGGGACGGCTCTTGGCTTCGGCGACGATGGCGCGGGCCGACGTGGGCGGGATCGACTTGTTCTCAAGGCCTGCGCGGGCCGCAGCGACGGCCTGGTGCGCCGACTTCACCTCGGTGGTGTCCGTGTGGATCGGGTCGGTCGCGGGACGGGAGCAGACGCACTGGGGCGACCCGAGGCTCTTGGTGAAGGTGTGCGGGTGCACGGCGGACTCCCTCGCCATGCCGCACGTGCAGTTCCCCGCGTTGGATTCTGCGGACTGCTGGAAGGGGTGGAGTCCCTTGCTCTCCGCGCCTTGCCCGTTCATGGCCTGGTAGGTCGCCATGACCTTGGCGGCGAACTCGGAGGCTGCGGCGGACGGCTCGCTGTCGGCAGGGGCGGCAGCGGGCAGCGTCGCCTCGGCCAGGAGTGACCACGGGGTGTTCCGGCAGGCATCGCGCAGTGCTGGCATGTCCGGCAGCGCCGTGATCGGCCACCACGCGGTGACCTCGGTCAGTTTCCCGTCGGGGTCGTCCGGGTTGGGCACGCGGCGCTGGTCGTGCGGCACGTTGATGCGCAGCGAGTCCTCGGTGGGGACGATGGTGATGTACCCGCGGTAGATGCCGTTCGGCGCGGTCCAGGACCCCACGACCGTCGCGGTGCCGGGCAGCGTGGATCCGGTCTCCTCGTGCCACTCGCGCAGGGCTGCGGCGAGCGCGTCCTCCCCGTCCTCCAGGTGCCCGCCTGGCCACTCCCATGTGCCGGCTGCCGGGTCGTCGTCGACGAGGGCGCGCTGGATCATCAGGACACGGCCGGTGTCGGCGGCCTTGACGACGAGTCCGGCGACCTTGATGCCCGCGAGCGTCTCGGGCCCCAACTCGATGACGGGGGCCTTCGTCGACTTGTACTCCAGCCCGGCCGTGGCGGGGTTGGACTTGACCTCGAGCGAGCGGGTCATGGGGTGCGCGCCGTGCAGGACGGGGCTGACCTCGAAAAGATCCAGGTCGTGGATGACACGAACGCCGTCACTGCGGCGCGTCGCGCTGGCGGCGGGCACGCTGTAGCCGATGGAAAATGCTGCCTGCTTGTGCTCGTGCCACTGCTTGACCTGCCAGTAGGCGTCGCGGCCCTGCTGGGTGTGCATGTTGTAGGCCACGCTGGCGACGAGGGCGCCGGCCTCGGCCGGCCAGTCAGGAAAGTCGTCGAGTTCGGCGAATCGGGGGTCCCCGGGGGGCCACTCCTCGACTGCGGTCACGACGCCGACGGGGTCTTTCCACCCGTGGTGCCAGATGGTCTTGACCGGGCGTGAGGCCAGGGTGCGTGTGAAGGCGCCGGGCAGGATGAGGTCGTTGACCTCGTCGACCACGCCTGTGACGGCGTAGATTGCCCGGCTGGTGCCTCGCTGGGTGGTGCTGGGACGTGCGGGTCTGGTGGGTGGAGCAGCGGTCGGCACGGCGGGATCCTCCGGCGGTGGACAGTGGGCCGCCGGGCACCGTGCCGTTCGAGGCCGCTTACTGTCCCGTCGTGGTGGCGGGCTCCGGCTCCGAGGCCTCCGCGATCGTGCGTGCCTCTGCCCAGCCGCGGTTCCAGTACCGGTAGCCGAACTGCTGCTCCGCGTCGCCGAGACGGTCGTACGGGCAGGCGTCGGAGGGGTCTCCGGAGGTGAAGGCGGCTTTGCCCTCGTTGAGGACGGCCAGGTAGGACTGGCGGTTCATCTGCACTGGTCAGCTCCTTACAGGGGCGGAAACATTTGGTCTTGCTGGCCGCTGCCGCTGGGCGCGGTGCTGCCGGCGTCGGTGCCGTCTGTGCTGCTGTGGGTGCGGGTCATCTGCGCGTCGTCGACGTCGATCGCCCAGGCGTCGACGTCGCTGTACCGCCAGACCTGGCCGGTGGAGTCGCGGACCCACCCGGTCAGTGTGCCGTCCGGCGCCTGGTCGAGCCACGCCTCCTCGCCGTTGCTGCCGGTGTAGGCCGCGTACGCCTGGGCCGGGTCGGTCTCGTCGCCCTCGTCGTACATGTCGCCGGACCAAGGGCGGGTGTCGTCGGTCGGTGCCGGCACGTCGTTGGCGGCGGTGTCGTCGGCCGGGGCCCCCGCGGTGTCGTCCGGCTGCGGCGCGGACGGGGCGGCGGGGGTGTCCGCGGGCGGCTCGGTGGCCGCTGCGTCCTGTGGTGCTGCCGCGGGGTCCTCGAGCAGCTCCTCGTCGTCGGGCTTGTCTTTCCCGAAGGGGGGCTTGCTGCTGCCCTTCGGGAGCGCCTTGATGGCGAATCCGTATCTCGTCACGGGGCGAGCATGGACAGCGCGCACGGTTTGCGTCCTGGCGTGGGCGGGGGCCCCCGCGGTCAGCAGGAGTCATGGCCGGCAAGGTCGGTCCTGGCCCCGCGGCCGGGGCGGGCGGCGTGGGCCGCCCGCACCTCGTCCGCGTCGTACAGGGCACGAATCCTGGGGCCGGTGTCGTCGACGCCGATCCGCTTGATGCCCATGCGGGACAACTGGCCGTGGGCGGACGGCACCTTGATGCCGAGGTAGGCGGCGACTTGGCCGATGTCCCACCGTTCGCTGTCCGTGCTCATGGTCTCCCCTCGGAGTTCGACTGCTCACGACTTTGCATCATGTGATGCGAAGTTGCAAGCGGTTTGCCGAACCCGCCATTTCTGGCCTCAGGAGGCGACCTGCCCAATTGGGCAGGTCGCCTCTCGCTAAGGAATCCGGGGGGTTCGGGGCGCGCCCGCGCCCTCGTCGACGACGTTGGTGTGCTCCCGCAGAACCGCGAGGACGGTCGCCTCGTCCTCCGGCGCGACGGCCCGCAGGGGGCCCGTCGGCGACAGGGAGACGGGGCGGCCCTGGTGAAGGTCAACCAGGGCCGCGGCGCGGCGCGACCCCGCCACCGGGCGGTCGGCCTGCCCGGTGACCTGCACCGTGTAGGCCGCGCCGTCGTCGAACGTACCGGTAACGGTGAAGGGCATTGCGTCTCTCCTATCGCGTGGCGAGCAGTCCGAGGAGGAACGCTCGCAGGTCGTCGTCCAAGTACCAGTCACCGTTGAACATCGCCTGCACGGACCGGGCGAGGCTGTCGCCGGTCTCCGGCTGCGTCTGCTGCCTGCGCAGGATCCGGCTCAGCATGCTGCGGTTCATGCGGCGGGCACCCGGGCGCCCGGTGTGGGTCTGGGTGAACCAGAACACGCGCTGCGCCGCGTCCAGGTCGTCGACGTGCTCGGCGAAGTGCTGCCCCAGGGCGTGCGCGGCGGTGCTCACGCCGCCGTCGGCCAGGTCGGCGATCGTGGCCCGCTGCGTCCCGGGCTCGTAGCGGCCTGCGTCGCCGTCTACGGCGGTCAGACGGCGGGCGGCGGGCACCGCCAGCCAGGACCGCGGCAAGAGGCGCTGTACGCCCCGTGCAGCCTGTTCGGCATCGGGGGTGCTGTCCGCCCCGAACACGATGCCCGCGTTGCCTTCCGGGCCGATGTCGCGGATCTCGGCAAGAGCCTCGGCGACCGCGTCGGGCACCGCCGCGGCGTACCGGGACCGCAGGTCCTCCCACTCGCGCCGGGCGGTCGCCGCCTCGAACCGGGCCGCGTCGATCTCCAGCTCCAGGTCTGGGTCCTGGATGGTGGCGCCGGTCCGTGCGGATTGCAGGTTGACCAGCCGCTGTTCGGTTGAGGCGACGTAGTCGTCTGCGTGCTGCAGGGCGCCGTGCGGGTCCCCGCCGAAGTCGTCACCGAGCGCGGCGGCCAGGCGGCGGGTCACGTCCCGGTCGACGTCGCCGCCGGCCGCGCGCAGGGCAGCCATGTGCCGCAGCGCGGTCAGGCCGGGTCCGCCGTCGGCCGCGCGGTCCGGGGACCACTGGATGCGGTCGCTGCGGCCTGGGAGACGCCCGGCGGCCAGCCGTCCCCACGTTGTCGGCCGCCACCAGGTGACGCGCCGCTGCGCCTGTCCGAAGCGGCCGGGATCGGGCATCAGTCCCGCCCAGTGGGACACGCGGGCGGCCAGCGACTCGCCCTCGACGTCGGGGAGGTCCACGGCGGCGTCCAGGCGGGCCAGGCGCCGGGACTCGGGCCAGTGCCGGACACGGCGCGCGAGCCGCCCGAGGAACGCCCGCAGGCGGGCCAGGCGCTCACGGCTGTCCCGCCACTTTTCGGCGATCTTCTGCCCGGCGGCCTTGACCTGCTCGACAAGGCGCTTCCCAAGACGGACCAGGAGCGCGACGATCCGGGCCAGCATGCCGGGCTGCTCGCCGGCCGCGGGTGAGGCTGCGGCGACTCGTTGGGCGATCCGGCGGGCGGTGGCCTGCCGGGAGCCGTCGAGGTGCCCGGTCAGGAGCCGTGCGATCTGGTTGGCGTCGCCGGCGTCGAGGCCTGCGGCCTGGAGCTGCTCCACGACTGCGTTCAGGGCGTCGTCGGTGTGTCCGGTGACGGCCTGCGTGATGCCGCTGTCGGTGCTTCCGCTGGCAGCGCCGGGGCGGGAGGGGATCTGGTCGGGGATCAGGCGCAGCAGGTCGGCCGCGCGTTGGGCCAGGTCCTCGTTGCTCTCTCCGGGGAGCGGCTCGAGGTCGTTGATGGTTCTCAGAGCGGCCCGCACGGTCGCGGTGTGGGCGTCCTGGCGGGTCTGGCGAAGGGCGCGCTGCGCGGCGGTGCGGGCGTCTCCGGTGACGCCGGCACTGTCGAGGGCGCGGTTCGCCTGCTGCCGCACCGAGTTCCTGGCGTTGCGCAGGGCCTCGGCGGTGAGGCGCTGCGCGATCTGCTCCCGGAGGGCATGGATGTCGGTGGGCTGTTCGGTGCCCCTGATGGCCTCGTTGATGATGCGTGCAGCGACCGCGCGGGCGTGGTCGGCGACGATCTGGTCGGCCGGCGCGGTGGGCGCCGGGTTGGGGTCGCGGGGCGTGCCAGTGGACGGGAGTGCCGGGGTGGGCTGGTTCCGCTCGTGCACGTCGACGGTGCGGCCGTTGGGCAGGCCGAAGTCGTACACGTTGCCGGCGTCGTCGACTCCGACGAACTGGGTCTGCCAGCCGTTGCGCTGGGGCGCGGTGATGACCGTCAGGCGGCGGGTGCCGCGGGAGGTGGGGGCGTCGATGACGTCGCCGATGCGGAGGCCGCTCGGGAGGGCTTGCTCGACGGGCGCTGTCGGAGCCTCCGGGGCGGGTGCTGATACGGGCGCTGTCGGAGCCTCCGGGGCGGCGGGAGCGGCCGGAGGAGCGGGGTCGGGTGTCGTGGCGGTCTCCGGGCGGGCTTCGGGGAGCTGCCATACGGGCATTGCGCCGTGCACGATCCGGCGTCTCCACTGCTGGTTCTCGTCCTCGAGGAGGAGGCTACGGACACCGCCGGGGCCGTCCTCGGCATCGAGGACGCGGAAGACCCGGACCTGGCCGTCGCGGTCGTCGACCATGGCGACGGTGTCGCCGTCGGCGAGCTGCGCGGCGTTCGACGGCTGCGGGCGGGTGAGGCCGGGCGGCGGGGTCTGTCCTGCTGCCTGGTCGAGGGCGTCGGCCGCGCGCAGTGCTGCGCGTCCCCAGGCCTCAGACGGGTCGGCGGACGCCCGCAGTTGCTCGGCGAGGGCCGAGGCCTGCTCGGGGGTGACGGGAAGGTCGTTGCTGATTCGGGCGGCGGCCTGCTGCGCGTCCGGGTTGTCGTCCGGGCCGTGTGCGTGGTCGTCGACGACGTCACGGTCGGCGGCGGACATGACCGGGTCCACCGTCGGGCCGGTCACGGGCTCGATGACCGGGGCCGGTTCGTGGACGGTGATGTCCTCGGCCGGGGCGGGGGCGTCGGCCGTGGTCAGGTGCGGGGCGCCGTCGCCGCCCTGCGCGCGCGGCACGGTTGCGGTGGCGTCGACGTCGAGTTCGCCGACCTCCCCGGTGGTGGTGTCGGCGTATTCGATGGTGATGCGGTCGCCGTCGCGGTGGGGTGGGCTGGTGATGGCTGCGGTGACGGGGCGGCCGTCGAGGTCCAGGACCACGACGTCGCCTTCGCCGAGTTCTGCGGCGGTCGGGTCGTCGATGCCGGTGACCGGGGCCGTCTCCGGGGTCTCGTCGCGGACTTCGCCCGTCACCCGGAGGTCTGCGGCGCTGCGGCTGACCGTGCCTTCGCCGGCGGCGACGGTGACGCGGTCGCCGTCGACGGCGTCGACCAGGCCGAGGAGGGAGCCGTCGTCGTCGCTGACGAGCTGCCCCGGCCGGACGTGCTGGCCGGCGGCGGTCCAGCCGTCGGGACGCTGGCTGTCGGTGACGGTCATAGAGGACGGGGACAGGCCGGTTTCGGTGTCCCCGTCCGTCCAGTGGACGGTGACGGTGCTGTCGGTGGCGCCGGTGACGGTTCCCTCGTCGCCGCCGGAGCGGGTGACCGTGCTGCCGGGGAACAAACCCCGGCCGCTGTGGTCGGTGGGGATCGTGTCGGGCAGGTCCCCGGTGGCAATGCTGCTCTGGGCCCCGGTCGTCGGGGTCCCGGGAACGGTGTCGTCAGGTGCTTCCGCGCGGGCCGCGGTCGCGTTCAGCGAGGTGAAGATGTTGCCGCTCTGCCCGCTGCCGTCGGGGTGCTCGGTGACCCAGGTGCGCCACATGCTCTCGGTGCGGCCGGCCCGGGTCACCTCGACCTCGACGGGTGCCAGGTACACGTGCCCGGCCCGGGTGACGGGGCGGCCCCGCCTGGTGGCTCCCTCCATGCGGACCACGTCGCCGGGCTGCAGGTCTCGGACGCGGGCCCACTGCGCGGGCTGCCCGTCGATCGGCTCCGGCGGCGGCCCGGGGACCGGGTCAGGGCTGGGCGCGGGCGCTTCGGCGGGTGCCTCGTCGTCGGCCGGTGCCGGAACGGGCGGCGCGTCCGGCTCGGCGTCGGGCACGGCCGGGACCGGATCGCTCTGCGGGGTCTCCGCCAGCGGGCTGTCGGCGCCTGCAGCGTCGTCCGGTGCGTGGTCCTCGCGGTCGGGCGTGCTGTCGGTGCTCTCTCCGGGGCGGGGGCGGCGGCGCACGACGCCCAGGTCCAAGCTGGCTTCGCTCACGGGGCCGGGGTCGCCGTTGGGGTCGGTGAAGGTCCCGTCGACGGGGTACCGGTAGACCGCCGGGTCGCTGCCCGGCACGGCCGCCCCGTCGCCGGTGACGGTGGCGTGCGCGGTCGCGACGTACGGGGCGCCCTCGGTGACGGTGCCTTCAGCGCGGCGGGCCGCCACGGGGAAGGTGATCTCGTCGCCGGGCTGCAGGTCGGCCGGGGCCGCCTCGATGCTGTACCCGTCGGCCTGCTGCTGCTCGGCCCAGGCCTCGCTCTGCGCCTCCCACGCCTGCCGCGCAGACGCGGCGTCCCGGGCGTCGGCCTCACGCTGGGCGGTCTGCTCCTCCTCGTGCTGCTGTCGCGCGGCCTGGTCGTCCCGGCGGCGCCGCTCCTTGAAGGCGTTGAAGGACAGGCGCCCGCCGTTGTTGTCGAACCACTCGCGGAGTTCCTCGCTGGCGTAGCGCTCCCACCGGCCGAAGGCGGACATGCTGCCGCCGGAGAACACGTCCCGGTGCCCGGCGCCGGCCGCCTCGCCCTCCCGGCTGAGCATGTGTCCGCGGGTGAACTCTTCCGCGGCCAGGAACCGGGCCTCGTCGATGCTGACGAACTCGGCGGCAAGCTGCCGGTTCTGCTCACGGCTCTGGTACTGGCGGTACGTCATGCGCCCGCCGTTGCTGTCGAACCACTCCTGCAGTTCGGGACTGAAATACCGCTTCACCTGGTCGATCGGGCCCAGGCTGCGGGAGAACACGTCGCGCTCGCTGATGCCGGCCTGCTCGCCCTCCGGGCTGAGCATTCGGCCGCCCGTGGCCTCGTACGCCGCACGGAACCGGGTCTCGTCCAGGTCGTTGAAGGCGGTACGCAGCCGGGACTCGCTGACGGGCGCCGGCCGGACGACGTCGGTGCCGTTGAAGCCGATGAGCCGGTCCATGGTCTCGGCACGGCGCAGCTCCTCCGCGGCGCTCTGCGGCGGGGTGTCCGGGATGGCGTCGCGCATCTGCCGGTCGATGTCGTCGCGGCGGTCCATCTCGGCCATGACGCGCATCTGGTCGTCATCGGACAGGCCCTCGCTCCAGGCGTCGGCCAGGTCCTGGTCGGACATGTCAGTGAGGTCGTCGGGCAGCGTGATGTGCGCGCTGCCTTCCTCGGGCCGTACGACGTCGGTGCCGTCGAACTGGAGCGCTGCGTCCATGGCGTCGGCGCGCTGCTGCTCCTGCTCGGCGTTCTCCGGCGGGGAGTCAGGGACGGCCTGGCGGATGCGCTGGTCGGCGTCGTCGCGGCGGTCCATCTCGGCCATGACGCGCGCCTGATCGTCGTCCGACAGGCCCTCGCTCCAGGCGTCGGCCAGATCCTCGTCGGACATGTCAGTGAGGTCGTCGGGCAGCGTGATGTGCTGGGTGCCCGGCGTCGGTTCGACGACGTCCGCAGTCTCACCGCTGCCGGGTGCCGCCGGCGGCTGCTCCTGCTCGAACTCCCGCTGCACAGCGGCCAAGGCCTGCGGCAGGTTGTACCGGCGCCGCTCGCCAGGGGCCGGAGCACGCCAGGACGCGACGAAGCCGCGGGTCATGGGCTGCTGCCAGTCCACCGGCCGGCCGTTGACGTCCGTGATCTGCTCGAAGCGGCCGGCGAGCGCGCGGGCCTGCTCGGGGTCGTCGGTGCGGTAGGTGATGCCGGTCAGCGGGGCCCCGTTGCGGGCCACCGCAAAGTGCCACTCCTGGCCGCCGTTGTGGTCCTCGGGCCAGGTGACGATGCCGCCGCCGGGCGACAGGGTCAGCTGGTCGTTCGCGGCGAGGTGCGCCAGGTACGCGCGGCGTTCCGGGGTGACCTCGTCGGGCTCCAGGCCGTCGCCGTTCTGCCAGGCGTCGCGCAGGGCGTCCGCGCTGCCGTGGGCACGTCCCGTTGACGACCTGGTGCCGTCGCCTCCGGCGCCCGCTGGGGTTCCGTCCCCGTGGGGCAGGCTCAGTCGGGGCAGGCCGGGGCCGCCGGGACCGCCGGGTCCACCGCCTCCCGGGCCGCCGCCCTGCCCGCCGCGGCGTCGCCGGCGCCGTCGACGGTCGTCGTCGTTCTGCTGCTCCTCGTCGCGGTTCTCGTCGTTGCCGTCGTCCGGGTTGTCGGTGCTGGCGGTGTCCGGCGTGTTCGGCAGATCGGCGCTGCCGTCGCCGGGAGCGTCTCCGCCCTCGTCCGGGGCGTTGCGGTCACGGGAGTGCTGTCCGTCGCCGTTGTCCTCGGTGTTGTCCTGCTGATCGTTCTGCGGGGCGGTCTCCGAGTCCCCCTCGTCGGGGGTGTTCTGCTGCTCGTCGCTGTGGTCGCCCGGCGCGTCAGGGGCGTTGACGTCCGGCTGGCCAGTGTCCGGGGCGCCGTCGGGCCCGTCGGGTCGGCTCTCGTCGTTGCCGTGCTGGAAATCCGGGTGCGCGAGCGCAGCTTCGGCCTTCCGGTGCGCCGCGGTCGCCCACGACTTACGGCTGCGGGTCTCGTACGGCAGGTCCGGGTTGTCGAACTGCTCCTCGAGCCACGCCGTCTCGTCGCGGATGCGGCGCAGGTCGCCCTGCAGGTCGTCGCTGTCGCCCCGCTCCACGTGCTGGATGAGGTCCTGCAGGCGCTGGATGCGTTCCGGGTCGTCCAGGCCTTCCGTGCGCTGCAGGGTCGCGATGTCGTCGCCGATGTCGGCCATGCGGGCGCGCAGTTCGTGCCGCCACCGCGGTGTGGGCTCCGGGTGGGTACGGTCGCTGGCCCACGCGAACGTGTCGTCGGGGCGGCTCAGCATGACAGGGCTCAGGTCCGACTGGGAGCCGTCGAGGTTCTCGACGGACACGACCATCGACCCGTTGCTGGTGCGGTTCACCCCGCGGACGCGGACCGGGTCTCTCCAGCCGACGGGGTACGGTCTGCCGTCCCGGTCGGTCTGCGTGATCGGCACCCGGATGACGTCGTTCTCGCTGAGGTCGGCGCGGTCGCCGAGCGACCACCCGTCGGGGGTCTCCTCACGGGCCTGGTTCTGCTGTGCCTGCCGGTCCGCCTGCTGGCGCCGGAAGTCGTGGCCCCGGACGAGGCCTGCCACGGCATCGCCCCGGCTGGAGTGCACCAAGCCGGACGTACCGCCGTCGGCGTGGGTGTAGCCCCACCGGCCATGGGACTGCTGGACGGTGCCGACGTCGGCGCCGTCGACGGACACCGGGTAGCTTCCATCGGGGTTGCGGGCACCGACGTCCGCCCGCGTGAGGGCTTCCGCCTTCTCCTGCGCCTCCCTGCGCCGCTCGTCGGCCCGTCGGCGCTCGTTGGCCCGCTTGCGGGCCTCATCCATGAGCCGAGTACGACGATTACCGATGTCGAACACGGCCGTGCGTGCCTGCGGCATCGGCAGGCGCGGGCCCTCCCCGCCCGGCACGATGTGCCGCTGGCGCCACGCCTCGAGGGCCTCCAGCTCCGCGTCGATGTCGCCGTCGGTCATGCCTTCCGGCGGCGTCTGCCCGATCGGGGCGGCGTCCGGTGCCTGCGGCGCTTCGGGCGCGGCCTCGTCCGGGTGCAGAACGCGCAGCTCCGTGTCAGGGCTGAGGAAGTGCTCCCCGCCGTCCTCGTCGACCACGCGGATACGGCCACGGCCGGTACGGACGGGCTTCTCCGCGACGGTGTGGGTGCGGCCGTCGGCGTCGACGAAGCGGTCCCCGGCCTCGAAGTTGGCGGGGCTGCGCATCTGCACCGACCGCAGGCCACTGGTGTCGCGGCCCTCGTGGTCGGCGAACATGTCGGGCGTGCCGAGGGGGTCGTCGGGGACATCGCCAGGGTTGTTCGGGTCCGCCGCAGGCACGGGCGTGCTGTCCGGGCCCGCGGGGACGTCGAACATGCCCTCCGGCTCGGGCGCCGGGGGCTTCGGCCGCTCCTGCGTCTGCGGGGTTCGGCCGGCCCGCCGGTCGGTCTCCGCCTGCAGCACGGCCATGCGGGTGCGGTCGATGCCGGACAGGCCACCGTCCGCCATCTCGCGGCCCATCAGATCGACCATCTCGTCCGACAGTTCCTGGTCCGTCATCGAGGACGGGGCCCGGGACCCCTCGGTGCGGACGGAGTCGAGCTGATCGGACATCTCGTCAGGGCTGAGGGTGACACTGTCCGGAGCGGCATCGCCCGCAGTGGCCTCGCGGCGCTTGTCCAGCTCGGCGGCGACCGCGTCGAGACGCTCCCTGCGGGCGGTGCGGATCGCGTCGGGCTCGTACGACGTGCGGCCCTTCTCCAGCTCCTCGTGTTCGCGGGTCAGGTCCGCGGTGTCCTGGCTGGCGGGGTCGGGCCGCCCGCGGAACTCGGCGACCGCGGGGCGCTGCTGCGCGGAGGTGTCATTGCCGTGCTCGCGGTCCCACTGGGTGCGGGCGCGCGTCCACACCTGCTCCAGGTTCAGGTCCTCGTCGGAGCGCCACGTCCGCGGCCGGACGTCGCGGTCGGACAGGTCGAGCGGTGTGCCGTCCTGCCCCTTGACCGTGCCGATGAACGCGTCGGCGAACTCCTTGGCGTCGCGCTGCCGGGCGAAGGTCTGCGGCATCGGCACGCCGCGGCCGGTGGTGACCAGCTCCCAGCCACCGCGGGGGTTCTGCCGGATGACGAACTGGCCGTTGCCGGCGAGCTTGAGGCGAGGGGCGGCGGACAGTTCGGTGAGGTGCTGGGTGACCTTGCGGGCCTGCGGGTCGTCCTGGTGGGGCTGCATCTCCTCGATGAGGGTGCCCCAGTGGTGGCGTACGTCCTGGAGAGTCGTGAAGCGCTGCCCGGGGCGGGCGGCGGGCCGGGCGGCGGCGCGCTTCCGGGCCGGTGCGGGCGCGGCCTGGGCGGCGTCGAAGTCGCGGCGGGCCCGGACGATCGCGGTCTGGATGTTCTCGCCCTGGGCGGAGCGCCAGGAACGGGCCGCACTGTCGAGGGCGGGGTCGGAGAAGTCGAACGTCTCGCCCTGCTCGCTGCGGGCAGTGTCGTCCAGGTGCGTGGCGAACTGGCCGGCGTCCTGGACGCTGGCGAAGTCGCCGGCGGTGTTGATGCGCTGCCCGGTGCCGGTCGCGGTCAGGTACCACTGGCCGCTCTGGTCATCGCGGAGGATCGCGTACCGGCCGGACGGGGTGATCTGCAGGGCATCGTCGTGTGCAACGTGCCGCAGGAACGCGCCCATCTCCGGGCTCGTGCCGTCGGCGTCGGCAAGCTGCAGGAAGTGGGAGCGGACCGCCGCGGTGTCGGCGTAGCGGGCACCCTGCGCGTTGGGCCGGTTCGACAGCGCGTCGACGTTGACCGGGTGCGCGCCGTCGGCGGTCTCCGGCTGGTCGTCGGCCGCGTCCGGGCCGTCGCCGTGGTCGTCGCCGATCGGGCGGCCCTGGTCGTCGACGTCGTGCGGCTCGTTCGGGGTGGTGGGGTCGCCGTCGTCGTCGTGGGACGCGCCGTTGCCGCGGTTCGGGTCCTCGTCGCGCCGTACGTCCTCTTCGGCGACCTTGTGCTCGTCCTCGGTGGGCGCGGTGCCGTCGGGCCGGGCGACCATGGTGACCCACCTGGCGCTGGTGGTGTGCCGGGGCCCGCTGTACGTGCCGTCGTCGGCCTGGTCCTGGACGAGGATGCGGTCGTGCGGCAGCGCGCGGACGACGCGGGCGAGCTTGCCGCCCCACAGCCGCACGGTGCCGCCCGTCTCAATAAACCGTCCCTTTGAGTCCCGGGGGTGCAGGGCAGCGTTCCAAGGCCGCTGCGCTTTGAACTCGACGCGACTCAGGTCCGACTCAGCCTGTGCAATCACCATGGCGCGGACCATGCACACCGGGCACGGCTAACGTCGCGTGCTGGATTTCCCGTACGCTGCGGTCCGTTGCCGGGTCTGGCGTCGCTGCAGGAGCCCGGTCGACGCTGGAGGCGCCCCGCGCCCGCACGTCTGCCGCCCAGAAGCTCGTGCGGTCGGCGGGGCCTTCCGGTATCACTCCGCCTTGAGGACCCCGCACCGGCCGGTCATCCACACGGTGCCGGGCATCCCGCAGTCGGCGCTGACGCGGTGACGGCCCCGGTACACGAACTGGTCCCGGGCCTCAGCCATGTGCGCATCGCAGGCCAGGGAGTTGCGCAGGCCTCCCTCCTCGTTGCGCAGCCAGCCGACGTGCCAGGTGGCGGGCGCACCGCACGGTGTGCCGCCCCCGGCGGGTTCCCGGCCGCAGGTCCCCGTGCCGAAGTCGGCGGGGGTCAGTGTGGGCAGGTGCGACATGGCCTCACATCGTCTCGGTCAGGATGTGCAGGGCGAACCAGCCGGCGAAACCCAGCCAGCCGACCGTGAAGATCGCACGGCCGACCTTGCTGGTGCGGGTGTGGAACAACCCGCGGAAGTTCTCCGACAGGGTGTCTCCGTTGCGCTTGTTGGCTATGGCGATGCCCTCGAACAGGGCGAACGCGATGGTCCAGGCGATCCAGATGGCGGGCCACATGTTGGGTTACTCCTCGGTTCGGTAGTGGAGTCTGCAACGGCAGTTGATGGTCAGGGCGATCGGCGCGAACGGGTCGCCGGGGTAGCGCAGGGTGAAGCCGTCCACTTCGTAGGGGCTGCCGACGGGCAGCGTGGTGCCCTGCAGCGCCTTGTGTGCGGGTCGTACGCGGGCGTCCTGTCGGGTGACCCAGGTGCGGACGACGTCGGGGCCGGCGGACTCGGCGGCGGCGTCGGCAGCGCCGTTGATGGTCGACACGGCGCACATCTCGGCGATTCGGGCGACCAAGTCGGGGGCGGCAGCGTTGTAGAAGCCGCCCACGGTGTGCACGAGGGTGTCGATGTCCAGGTTCGGATTGTTGTCCTGGGCGTCCTGCAGGACCTGCGCAAGCTCGGCAAGGAGTGTGGCGACTGCCTGGCCTGCGTAGGAGGCGGTGACCAGTGCGGCAGCTACTGCGGCCGGAGGAACCGCGGGGCTGCCCGTCAGGGCTTGGCCGATTCGGCGGGCGGTGATGGTCGCGGCTTCCTGCAGGATCGGCGTCAGGGTGTTGGTGGTCTCCTCTGCCCATCGGCTGACGCTGACGACGCGGTCACCGTCGATGTCGGCGTCGCCGCCGCGGGTGTCGTTCTCGTTCTCCGGCTGCCAGAAGCGGGTGCGCTTGCGGGTCTTGGGCGCACGCAGACGGGCGACGATGACGCCCTCCTGCCGGGCCAGAAGCGCCGTGAGGGCATCTTCTACGGCCGTGGAGAGGGCGTCGAAGTCGCCATCGGTAACCTCGAACCCGTCCTCGTCCTCGTTGCCTGGTAGCGCCTTGTGCTCGATGCCGCCTCGGGCTGCGGCGACGTCTGCTGCGGCGTCTCCGGGCTCGGCGGTGTTGTGGGTCGTGCGGGCGGCAGCGACATCGGCTGCTGCCGGGCCGGGGGCTGTCGGGGCGGTGTCTGCGCGGGCCTGGGCGACGGCGCCTGCCGCCGTTCCGGTGCCTGCGGGGAGAGCCGCCTGGGCGCGGGCGGCAGCGACGTCTCCTGCGGCGGTGGCGCCGGGGCCGAGGGTGCGGGCGTCGGTGACCGCCGCGGCGGCGGAGTCACCGCCTGGCGGTAGAGCCCGGGTGTCTGCCTGTCCGATCGCGGGTGCCGCAGGCTCCTTGAGGCCCAGGGCCACGGCGTCGGCGTCGTTTGCGGGCACGGGAGCCTTCTGGGGGCTGATCCACAGTGCGCGTGACTGTGGCGTGTTGAAGGGATCTCGGCCGGCGACCTTCCGGTACTCGTCGATGGTGATGAGTCCGGCTTCCCACTCCTTGCGGGCTTCCTCGCGCTCCTGGCGTCGCGGAAATTCGAGTGCCTGTACGCGGGAGGTGTCGAACCGGATCTTCCAGCCGTCGTCGAGTTCCTGGTCGAAGCCCGACGCGAACAGAGACAGGTGCGGCAGTTCGGTGTGGTCCCAGAAGTTCCACTCTTCGCGGTCCGCGTTGGCGTAAGTGCGTTCGGACGCGTTGCCGGCGATGCTCTCGGGCACACCGAATGCGGCCAGGATCTCGCCCTTGGAGGTGTCGGCCAGCGTCTCGTACGCCATCTCGCGGGGCCGGGCGGAGGTGTCAACGTACGCAACGCCGCCGGGGCCGGTGCCGACGACGGTCATCTCTCCGGCGTGGTGGGCTCCGCGGGTGAGGCGTCGCTGAATGCGCTCCAGCTCTCCAGCGGGGATGCCGTCGGCGTCGATCCCGACGATGCCGCCCGGTCTGCCGTCATTGTCGATGAAACTGATGTTGTAGGTGCGGGCCTTGACATCCAGGTCGATCGAAAGGCCCGCAGCCTCGAGCGGCGTGATTCCGCAGAACGGATCCGTGGGATGCGGGTCCCGCAGCCAGATGACGTGCTTAAGCTCAAGCTCGCGCACGGCACCGTTGCGTTCGGTCAACTCGAAGTGCGTGATGTAGTTGCCGTATCGCTGGTCCGCGATGGGCCGGACACGGTTCGGCGGCAGGAGATCGAGCCGGTTTAGGGTGCCGCCGCGGCTGAACGTCTTCTCAATGAAAACACCAGGCTTGCTGAGCAGGAGCTGAGCGCTCACACGCTTCTTGAAGACATCACCAGTCTCAAGCGGATTGGCTCGCCCGTTGAGGAGACGCAGGATCGGGTGGTCATCCAGCGTCTCGTCGAAACGCCGCTCATCACCGCCACGGCCGATCTCGATGGGCAGCGTGCCAGCGTGCTTGCTGATCGCCTCGACGGCCTTGAAAGTCCAGATGGACCGCTCATAACCCTCGGTAATGACTCGGTCGAGATCCCAGCCGTCGGCGCGGCCCTCGGTACCCCACACACTGGTGACACCGGCGTACGTCATTGACACGTACGGCGTGGCCGCGAACGTCTTGGTCTCCACGGGCAAGGGAGCAGCGTCCGCGGCGGTCGTCCCCCAAGGTCCGAGGAGCCCGCGGAGCGCGGGCAGGAACTGTCGGGGCATCACGCGGCCCCTTTGTCGTCACCGCTGGCGAGCCAGATGCCGCCACCGGCAACGGCCAGCGCCGTGCCGAGCCAGCCGAGCGGGGTGCACAGCGCGAACGCGCAGGCGGTCAGGCCGGCGTACCCGGTGATGGCGGCCCCCGTGCCGAGCCTGCGCGCCCACGGTCCACCCGGGGGCCGGCGGATGAGCAGCCCTGCGGTAATCAGGCCGGTCAGGGCCGCAACCGCGCCCGCGGCCCAGTGCAGTGCGCCCAGCGCGGCCAGGACGCCGAGCGCGCCGAGCGCGGTGAGGAACAGCCCGGCCGCTTCGCGGACCAGGGCCCGGGGGGTTCGCTGAGTAGTCACGGCCGCACCATGAACAGCGCGGCGCGTTAGTGTCGCGTCCTCAGCGGGGGCGGGACACTCCGGCCACGTACGCGGCGACGCCCTGGCGGGAGATCCGGCCGCCGGGAATGAGCTTGGCGCTGGGCGGAGGGGTGGGGACCTTCCGCTTTGCGCGGACGCTCTGATCGCCACCGATCAGATGTCTGTTGTCGATCCTCGCCTCGCAGTCGTCGCCCTTGACTTCGTCGTACGGGCGGCGGCAGTCCTTGCAGTACACCTCGAGCGCGTCGACGCGCTGTCCCTCGGTGGTCTTGAAGGAGCCGCGGAAGTCGGCGATGGAGGCGATCCGCGGAGTCACCTCCATCTCGGCGGCCACGATCCACTTGTGCGACAAGTCCTTGGGCGGCGGGGGTGCTTCCTCCGTGGGAGGCGCAGTCGTCTCCTCTACGGCGGGCGGCGGTTCCTCCGCGGCAGGGAGCGGTTCCGGCTCGAGCCACGAGAAGAGGCTCTCCTGCAGGTGGGACGTGGCGGTCGCAAGGGCTGTCGCGGTAGTCACCGTTCCTCCGAGCTGCTGCACGGGGTTGACGTAAGCGTCGCCCCCCTTCACCCCCAGAACGTCAAGCAGCGCATTCTGTTACACCCTGGCCCACACAGACGTCTGCCGCGTGCCCCGGGAAGGTCGTGGGGAGCGCGGCAGGATCGAGCCCATCAGTGGAGGATGCCGGTGATTTCCTGGCCTGTGAGTGCCTGTGCGATCTGCCAACGCATCCCGCCACGGCTGCCCTTGCACAGCACAATGTCGTTCGGCTGAATCATCTTGTTGAGTAGTTCCGTGGCGGTCTCATTGTCGGCGACGATAGCGGCGTCCACGCCCGCGTCGGCGGCGCCCAGCGCAAGCTGTTTGGCCAGCTCGCCCCCGACGGCGATGACGAAGTCGATGCCGTACTCGCCCGCCATGCGGCCAACGCCGAAGTGTGCAGCTGGGGCCTCGTCGCCGAGTTCGTACATCTCGCCCAGTACGGCGATCGTGCGGCGGGGCTGGGGCGACTTCTGCTCGGTCATTCCGGTCCTTATGCGCTGAGCGTCGGGAAGAGAATGGCGCGCCCGGAGTAGGAGGCGGCCAGGCGGCTGAGGGGGGCTCGGTCGTTGCTCTGGCCCCAGAACGATGGGTCCCGGAAAAGGATGCCCGGCTCGTTGCCGACGTCGTCGTAGCCGCGGGCCACGATCAGATGCCCGCCGGTGCGGCCGTCGTCAGGGAGCTGCTCGGTCACCGAGATGATGAGCGGGGCGTCGGTCAAGCGGTCAATGAGTTCCGTGGCGTCGACGGCCTCTGCGCGGCCGGGCACGCCGTAGTCGGCCGCCAGGTTGGCCAGCCCTGCGTGGAGCGCGCCGTTCGGCGTCATCACCTCGTGCTTGACGGCCAGGTGCAGCAACTCCGTGACCGTGGGGGCCTGCCCGGTGTAGGCGAGGAGGATCATCCGGAGCGCTGCCATGCCGCACGCCCGATTGGACCATTCCAGCCGGTCCCCGAGTATCCATCCTCCGTGAGCATCCCATTCCTCGAGCGGGATGAGCTGGCGGCACATGGGCACGTCGTGGGCGTGGGGCACAGCAGCGGACTCCTATGGCGTCATACGGCGTGCTCCGGCTGGACCGTGGAAGTGCCGAATACCGGAGTCGGTAGGGGCACAGAGTACGCGGGGCGGGTCAGCGCTTCGTGGAGGAACGCGCGTACGAGATCGTCACGACTCAAGCCGCACAGTCGACCGCCCGTCACGAAGTTGGAGTCTCGGGACATGCCGGGCGTGGTGTTCACCTCGAGCGCGTGCAGGTCGCCGTCAGGGGCGACGATGAAGTCGACGCGGGCCGCGCCACGGCACCCCAGCCCATCCCACAGGGTCCGGGCGTGTCCGATGAGGGCTTCCAGCACCGGCCTGGGGAAGCCGGCGGGTTCCACGGAGACGGTTCCCTGTGCCGCGGCGTCGAGCTTCGACGCGGCGTCGTAGTAGTCGCCGTCGTGGACCAGGGTCAGCAGAGGAGGAAACGCCAGGACGCCGCTGGGCAGCTCGAGCAGGCCGACCGTCACTGGGTGGCCGGCCATGTAGTCCTCGACCAGGACCGGGGATGGGTCGGTTGCCCAGGCGTCTTCGAGGGCGGGCACGAGCTGGTCAGCCTCGCGGACCAAGTGCATGCCGACGCTGGATCCGCCGAGGGCCGGCTTGACCATCACCGGCCGGCCTTGCCACGGCACCTCCGTGTCGTGCCGCCACACTGTCCACGGTGGCGTGGGTACGCCGAGTCCCTTCATCGTCTGTTTGCACAGCACCTTGTCCGCGGCGGTCGCCGAGGCGGCCACGCCGGAGCCGCAGAACGGAATGCGCAGGTAGTCGAGCAGTCCCTGGAGCCGCCCGTCCTCCCCGTAGGGTCCGTGCAGGTTGGACAGGGCGACGTCGTACTCGGTGAGTTCCCGGATGAACGTCTGGTCGCAGGGGTTGAGGATGCGGAACTGGGCGCCGACGCTCGCCAGGGTTTCCGCCAGGGCCGTAACCGAAAGCTGCTCGGTGGGACTCTGATCGATATAGAGCCGGTCCTCCGCGGACAGGCCTCCGTAGACGAGGGCGACCTTCAGCGCCTTGTTGTCCTCGAACCAGGCGCGCAGCGTCTCCGCGTCACGGGTTACGGCCGGGCGGTCGAGGTGAGAGATGTGCTTGCTGCTCATACGAGTTCCCCCCAATAGGTGTGGGTGACGGGGCCGCCGATCCAGTACGTCTGGCCGCGGCGGGAGTCGTACGGGCGCACCATGAGCGGTGTCCCGGAACGGTTGTGCACGATGACCTGGCGGTCAGCGACGAGACCGCGGCGGGTTGCAATCACAACTGCTGCGACCGCTCCGCTGCCGCAGGAGAGGGTCTCGGCCTCCACACCGCGCTCGTAGGTGCGGATTTTCAAGGCCTGCTCGCCGGCCGACTGGACGAAGTTCACGTTCGTGCCCAGCGGGGCCAGGTCCTCGTGGTGGCGGATCAGGCGTCCGCACGCCACGGCGTCGACGCCGTCGACGTCATCGACGATGCCGACGACGTGCTCGGTGCCGGTGTGTGCCTCGTCAAACCAGAACGGCCTCCCGTTGAACACGGCCGATACCCGGCGGAGCGTGACGTCACCGACCTCGGCTGTGACCCACACGCCGTCGGCAGCGATGCTCGCCTTGTGCTTGACGCCGGCCATGAGGAGGCTCATCTCGCGGATGCCGTAGTCCTGTTCGGCGCACCAAGCGGAACAGCGAAGCGCGTTGCCGCACATGGTGGCTGTGGAGCCGTCGGCGTTGATGCAGCGGACCTCGAGCGCGGGTGAGGCGGTGTCGATGAGGGCACTGAGGACCAGGCCGTCGGCGCCGATGCCGGTGCGTCTGTTGCACAACCGTCGGGCCACGGCTGGCCAGTCGGCCTCCTGGGTCGCAGCGGGGCCGGAGATCACTATGAAGTCGTTCCCAGCGCCGTGCATCTTGCGGAATTGCACGCGGATCACTCCTTTGTGAGCAGGGAAGATGCGTTCGGGGTGCGCGTGCTGCCTGCGAGGCAGCGTTCAGCGTCCGACGAGGTCGAGGAGGGCGCCGCCGCCGATGAGCATCGCGAGCAGTGCCAGGAACCCGAAGCAAGAGGGTGAGGCCAGCACGGTCCAGCAGCCGCAATTGCCAAACCTCATGGCTGTCCCCCTTCTGGCTGACTTCTCCACCTCGATGGACGAGGCCGTGAGCCCTGCCGCGTAGGCCGTCGATTCGGGGGCCGGCCTACGCGGCAGGTGTCGTGCTTGACCCGGTCCTTCTTCACTGGCGGGCCGACCGCCCCCGGGAGATGAAAGGGCGGGGTTTCCTCCCCAGGGTGGGAAGGAGCTTTGGTGTCGCCGGAGGGTCATGGGCCCCGGTCCGGCTGTCCACCTGCCAAGGAGTACGGCCGGACCGGGGGGTGGAAGGCCGTCTTGCGCGCAGCTTCCTCGCCTGCGCGCAAGACGGCGGCATGTGGGCGCTACGCCTCGACGAGCGCCGTGTCGGGCGCGGAGGCGTACGGCGGCGGACTGTCCTGCGCGGACAGCACGACCAGGCCGAGCAAGGGCACGGTGGCCACGCTGCCGAGGAGCCAGAGCAGGTTGAGGAATCCGGTGACGCGGTCCGGGCGGGGGTGGGGCCGCTCGGCAGCTCGGGACGCGGGGCGCGGGGTCGCTAAAGCGGTCGCGGTCATGTGGGGGAATCTCCTTCGTGGCTGTCGTGAGGAGGAAGGGTCGGGCAGTACGGCAGGCTTGGGTGGAGGACCTCGGCGCTCGCGCGCTGCAGGCGCAGGCTCTCGCCGACGCAGCCGCGGCACTTGCCCATGGGGACCGCTGTGCCGCCCTGGTAAACCGACACAACGGTCGTGACAGGCACGTCGTGGATGCGGCACAGCAGGCACCAGCCAAGGGCCCACGGGCGGCTGTCCAACAGCGCTGTGTCGGTCTCGTGCAGGGCGGGAAGCTCCACGGTCGGCGTCACCGCTGTCACCTGGAGACGGGCGGTTCAGCGCCCTGAAGCAGCGCAGGCTCCGGAGGGGCCAGTTCGAACCGATCGAGGGCGTGCTTCAGCAGCAGCGGGTCCACCAGGTGGTCACTGCGCAGTGGCATCCGCCAGTGCGGGCCGGGGCCTCTCCGGGCGCCCGGCGGGGGCACCGGGATCTGGAAGGGTCCGCCGAAGCAGGTTCCCCGCTCGTGCATCCACCTGTGAACGGTGCCCGGCGGGACCAGCCACATCAGCGAGTCCCTGTGCGCGATGACCGGGCCGCAGCCACCGATGTGGTAGCGGTCCATCCACCGGATGGCCCGTTCGCCGGCTGCCCTGTACGTGGTCAGGACGATGTCCCACGAGTCACCCGCGGGCTGCAGCGTGCAGTCGGCTCCGGTCACGAGGGCGCGTACAAGCCGGGCAAGCTCTCGGAATTCCTCGGTGTCCTGGCCCTCGACGGGCAGAGTTCTGCTCATGGCGATCCCTAGGTCGAGTAGGGGTGCTGTGCCGCTCCGCGGCCTTCCGAGTGCAAGGGTTTCGGCACGGACCAGTGAGCGGGAGTGTGTGCTGGATTGGAGGAGGAGTAGCCGATTCACACACTGTGTGAATCCGGTTTCGCTACGCTCATGAGCAGACGCGATTCGGGGGCAATATGGAGCCAAACACCCTGCTTGACGCGCTGATGGACGAGGCAGGCATGTCTCGTGCCGGGCTTGCCGCGCGGGTCAACCAGGCTGCGCAGGCGCGTGGGAAGGCCACGCGCTACGACCACGCCTCCGTTATCCGCTGGCTCAACGGCCAACGGCCACGCGGCATCACGCCTGATCTGATCTGCGACGTCCTCAGCGAACGACTGCAGCGGCCCATCACCCATGACGACATCGGCATGGGCCAGGCCAGCGCCGCCATGACCACCAGCAGCGAACTGACCGGCTTCATCGATCGATCGACGGCCTTATGGCGCGGAGACCAGCATCAGCGGCCCGGAGTGCAGCAGGCGGCAGCCATAACGGGCCTTCCGGCCGTGGCCCCGGTATGGGAGTGGGAGAACCCGCCCGAGGACACCGACGTGTCGAGGCTCGGCACGCATAGGGTCGGACAGTCGGACGTCGAGGTTCTCCGCTCGGCGCGAACCCACTACGAGCAGATGTACCGAAAGGCGGGCGGGGTTGCGACCAGGGCCCGCGTCGTCCGGTTCCTCAACGCGGAGACGGCCCCTCTGCTCCGGGGGTCGTACTCCGACGCCACTGGCCGCACCCTCTACCGCGCCGTCGGGGGCCTGGTCGCGGTCGCTGGGATCTGCAGCTACGACAGCAACGCCCAAGGCCTCGCTCAGCGGTACTTCCACCAGGCGCTACGCCTGGCCAAGGCCAGTGGGGACTGCGCGTTCGGTGGCTACGTCGTCGCGCTCCTGGTGAACCAGTCGATCTTCATGCGCGAGTACCGGCAGGCCGT
Source organism: Streptomyces sp. NPDC088732 (assembly GCF_044751205.1). Classification (NCBI taxonomy): domain Bacteria; kingdom Bacillati; phylum Actinomycetota; class Actinomycetes; order Kitasatosporales; family Streptomycetaceae; genus Streptomyces; species Streptomyces sp. NPDC088732. Next base: position 84,529 of record NZ_JBIVLI010000025.1, read on the forward strand.
TGCCTTCGCCGAGGCGGGCCTGCGAACGGCCGGTCCGCACATCTCACCCGCCCTCGCCACCGACATCTACGCCATGCAGGCCAAGGCCTTTGCCCGTATGGGAGACGACGCAAGTGCCCACCGCTGCATGCGCCTCGCCGAGCAAGCCGCGCAGACGATCAGCAGAGACAACGAACCTGCCGAGACCGGGTACGTCCAGCCCGGACTTGTAGAGGCGCAGCTTGCCGAAGCTCTGATGAGCCTCGGGGACACGACGCCCGCGCAGGAGTATGCGCTCGAGGCCGTCCGCATGCAGGCGCACGCGCGCGGCCGTGTTCACCGCCTGGCGACCCTCACAACCGCGCAGGTCCGAGGAGGCGAAGTGGAATTGGCCTCCGCCACAGCAGTCAGGATGGTGGAGGAGGCACGCGGTATGGAGTCCCACCGGCTACGTGACCGGCTGGTGTCCGTCCGCAAGACGCTGGCCGGCAGTGGCGGCCGGGATGCGCGGGACGCCGCGGAACTCATCGAGGAGACCTTGCGCGTGCCTCTGTAGCCCTGGCTGGAATACTGCCGGGACGACGAGCACGAAAGGCGGCAGGGCCGTGTCCGTATGGAAGAACCTGGGCGAGCACACCGTGTACGAGAACCCGTGGCTACGGGTGAACCTCGCCGACGTGGAGCTGCCTGACGGCCGGCACCTGGACCACTATCTGATCCGGCAGCGACCCGTGGCCCTGGCCACGGCCGTCAACGAGAACAATGAAGTGCTGCTCCTTTGGCGGCATCGCTTCATCCCCGACTCCTGGGGTTGGGAGCTGCCCGCCGGCGTTGTTGAGGACGGCGAGGACATCGAGGCGGCAGCCGCCCGCGAGATGCTCGAAGAGACCGGGTGGCGCCCCGGCCCGCTCCGGCACCTGATGACCGTCGAGCCCTCCAACGGACTCTCGGACGCCCGTCATCACATCTACTGGGCTGAGGGCGCCGACTACGTTGGCGACCCGGAAGACGCATTCGAGTCTGAGCGCCGCGAGTGGGTTCCGCTCAAGGACATCCCGGACCTCGTCATGCGCGGAGAGGTGAAGGCCTCCAACGCCGCCGCAGCGCTGCTCATGCTGTACCACATGCGGCTGGCGTAGGCGCACCGTGCGGGCCTGCTCGTGGAAGCGGTAGCCGCGGCCACGCCCAGCAGGGCAGAATTGCACAGCGCCGCTCTGCAGGAGGTCGAGACCTGCGGAGCGGCGCTACGTGCGTTCAGGGTGCTCAGAGCCGGGGCTTGACCGCCTCGATGACCGCGCCGACGCACCGTTGACTCGCCATGAGCTGAGCGACCAGGTCCGGGATCGGTGTGCTCTTGGAGAGCGGCTCGTAGGCCACGACCAGGATGACGCGGAGCTGCTCCAGGACGAGCTTGGACCATTCGGCCGGCACCGCGGCGGTCGTCCGCACGTCGTTCAGGTGCACGGTGACCGTGTTCTCGCCAAGGACGGCACGCGCGCGCTTCGGCTGGTACACCAGGTCGTCCGAGCTGGGGTTGATGCCGGCCGCGCGCACGGCCCTGGGCCAGTACCGGGCCGGCGGCGTGTCCTGCAGGCCGTCATCCCCCAGGATCAGCCACGGGGCTGTCGTCTGGTGTCCGGTTGGGTCCTCGCTGATCCAGTGGAACGCAAGTGATGTCCGTCGTGTCGTCGTTGTCATGGCTCCCCGCCCCAAATCCCCATGCACCCGCCAATGTTGGGCGCTGGGCGAGCCTACTGGGAGGGCTCCCAGTTGTAAGCCTGTGAGCCGTCTGTGTCTGTGCTGAGAACGTACCGGCCGGACTCGTTGCTCCCGCCTCGGCGGATCTCGACGCTGTCGATGAACGTGTCGGCGGTGTGGCCGCCGTCGAAGGGGCCGCCTACGTAAGGCACCTGGTTATCCATGGCCAAACCGTAGCGCCCAGTGTTTTTCTCAGGGCTTTTGCCGTGGGACGTGAGAAGAGTCACAGGCCCCAGAGAACTGCTCTAAACGCGTTCGCGGAGAGGTGCGTGACCTCGGATTTACCCAGGTCGTTTGGAGGTGGCGAGTAAAGAAAGGGGCCGCCAACCCTGCTTCACTGCGTCGATGGTGAACAGCCATCAGATGCCGTAACGGGCCTGGTCATCGCCTAGGCTCATGCTTCACGAAGAAAGGCCCAGTCAGCCGGCTCGCGACCGGTTGACCTGACCAGACCTTCCTTCGTCTCTGCCCACCGATCCGATCTCCTAGGAGAGTGACAATCAGTGAACTTCGAGCAATATAAGCGCACACGGTTGCACGTGCGCAACCTTTGGACGCTGCTGCAATACCGGCTGCAGGAATGGCTGCGCAGGCAGTCGTCCCGCATTCGCAAGCGCGTACAGAAGCACCGCGAGGACATGATCCGGGCCGCTTTTACCGGCGCTTCTCACCGCGCGGGGGACTACGCCCTGGTCCTCCTCGTGTGGTGGATGACGCACCGCTAGCCGGGCCTGGGGCCCTCTCCCTGACCGGGGGAGGGCCCTATCACCTGGATGCCCTGCCGGACATGCGAGAGGGGCCCCAGCCGACCGGTTGGGGCCCCTCTCGCATGTCACGGTCACGCTCGGGTGGAGGACCTGCCCCACAGCCGGTTGTGGTTCGTGATGTTGACGGTCTTCCCCTGCTTCCCGCTGCCGATCGAGGGCGCGAGCTTGGCGACGAGCAGCAGTAGCGCAATCGCGAAGACCGCGCTGCCCGCGCCGGCGACCGCGCTGACGAGCTGGCTGGCACCGATGAGGAGCTGCCCGGCGCCCCAGCCCGCGGCCCCGGCCCCGACGCCTCCGCCGAGCATGCGGGCGGCGAGGGGGTCGATGAGGGGCTGCGGCTCGCGCGGCGGCGTCGGGGCGGTCGGCATGAGCGAGGACCTGCGCACCGAAATGAACAGGTTCGGGTTGTAGGGGTCCGGGACATGGACGATCGGGTCGTTCACGTCGTCGACGTACGGGACGTGCCCCGCGGCCGGGAACACGCGGGTCGGGGTCACAGGCTGGCCGGACATGCGTCCTCCTCGGTGGCGGTTGTGGTGGCGGGGACGGGGATGTGGGCGGTCGCGGTCAGCACGTAGGTCTTGGCCTGGCCGCGCTTGCCGGAGTCGTCGACCCAGCCCTGCGCGACCCACTGCGAGACCGGGCCCTGCACGCTCGTGCGGTGCCCGGCGATGCCCTGCGCGACGGCCTCCTGCAGCGTCAGGCCCTCGGCCCCCGCCTCTCGAAGCGCCTCCCACAGCTCCAGCCGGTTGTCCGGGATGCGGGAGCCGTCGGGGTACGTCGGTACAGCGCGCAGCAGCACCGGCCGGGCGGCGGGCGCGTCCGGGACGGGCACGGGCGTGCCGCCGCCGGGGCCGCCACCGCGCGGGCCCGGGTCGTCGACGGGCGCGGACGGCTCAATGAGCACGCCGTCCGCGCTGACCCCGCCGTACCGGGCAACGGTCGCAGCGATGTCCGCGTCGGACGGGTAGTAGCCGCGCCGCTCCATCGGCTTCTGGTGGTCCTTGTCGCGGGAGGCGATCATCAGCTTCCCCGGCATGTCCAGGTCGGTGAGACGCCATCCCTCACCGTGCGCGCCCGCGCCGAGGATGAGGTTCGTGGCCACGGACTCGGTCACGCCCAGGCCGATGCGCACCTGGTACTGCTGACGCGCGTCGGTGGAGTCGCCGAACACCCTTGCCGACGGGGACTGCGTCGCCTCGATGAACTGGACCGCGCAGAATCGGGCGATCTGCTTCAGCGACTCCAGTTCCTTGGCCAGTTCCGGGGCGCGACGGATCAGCTCCGCAAGCTCGTCGATCACGATGAACAGCGCGGGGCGACCGTGCTTGGTCGGGTCCCACTTGCGGACCGGGACGCCGGTCTCACGGCGCCACTGCGACATCAGCTCGCCTCGCTCCTTGATCTCCCGCCGGACGTAGTCGAACAGGGCCGCGGCCTTGTCCGGGGTGTCCGCCAGGGCGCGCGCGCACGACGACCAGGAGCCAAGCTCCACCGCGCCGGGCTTCATGTCGACGAGGAGCAGCGCCGCATCCTTGCAGGCCGCGAGGTTGCCGAGGATGACGTTCAGAACACCGGACTTCCCGTTGTCCGTCGCGCCCGCCACCAGGACGTGGTTGTACAGCGGGTCGTACCCGAACACGGTGCCGTCGGGGTTCATGCCGAGGGGGAGCCACTCCGCGCACGACGTGATGGCCGGACCGGGCCACGGGATCGTCTCCGCCAGCGGGTCGCGGGTCTGCACCCGCACGATCAGGTGGTTGGCCTGCGCACCGACGGACAGCCGCAGGGTGCCGACGATGCCCATGTTCGCCTCGAGCTGCGTCTGCCGGGCGATGACGGCCTCCGCGCTCGTGTTCTTCCCGGCCGGCAGTGTCACCAGGGCGTGCCAGCCGGTGTCGGTGAACACGATCTGCGAGACGTCCTGTGCGGGGATGCCGAGGGCGACCAGGCCGCGGCGCAGCGCGGTCTCCTCCTTGGTGTCGCCCGTCACGCCGGCCTGGGTGACGTTGACGCCCAGGCCCTCGGGCATGGCGCCGGTCTTCGCGGCCTTGAGCTGCAGGGCGATCCGCTCGTGCCGGGCCTTGACCAGCCACGGCACGTAGACCGCGTACGAGCCGATGAGGACGACTCCGCCCGTGATGAGGGAGGGCATGGACGGGCCGTTCCAGGCGCCGATCCACGTGTCGACGGCCATGACGGCACCGCCGATGCCCAGGTGGGTGGCGGCCTTGCTCTTGAATTTCAGCCCGGCCAACGTCAGGCCACTGGCCGCGAGGGTTGCCAGGCCGTACACGCCGTGCTCGAGCAGCGAGACGCCGGCGGCGTGGTGGAGCCAGGACAGCGAGGTGAGCCCGAACGTGGCCGCGGCCGGGGCCAACTCGTAGCGCAGCCGGCCGCACACCCGGCATACGGCCTTGCCCACGGCGACCGACGCGTTCCCGACGCTGGAGGCGGCGCGGAGCGCGCGCCCCTTGGAGGGGGTCTTGGTGATGGGTGAGGTGACGTGACGAGGCGGCGTGAATCCTGCTGTGGTCACGTCACCTCACCTCGCCGAGGCGGGCGTGGGGAGACGGCGGCAGGGAGCGGCCGGAGTACGCGAGGGCATCCGTGGTTCCTTCGTTCGGGTTGGTCCCGGCGGTGCTCTCCGCCGAGGGGCTGTTCAGTTATGCGATCACTGTACCGGTGTGGCCGGTGGGGGTGTAGAGAGCAACGGGCGGGCGGCGGCTATCAGTTGCCGCACGCGTGGCGGGAGTGGCTCGGGTCGGGCCGGGGGCGGGTCGACGCCGAACCACTCGCGGGCGAGGTCTGCCGGCAGGGCCACCTTCATGGCGATGGTCCGCACGGTGGGGCCGGTCACAGCGTCTTCCGTTCCAGGAGCGCGCGGGCCTCCGCGGCGTGGTCGCACATCGGGCAGTGCCGGGTCTCGCCGAGTGCGGCGTGCACCGCCTCGTGGACGCGCTGCGTGTTGTGGAGCAGCTTGTCGGCGGCCTCGCCGCGGGCCAGCTCGGCGTTGATGGTGGCTGTGAGGGGTGCGCCGAACTGCCAGACCATCGGGGATGGTGCGAAGCGCTCTACGGCCTCCCAGAACCCTTTGGCCGCGTCGTCGGGCTCGTAGTTCTCCCCGAACTCGTGACGGCCGTCGGGATGGACGCTGATGAGCGGTTGGCCGTCGGTCCCGCGGATGGAGATGGTCGGCGGCGGCGGGACGATCACGGCCTGGATGGCTGTATCGCTGAGCGCTCCCATGATGACGTGCGCTCCCGTCTCTCCGGACAGGCGCTTGTGCAGGGCCTGTCCGGAGACCTCGCCGATCAGCACTTCGCGGACATCGTCGGGACTGAGCAGGCCGCGGACCTCGTCGGGAACCCCGTAACGGTTCTCGGGGTCGTTGTCGTTCATGCGGTCTCCAGCCCGAGAAGCTGCAGGATTTCCTTGGCCTTGGCGTTGCAGGCGTCGCAGGCGCCACCGACTTCGGAGCCGCAGATCATCGACGCGATCCGCTGTGTGCGCTTGGGCCGGTCGGCCTGGGCGCTCTGTATGAGGCTTCGGGCTTTGATGTCGCAGCGTGCGCAGGAGCGCATCTTGCCCTCACGCCGGCCGCACACGACGAGCGCGATCTCGTCGTGGAGGATCTGGTCGAGGGGGTCCGTCGTGGGCTCGGGTGCGGTGCAGGTGGGCATTGGTGCTGTCCTTCGTGGTGCTGGTGGGTCAGACGCGGTGATGGGCGATGGGCTCGGCGTGCTCGGCGACGCCGATGTCGTACGTCAACGGGTCGTCCTCGTCCGGTGCAGGCGGGATGGTGCCGGTGAGGGTGAACGTGAACCGGTCGCCCGCGTCGACGACCTGCTGGCCGAGGAAGAGGGTGCCCGCATCAAGGCGGTGGGCGAGTTCCTGCGCGACGGTGGCGAGTGTGGCCAGGTCGGTGACGCAGACCGGCTTGGAGACGTCGAAGGTGACGGTTACCGGGTGCCGTGGGGACTGGTCGGTCATCGGTTCCTCCCGCTGCCCTTGGGGGCACGCGACTTGTGGTGGGCGATCTCCTTGAGGTCCGTGCCGACCTGCTCGTACGCGGTCATCTCTTGGCAGTGCGGGCAGCGGTAGGCGACGTACCGGCGCAGGGGGTCCGTGCGGGACTTCACGTGTCCCTGGTGACCTCCGGCCATCTCGCAGGGGCCCAGGTCCCCGCACCACTCGCACGGGGCCGAGAGGTGGATGATGACCGGGGCCTTCTTCCACGGCGACCAGGTGATCGGACGGCCGCGGTGCCAGGCGGGCAGAACGGCCGGGGTGTACGTCGGCAGGTCCGGGACCGCCCGCAACCGTCGGCCGCGGGAGTCCGGCGCCTCCTCGGGCTCCGGCAGCGTCTCGGCAACGCCGGCGGGAACGAGCTTGGGCGGTTCGGGCTCTGGCTCGCCCCGGAGCGACCGCAGGCAGGGCGGGCAGATGCTCGCCTCGTCCACGGGCCCGTCCCAGGGCCGAACCCCCGGAGCGCGCTCGACGTCCTGGCAGCACTCCAGGGGCACGGTGAACGCAGCCAGCGCGGGTGCCACGGCCCCCTCGACGGCAACGTGCAGCATCCGGCGGCCGGGGGCGCGCACCACCAACCGGCCGGCCCACAGTGGGGGAACGGCCGCGGCCTCGACAGCGAGCGCGCTCAACTTCCCACCTCCGGCCGCAGAAACGCCGGCAGCGGGGTGACGAACGCGTGCCGGAAACAGCTTGAGCCCACGACGGCGGCCCCTGAACCCAGCGACCACGTGTTGGCGAGAAGCCCCATGCCGCAGGCCGGGCACGGCACCTGGCGGCGCACGCGCACGGACCAGCCCGGGAGCGGCGGCGGGAAGACGGGGAACCCGACGGACAGCACCAGGTCCTCCGCAACGTCCGGCCGCAGCCGGACGTAGACCAGACCCGCCGGGTTATCGGTCCCCCTCCTCATCGGGCACGCCCCACGAGGAGGGGGACCAGGGCGGTCGCCTGCTGCTCCTGGCGGTACGCGTCCCTGCGGGCCGGGCACACGCTACGGCGGGCCTGGCACAGCTCCCCGGCCTCAACCCGACAGGTCGGGCAGGCCTTGGAGAACGCGCCGTGCCGGAACCGGCGGTGTGTCTCCCAGGTCATGTCGAGGGCGGCGTCCGCGGCCTGCGACGGTCGGACAGGGGACAGCGTTGCCATCACTCACCGGCCCGTCGTGGAAACGGCACCGGCTCGATCGTCCGGCCCTGTACGAAGGCCTCGAACTCCTCCTCAGGCATCCACCAGCACTCGCAGCCCCACACACTGCCGCCAGCGTCGAGGTCGATGCGCGGGTTGAGGTCCATGCCCCTCAGGAGGTCCTCGGCGCGCTCGGCAATCGACTTCGCGAAGTGGACTTCGGCGTTGGCTATCCGTGCGTCCGCGTCAGCCTGCGTTGACTCGCCTCTGGCGACGAGTTGAGCGTTGATCTCGCGCGTCGCCTCCAGGGTCCGGCCGGCGGCGTCGCTCTCCCGGATGGTGGCTTCCGCCAGGGCGCGGTCCTCGACGCTCCAGTTGCCGGAGCCTGGCCTCGGGAAGTCGCCGGCGTACACGCCGCGGCCGTACAAGAGGACGACGGCCTTGTCCGCGGCGCAGACAGCCACAACGCGCGTCCCCGTGGTCATCGTCGTCACTTCTGGCTCTCCTCGGTACCTGGGACGGGGATGTGCGGGCGCATGCCCTCCGCTGGCGCTTCCCGGACGCGGTCGAGCGTGTATCGCCACAGCTGAGGGCTCTCGGGGTGCGGCGGACGCTTCGCCCGCACGTAGTAGGCGGTGCCGAACTCGAGGTTGTCGCTGGATCCGCGCACGATCGGCAGTTCCAGCGTGAGCTGCGGGCCGGCCAGGGATGCGGGGGTCGCCGTCTTCGGCCCCCACAGCGCCAGGACGACGCCACGGTGTGGGCCCTCGGTGATCTGCACTTCGTGGATGTCCGCGGGCTGGCCGGCGACCGCTTCCTTCGAGGCGTCGCGGATGCTGCGCGCCCAGTCGTTGACGTCGACGGCCGTCGGGGATGGCGCGTAGCCGAGGACTGCGCGCAACGCGGCAATGGTCTGCAGCAGGGCGCCGTACGCCGCGACCGGGAAGTCGTCCTTCCACTGGTCCCGCAGGAGGGAGCAGGCGGCCTGGTCGACGATGTCGGCCAGGTGGATGTCCAGCGCGTCCGGGCCGACGTAGTGGTTGCCGCGCTCGAACGCGGCCAGGGTCTGCCGCACGATCCAGTCGCGGCTGACGGTCGGAGGGACGGGCGTCCCGTCAGGCTCGTAGACCTGCAGGTTGATGGTGCTCACGGAGGGGCATCTCCTAGCGCAGTTTTGTCGTGAGGGCACCGAGCCCCCATCTCCAGTACGTCGAAACTCGATTTCTGTTACACCTGCGCCGTCGTTGCAGGTCACAGGGTTAGGTGAGTTCGGCGATGACCATCGTCATGCGGGCGTAGCCGGTCGTGACGGGCGACCCCATGACGGGGTTCGGACCCAGCAGGTGCTCGTGGCTGTCGTCCGGCAGCAGCTTGCCGTCCGTGACCAAGCCGTCGACGTAAGCCTTCGCGGTCGGGGCCCAGTTGCCCGGGTCGCGCTTGCGGTTCACCGGGCGTGGGTGCAGCACGTAGAAGACGGCCGCGCGCTCCAGCCGGGGCAGCCGCATCGCCGTTGCCACCTTGGCCGCGTCCTCACGGAGCGCCGACCGCAGCCGGTGCACGGCCATGTGGTGCAGGCGCTGGTTGCTGGTCAGCAGCTCCACGCGGTACGGCATGAGGAGCGTCCAGGTACGGCCGACGCCGGCCAGGCCGACGAGGAGCTGCTCCACGTCGGGCGGCTCAGGGACGGACGGGAGGCCCGGGTGCGCCTGCACCCGGGCCTTCTTCGGCTTCACGGCCGCGGCCGGCCGGGAAGCAGTCGCCCCCGACCGACGGGCCAGCAGCGCCTTGTACTCCGCCGCGGTGATGCGCACCATCAGCCGCGGTCCTTGCGCGCGGTGCACGCCGGGTAGGTCGAGTTCCGGAAGCACCGGTCGTAGTGGTTGCTGGCCACCCGGAACTGCTGCTCGGTGCCGTCCGCCTTCCGCACGGTCAGGTAATACTCGGTCTTCGTGACCTTCCCGACGGTGACATAGTCCTTGTCCTTGTCGACGACCTTCCCAGACGGGCCCACCGGGTAGTGCGCGCAGCCGGCCAGCAGCAGGCCTGCCGCGACCGTGCCCAGGACAGTGGACGTGCGAGATTGCATGGCGTTCCTTCCATTCGGGTGAGTCCCAGCGGTGCTCTCCGCCGGAGATAGCGCCACATCGGGCGCCTTACGGTCCTGTCCTGGCGGTCAGACCTCGACGTCCTCCGCCTGCAACGAGTCGTACAGCGAGCAGGCGTTCTTCCACAGGCGGGCGGCCTCCTCGTAGCCGGCCTCCGCGTGGAGCCGGGAGAAGAGGTCCGGGAAGTTCGAGCCGGTCCCGTCCCCGTCGGGCTCGCTGTCCATCAGCAGCGCCAACTCCATGGCGTCCCGCGGGGTGCGGGAGGTGTGCGGCAGCGACTCGTCGTACGGGCCGAAGTCGATCGTGGTGCCGTCCGGGTGGGTGGTGTTGCGGAGCTGGCTCCGGAAGTCCCAGGTGGCGTGCTCGGCCTGGTGCCGGAAGTCGAAGGGGCCGATGCGGACGGTGTCATGGCCGGGGCGGGTCACGATCACGGCGAACTGGGCTTCGGACATCGCGGTTCTCCTACGTGCGGCGAGGGGCGGTGTGGTCAGCGGGTGAGGAGGGTCGGGTGGTTGAAGCTCACGCTGACCCGGTAGGTCAGGGTGCTGTTCAGTCTGGTCGAGAACCCCCAGCCAGCGGCCTGGAATGCGTCGATGAAGTGCCCGTAGACGGTCTCTCGCTGGTCGTCCGGGAGGTGCTTGGGCGCAACGACCTTCACGCCTCCGTCGGAGTAGGTGATGCTCGTCCCGTCCGAGGCCTTCGCCCACAACGGGCTGCCGTACAGAGCGGCCAGGGCAGAGGCCAGAGGTTGAGCAGCGTCGAGGACTGTTGATCGGAGCAGGGCGTCGACGGGGACCGTCACGCTGGGGCCGCGGTCAGAAGAGGAGGCTTCTGCACGGGGGGCTGTGGTCTCGGGCACGGGTAGTCCTGTCGTGTCGGTTGAGCGGAGAATCGTTCTGGGCGAAGAATCGAACGGATCGAACGGCCCGCTGTCAGATGGCCTTCGGGAACACCGCAGTGACCGAAGCGACCCACGCCCGGGATAGCCAACGCCCCACACGCCGAAGGGTCATGGGGAAGGCGTAGGCCAGGAGGGCACCGGCTGCGAGGGCGCACGCGAGGGAGAAGTTCCCGATGACCCAGCCCACCACCGCGACGACCGTGGCGACGAGGGCGCCGACCAGCGGCAGCATGATGCCGGGGAACGCCACGGTCAGCAGACCGAGCGCGACCAGGGCAGCAGTGGTCTTCCGGGAACGCGGCTGGTCCGCCATGGCGGTGTCCTTCCTTCGGGTGGGATCCGGCGGTGCTCTCCGCCGGGGGTGTCGCGGGGGGCCTTCACTGCTCCGGCTCCCTGCCCCCGCCCGGCCGTGCTGCGCCGGACGAGGACAGGCAAACGTCAGCTCTGGGCGTTGGTGATGGCGTCGGCGATGTCCGCCGAGGTGGCGCCTGCAGCGCGGGCGTTGATCTCGGTGAACGCTCCGGCCCGGAGCGCCTGGGTGGCCTGCGGGCTGAGCGGTCCGTGCTCCCTGATGGCGGCGGCAGCATCGGCCAGGGCGCGGCCGGCCTCCTGTGTCGCCTCGTCCCCGGCGGCCATCAGTGGATCTCGCGAACGGTGACGTCGAGGTTGCGCGGATCCGTCTCGGCCGCCGCGACGCGGCGGTTGAGGTCGGCCTCGTCGTAGACGGTGACGGTGTCCTTGGGCTCGCCGGTGATGACGTTGACCCTGTCGCCCGTGCGGCTCTCCGCCGTGAGGGCCCACTTCCGTGCCATGTGTCTGGTCCTTCCGAGTCCTGGGTGGGGAACGACGACCGCCCCGCCGGCCGGGTGACGGGCGGGGCGAGGAAGATCAGTACTTCTTGCAGAGCCCCTTGGCGCAGTTGGTGCAGTCCTCGTCGATGCGGTTGCGCAGGGGCGAGAGGGTTGCGTTCGCGACGACGTCCCCGACGAAGCCCCCGACCTTGCCCGCAACTTCCGTGCCGCGGGTGTGGAGCTTCAAGGCTGCGGTGTCCAGAGCCTCGGCGGCCATGCGGCTCACAAAGCCCATGGGGCGGTCCCTTCGCTTCGGGTGTCGGGCGGTGCTCTCCGCCCTCGAAAAAGACTGTACCGATGTTACCAGCGGTAGCCGACAACAACTGTGATTGTTGTCGGTAATCTAGTGCCCGTCACCAACCGACGCCCCAGGGGGAGTACATGCCGTCATGCGAAGAGTTGCCGCGCAAGTCGTCGGAGTCGCGACCGTGACCGGGACGAGCACTCTCGATGCGCCGCTCATCGTCGCCCCGAGCAGCGACCCCACCCCCGTGCAGCGGGCCGTCGTCGACAGCCTCCTGGACGACCATCCGCCCGAGACGTTCCTGTGGATCGTGTTCCACCGCGCCGACGGCGGCGCCCGGATCTGGTACGCCTGGACCGCTGGCGGTCAGCCACTCGGCGACCGCATCGATCAACTCGCCCTCGGTGCAGGGCTGGACGCGTCGGACTGGCTGCACATCGGCGACCGTCATGCCGCGCACTCCGAGCGTGGCCGTATCCGCGTCCAGGCCTACGCCCTGCGTCCCGTTCTCGCCGACGTCCAGGCCGGGGAGCGCAGCCCGGAGGACCGCCGTGAGGGAATCCGCCGCATCATCCGGACCGCTGCCACGATGACCGGGCAAACCCCGCGCACCCTCGCCCCCACCTGGCTCGGCTTCGGCCCCGTCCTCGTCAACCGGAAGGCCTCCGCCTGATGCACGACAGCCTTACCGACCTCCGAGCTTGGTCCGAGACGCTGTGCCAGGAAGGCGAGAACCCGGAAGCGCCCGGCCAGGCCCTCATCACGGCCTTCGACAGCCCCCCGATCAGCGAGGACCGCATGGAAGACGAGTACTGGGAGCAGCAGCGCCGGACGGCCGACCTCGAGCGCATCCGCAGCTACTACACACTCGAGGAACGCCACGGCGTGCGCGTGGCAATCGGCGGGCACATCCGCAGCGACGGCCTGGAGGGCGAGATCGTCGACACGTCGGGCCAGTACCTGATGGTCCTCGTCGCCGGCCAGGACAAGCCCGTGCGCTGGCACGTGACCGCGAACAAGGAGTACCAGCGGCGCGACGGGAGCTGGATCGCAGTGACCAAGCGCCTCGACCCGTTCGGCACCGCCGACCTGAGCGGAGACGAACGATGAAAGAGGGGATGCCCGCTGGACGTCAGGGACACGCTTCAGCGTACGGGCCGGAGACGGGACGTCGACCCGAGGTCGAATTTCGTCCTGTGCGTAACGGGATGGACTACCTCCTCAGCGCGGTGACGCACCTAACGCAGGACACGCCACCAGGAGACCGAGACCTCAAGTACGCAGTGCTGCATCTGCACGCGGCCACTGAGGTGCTGCTTAAGGCTCGGCTTGCTCGAGTGCATTGGAGCTTGGTCTTTGCCAACCCGGCGAAGGCGACTAAAGCGGCCTTTGACACCGGCGGCTTTTCCAGCGCGACCCTGGACGGGACCATCGAACGCCTCAGCGGCATCGCCGGGATCGACCTCCGCGAGGCTGACCGCCAAGCCATCACCAAGCTTGGCAAAACGAGGAACGCTTTCACCCACTATGGGCATAGGGACACGGCGTACGCGATCGAGGGCCAGGCCATCGACGTGCTCAACTTCCTTCTGGACTTCATTGAGCGCTTCGTTTATGACCGAGAGGCCTCAAGCCAGTTCGGCGAAGAGTATGACCAGACCATGCACAGCATCCGGGAACGCCTCGGTCGCATCGAATCCCTCGTCAAGGACCGCATGCATGGCGTGGCCGCTGAGGTCGGAGAGTTCGCCGACCGCACGGTGCACTGTCCGGCGTGTAGGCAGATGGCCATAGTGGTCGGAGAGCCAGACCTTCGCTGTCGGTTCTGCAACGCCAAATGGGACGCCCCGACAGAGCTGGCAACCCACTACCTGATCGACGTTCTGGGCGTGGATAACGGTGGGCTGGACGACTGCCCCATCTGCAGAGATGAGTCGCGAGACTACGCAAAGGTGGTCGTGCTCGGCGCTGCCACTGCCAGCGACCGGCTCGAGGACGTAGGCGTCTGCTTCTCCTGCGGCCTCAAATTCGTGCCACTTACCAAACCCTCCCCCGTCGACCCAGGAGTAGAGCGATGACCGCAACCGCATGGGACAACCTTCCCGAGATGCTGAGTGTCTCCGGCGGATACGTCGTGTGGAACGTCAGCGAGCTGCTCGCCCTGGCCGGCGCGCGTGCTGCAGGCGCGCGCATCGTCGAGGGAATCGAGAGGGAACTGGCCGCTCACGACGTCGGCCACTTCCCGACGAGCATTCCCCGGAACAAGAACGCTTCCGTGCTGCTCTACAGCAAGACACAGCCCAATTTGGGCTCCATCCTGCATCAGGCAAGGCAGCTCACCGAAGGCCAGATGCCGCCCAACACCACACCGGACGAGCTGATCTTTAGGGTCGGCATGCTGCTCGACATCTACCGGCAGTCGTTCGACAGGGCCGCCAAGAAGGAAGCTGCCCCGGCATGAGCAGCAGCAAGGCGGTGATGACCCCGGACGACGACGAGGTCGTCGACGCCGAGCTTGTCGATGACGGCGAACTGGCGCCTACTGCCCCCATGCCGGCTGGGCGCCCGCTCGTCGACCAGCACACCGTGCTGCGCCCCGGGCAGGCCCTTCCGACCGAGGCTGACCAGGGCCCGAGGTACACCGACCGAGACCTGTACGTATCGGAGAAGACCGCCGCGGCGCTCAAGGAGAGCAGTGGCGATGAGTCCCCGCCCAGGAAGACCGCCATGCGCCTATTCGAGGCTTGGTGTGCGAAGCACGGGCGGGTGGCCAAACCGTGCACGACAGCGACGTTCACGGAGTACGGCCAACACCTGATGGACCGCAACCTCAAGGTGTCGACGATCCGGAACTACATGAGCCTGATCCGGACGTCGATGCCTGCGGGCAAGCAGCCGGACAACAGCCTGTACCTGCAGCTCCTCGCGGCTTACCGGCGGAAGAACAAGCGGGCCAGTCGGAGGAAGCAGGCGTTCCCCATCACCATGCCGTACCTGGTGCCGATGATGCTCAAGGCCGAGGAAGACGGCCGGGCGATCGGCATCCGCGACGCCGCTATGTTCGCGTTCGGCTATCGCTTCCTCGGGCGAAGCATCGAAGACGTCGACCTCGACATCGAGGACATCAAGGTCCTCGACGACCGAATCGTGGTGTGGCTGGTCGCGGACAAGACGCACAAGACCGAGGAGCAGACGATCACGCTCCACGACCGGCCGGACCTCAACCTGGTTCCCAGGATGCGACGTTGGCTCGCCCATCTCGCGGCACAAGGCGTTACCACCGGTCCTCTGTTCCGGCACCTGCTGAAAAACGGGAAGCTCGCGCCACGCACTCGGGCTACCAATCGCGAGGACTACCTGCGCGGCCACGTCGTCAACGAGCGGGTGAAGCATTGGTTCGCAGCGGCCGGGCTGGTCACCAACGGGCAGCCGGTGACGTCCCACGGTCTGCGTGCCGGCGGCGCCACCGACCTTGCCCAAGCCGAAGCCACGGACCAGGAACTCGAGGAGGCCGGACGCTGGGCCAAGGGCTCGCCCATCCCGCGCCGCGACTATGTCCGCCCCGTCAAGGACGCCAAGCACGACCCGTTCAGCAAGATCCCCGTGTACGCCCCCGAGAGGACAGCCCCCTCATGAACGACCACAGCGAAGATCCGCAAGCCGGACCCGAGAATCTGGATGAAGCCTCGGAGGCCGCCGGCTAGGACGACGACGGTACCTCCGACGGGCTCCCGGCATAGCCAGACTGCTACTCCTCCTTACGGCAGCGGCATTGCGCCGCGAAGCGCTCGCGATTGGTGGGCGTGTCCATCAACGTGGCGTGGACAGCGATGTCCTTCAGCGTGACGCTTTCCCAGTCGCTCAACTCTGCGAAGTGCGCGAGGGCGTCCACGAGTGCCTCTGCGGAGACCTTGTCGGCGAACGGCTCTGGCGGGTCCTGCGTTGCGCGGCCTGCAGCAGCGACCGCGTGCCTGAGCCAGTGCACAGGGTAGAGCGGGCATTCCTTGCGGTGATCCACGAGTGCGCCTCTCATCTCTTGCAGCGCCGATGGAAGAGACGTTGTGGCACTGCGCGCATGATGTTCTCACTCGCCTACGACACACCAACCTCGGCAAAACATTTGAAAGAACGTTCTTACAATTGAGGTAAGTAATGGACACAGTTAGGTACGCGGTTTTCATTGACGCCAGGCATGCGGCGCGCCTTTCGGCAATCCGGAAGAAGGGTTCTCGGGCGGCAAGTGAGCGCGCCTGGGAATTGGCGGACCAGGGAATGCGGCCCGTCGATGCTCGGCTGGAGGCTCGGCGTCAGTGCCGTGAGCTGTGGCCGCCTCTTGGCGTGCTGGTGGCGCGCGCGGTCGAGCAGCGGCTGAGCGAGCCGGACCTCGCCGGCCCGTGGCCGCCACTGACCACTCGGGAGGAGGAGTTCATGAGCCTGTCGGGCCGATGGCCGAGCAGGAACTACGTCGGCACGTTGGTGAAGCGTGCCTACGATGTGCCGTCTGACCTGCTACTTAGGATGCGGGCCGCGTCGTACCGGGTCAGCGAGGGGCCGCTCGCCGAACTCGAGGACCGAGGGCTGACCTTCGCTCGCCTAGATCTGTCGGACGAGGACCAGGAGCTGCGGGACGCCCTGGTGGACAAGGTCTTTCCAGTGCCGCGGATCGTCCGGGAGGCGCTGGAAAATTTCGGGCCCTGGCTGCGGCCGGATGCGACGGAGGCCGGAGAATTGTAAGAACGTTCTTAGAAGTATTCCGGCTCGCGCGCACACTTCTAATGGCCTGCAAATTCCGACCTGCGGCGGTTCTGAATAACTTGAATTTCCGCCGGGGAGCGGGCTAAATATGGGTGAGTCGATTTCACCGTTGGAGGTTGTCGTGCCTGCCTACGTTTCACCGCTCCCTGGACTGCCGCGCTACACCAACTGGGCTGACGTGCCGGCCGGTCTGTTCACCAAGACGCAGCTCGCAGGCCTGGACCCGGCACGTAAGCCGGGCGGTGCGCCGGTCGGGCAGGTGCTGTACCACGGGAACTCCTACGCGCCTCTGTATCCGCTGGACGAGGCGGTGGAGAAGCGCGCGTGCTCGCCGGCGCAGCGCGAGGTCCTGGACCGTGCCCGCGCGCTGCAGTACGTGTGCCGCCGCTGCAGCACGGAGCGGGACTACGCCCTGGGCCGGGGACGCTGGTGCGAGCCCTGCTCGTACGCCGCGGCGCTGTACGCCAACCACGCCAGTGCCCAGCAGTTCGCCCACGAGATCGTCACCAGTCCCGCCGCGGCGCTCGTCGTGGTGGCGGGCGGCCCCGGCGAGTACGCGCAGCCGGAGACCGTCGCCGTGCTCCGTGTCCACGACCAGGAGCTGCTGCACGCGGGCCCGGCCGGGGCGTACGGCACGGTGGAGCGTGGGGCCGTACTCGACCGGCTCGACGCTCTCCTCGATGGCCAGCGCATCGTCCACGAGACCGACATGGGGCCGGTCAGCCGCTACCCGCACATGCTCGTCACGCCGCCTGGAGAGCACCTGAGCAGTGCACGCGCCCACCTCCACTCCTGGTTGAGCCCGTACCGCGAGAGCAGCGAGAAAGCGGCCTACGTCTCGCGCCTGTGGCGGCACTGGTTCGCCTGGACCCGCGATGAGTGGTCCACCGTCGCCGACGAGCCCAGGGGCCACGAGCCCGGTATCCGGACGATCGCCTGGGATCGCAGCGCGTCCGCCGTCGACGACGCCCACACCGTGGCCGCGCTCCTGCAGCGGATCGCGGAGGGCACCGAGCCGGTGTGGGAGCGGGCACGTTGGGTCGAAGACGGGCACGGCAAACCGGACTTGGGTCAGGGCCGCCGGCGTACGACCGCGGAGGTGGGGATCTGATGTCGCAGATTCGGCTCATGGACTCCGACCCGGGCAAGGCGGAGCGGACCGCGGCTGCGGTGGAGCGGGCGCTGCAGGCCTCGGGCGAGGTGGTGGTCGGCAACGTGGCGGTGGTGCCGAACAAGCGGGGGCCGGGCGCCCGGGTCTACATGGAGGTGCTGTTGCTGGAGGCGCGGCCGGGTGGTGCCCGCGACGTCGACGACCAGGAGGTGACTCTCGAACGGAACGACGCAGCTCCACAGCCGCGCCGCCGACGGACGACGCTCCCTCGTGGAGCGCGTCCCTGACCTCCCATGTTGGACGTCTCCAACACCCGCCAGGGACACCGTCCCTGGCGGTTTTTGTGTCCCGGGGATGCCGCACAACCCATCGCATCACATCTCATCCCAACTCATCACAGTGATGAGATGTGATGCGATGCAATGGGATCGAATCCATGTGGTACAACTCGGGCACCGAACTTCCCCAGCGACCAGGAGAGCGAAGTTCATGAGCGATCCCACCCCCGAAGCTCCGGCCGGGGCGAGCGCGGCACAGGTGACGTGCAAGTTCCCTGGATGCGGGGAACCGCGAGAGCCGAAGAAGGACCCCTCTGCCCCGGGGCCGGCGCCGGAATACTGTGCCCGCGACGACCACAACGCCGGCACCGCCTGGCGGGCCAAGCGTCGGGCCGAGTCCGCGGGCAAGGCCGGCGCCGTGGAGGAGCTGGTCCCCGACAAGCCCGTCACTGCCTCCGCGGCCGACGCGGTCAACGTTCGTGAACAGGTGATCCTCAAGGTCGACGGGTTGCGCGCCGACCTCGAGCGCTACGTCGGTCTCCTGCAGACCGTCACGGACCCGGAGGCGGCCGAGGCCCAGGTGCTGGCGGTGGAGAGCGAAGCCCACACCCGGGTCGCGCAGGCCGAAGCCCGCGCCGACCAGGAACGCACTCGCCGGATCACCGCAGATCAGGCGAAGGAAGCGGCCGAGAACGAGAAGGACGCCGCCGACCAGGCCGCCGAGCAGATGTTGGAGGAGCTGGAGGCCGCCCGCACGGAGTTTGCCGCCGAGACCGAGCGGATCACCTCCGCAGCCGACATGCAGGTTGCCGCGGCGCAGGCCTCCGTGGTGGAGGCGCGCGCGGACGCCGCGCGGCGCGTCGAGCAGGCCAACCGGGACACTGAAGTGCACGTCAACGCTGCCCGCCAGGGCGCGGCCGACGAGATCGCCGCGATCCGGGCGCTCACGGCTGAGGAAGTCCGGGCGGCCGAGGACCGCGCAGCGCAGGCGCAGGTCGAGGCGGAGCGCCAGGTCGCGGAGATGACCCGAACGCTGGAGGACGCGCAGACGTCCGCGGCGGCCCGGGTCGACGAGGCACAGGCGAAGGCCGAGGAGGCCAACGAGCGGGCCCGCGCCGCCGATGAGGCCGCGCGGCAGGCACGCCGGGACGCTGAGGCCATGGTGAGCGCGGCGAAGGATGCGGCCGAGGTGGTCCGTGCCGGCCTGCAGTCCGAGCTGGAGCGCACCACCAAGCGGCTGGAGGGCCAGGAGACCCGGGTCGACGAGCTGCGCAATGAGCTGGACGCGGTGAAGGAGCAGCTCCGCGAGGCGCAGGAGCAGGCACGTACGGCTGAACGCGCCCTTCATGCGAAGGATGCCGACGCGTAGTTGCCGCAGGTGCCGCCGACCGTCACAGCAAGGGGCCGCCATCGCAGGATGGCGGCCCCTCGGGTTTCACTTCTGTGTGTCAGGAGCGGTTCTTCTCGAGCTCCACGTACACCTGCTCGATCAGGTTCTCGGGGGTCTCTTCCAGGTAGTTCACAGCGGTGGCCAACAGGAGCGTGCCGATTCGGGCGTTGGCGTGCGCGATGTGGGCCGTCACCTCGGTGAGTTCGTTCCAGCCCTGCACGGCCTTCTCCACGTCGCCGCTCTCCATGCCCGACCGGAATGTGGCCTCCGCGGCGTCCAGCAGATCCTGGTACGGCGCGGTGACCGTTTCTCCGGCGTGTGCGCCACCGGCCTTCGAGTGGTTGTAGAGGTTGACCAGGACGGCGCCGGCGCGACGGTCGTAGTCCCTGTACTCGTTGTCAGAGGTACCCATGTGGCGGAGCCTACGGGGCACCACTGACACTCAGGGCGCGGCAGCGGAGCGAGGGTAGTTGGCACAGGACAGTCGTTCCCGCGCTACGGTGAACGGCGGGCCCGATACTGCCCCCCGTCGGTATCGGGCCCTTCTGTGTTCCCGTGATCAGGCGGATGTCTCTGTCTCGGTGCGCCTACGGATCCGGGCCCACAAGGTGGGGCTGGGCTCCAGGTACCTGCGAACGGCTCGGTTGAACTCCTCGAGCGCCTCGTCCATCCGCGTCTTGCGCCTCTTGTCCTTGGTGTCGATTGCTACGGCGACAACTTTCTGGGCGGCGGTGGCAACCGCGGTGTCCGAGTGCCGTACCAGGGGCGCAGCGGCTGTAGCGAGGCGCATCACGGGCTCACGAAGCGTCATCGCGAACTGTTTCCCGGCCAGGCGCTCCCTGCCGATGAACTCTCCGGCATCACTCAGGCCGGCCGCGATGCCAGGCCAATCGGATCTCCCGCCCTTCCCGAATAGCCGTCCCTGCCCGATCAAGCCCGCCAGGAAGATGGTCCGGAGTTGCTCAAGCGGCCGATCCCAGAGGAGATAGCCGGCCGCTTCGGCTCCCTGCAGGTCTCCGGCCGCGATCGTCAGCGCATCGGCCTGGACGCGTAGGAGCGCCTTCTCTGCTTCACGGTCGGAGCGGATCTGGGCGCGCTTGGTCAGTCCCCACGTGATGAGCGCGATGATGCCGGCGTTGACCAGGTCGAAGACCTTGTCCGCGTACGCGGTGTGCCGGTGAAAGAAGTCCATCAGTGTTTGCACGTGGGCACTTTGATGGCCGAATGCGGCATGTCCGGCGGTCGTTGCCGACCTGGTGCGGAACGCGGACTCGATCGTTACGGGGCGTCGTCGGCCGCGTAGTCGTGCCGGATGGGGGCGGTGTCCCGGGCGACGAGGGTATCGACGGCCTGCTCGAGGGCGGCGAGGAACGGATCCTGTGCGGCGTCGAGGACCGCGGTGAGCATGAACTCCTCGACGCTCTTTCCGGCGGTCGCTGCGGCGCGCTGCACCTGGTCCTGCTGGGCGGCCGTGAGGGGCACTGCCAGGGCCTGAGCGTGGGCAACGGTCATGCGGGGACGGTATCAGCGCCCTGGCGGCCGTCAGGCGCGTTCTCGGGCTGCCTGGCGCTGTGCGAGGAGCGTGCGGCGCATCGTCTCCCAGCGGGTCGGGGCCAGTTCGTGCTCCGGGACGTCCTGGGCGTCCTGCTGGACCTGGATGGCGTCGGCGATCTTCTTGTACCAGCGGGAGATGCCGCGGCGGTGGATCGGGACGCCGGAGTCGGGGTTGGGGTAGACCGACAGCCACAGGTGGGTGGGCACGCCCCCGCCCAGGCGGGGGATCAGGACCTTGCGGAGCTTGAGCCACTCGGCCAGGTGGGTGGCGGTGTCCTCGCTGAGGTGCACGGTCTCGGGCTCCGGCATCCGGCCGCGCAGTCCGCCCTGTGGCTGCCGGATGATGCGCAGCGTGCGGGTGTCGTCGGTCAGGACGAGGTCGGACAGGCGCATCGACTCCAGCTCGCCCAGGCGGGGCAGGGTGTCGCGCATGACGCTCCACATGGCCAGGCCGCGCACGATGGCGTCGGGGCGGCGGTCTGACGGCCACTTGCCGGCCTCGGCCTCCAGGTATTTGGTGATCATTTCGGCGAACTGCGGGGAGACCGTCGGGCGGGGCGTGCTCGGCGGTACGGCGGGCGTCTCGAACGGGAGCTTCGCCTGGCGGGCGAGCGCCTCGAGGCAGTAGATCCGGATGCGCTCGGACGCGGCGACGCTGGTGGGGTCGGTGGAGACGGTGGGCATGCTGCGCAGGTGCCCGCCGCGGCCGAGGAGGAGGTAGGCGTCGACGGCCGCGGGCGCGAGGAGTTCGGCCAGGGAGTCGCCGGCGGTCTCGGTGAGGCCGAGGGGTAGGGCGAGGGCCAGTTCCGTGGCGACCCATTCGAGCTGCTGCAGGCGGGAGTCCGAGACGACGTCCTTGGCGGTGCGGTTGACCGTGCGGAACACGTCGAGGACGCGCTCCAGCTCGGTGAGGGCCGTGGCGGGCGAGGGCACGGCGGTCAGCGCGGCGGGCGTCGGGCGGTCGGCTTGGGCGCCGGCCAGGAGGGGGGCGGACGGACTCATAGCCCTAGAGTGTGCCTGCTTTGCAGCCGTTTTGCGGGCCCGGGGTGTACACCTGTTGGAAGTGATGTAGTGGGCGCGGGAGTTGCGACCTGGTCCAGTCGGTGGACGCGCGCTAGTTCAGCAGGCCTCGGCGGCGCGGCGGGTTGATCGGCTCGGGCTCGTACAGGGCCAGGAGCACGGCTTCGGCGCGGTCGGGGCTTTTCATGCCGCGGGCCTTCATGACCTTCTTCGACTCGATCTGGGTGTAGCCGCCGGTGTTCGACAGCAGCTTCGGCGTGGAGAGCTGGATGCCGGCGTGGCGGTCGACGCGCAGGCGGAGCCGGCCGGTGCCCGTCGACGGGTCGGGCTGGAGCAGCGCGCGCGTGGCGAGCCACATCTCGTCGCGTTTGCGGTACGGCCGCATGATGGCGCCCGGGTCGTCCTGCAGCGGGGACTCCGACACCATGACGCCGACGATCTGCGCCTTGTGGGTGCCGTTCTCGCCCCATACCTCGAGCATGCTCGTCGCGCCGTGGCCGATGCCGTTCTTGTCGATCTTGACGCGCACCGGGTGGTGGGAGCCGATCGCCTTGGCCAGGCGCTGCGCCTGTTTGATCTCGTCGAGGATCTTCTCGGCGACCTTGACCTGGTTGGCGTTGTCGGCGCCGCTGGAGTGGTGGCGGTGCTCGACGGCGTCGCCGACGACGCGGTAGATGGTGAACTCATCGCCTCCGTCAGCGGCGACGTCGACGCCGAGGCGGATCCAGGAGCCTTCCCGCACGGTGTGGGTGGCGGTCTCTCCCTCGAGGCCGAGGTCGCACAGGCGGTGCCAGCCGGGACCGGTGGGGTCGTCGTTGTTCTGGGCGTCCTCGACCCAGGTGGTCGGGATGGCCAGGTTGCCGCCGCCCTTGGGGAACCGCGCGTGGACCTTCGCGATCACGTACGGGTGGTCGTCGCCGTACTCGCGGACCGTGCGGTTGACCCAGTCCATGTCGGGCAGGTGCGTCGCGAGCGAGTGCGCCGGCACTCCGGTGGCGCAATCGTTGCAGTAGGGGACGCGCTCCTTGGTGATCGCGGGGCTGTCGAACGTGGCGATGGGGATCGTGACCGTCGACGGTTCCTCCGGGTCTTCGCCTTCCTCGCAGAGGGTCTCGAACCAGCTCCGCGGGTCATCCATCGCTGGGTTGCCGATCGCCAGCATGCGGGCGTCACCGGTCAGCAAGTTGTTCGTGCCGTTGCCGATGCCGCGGGCGATACCTCCGGCCTCGTCGACGACGATGAGGAGCTTGGGCGTGCCGTGGATGCCCTGCATGGCGGCCTCGTCGCCCTCGGGGGCGGTGAAGCCGTAGGCGACGATGACGTCGTTGCCCCACTCGTCGGGGATCTTCCACTGCGTGGTGTCGCAGTATCCGGGGAGGCCTGCGCGGGCGACGGTCTTGCGGATGTGTGGCCAGAGCTGGTTGCGGACCTGCCGGAAGCGGGTCGCGGTGGTGACGATGACCATGGTCCCGGGCGGGTTCACGGCCCCGGCCCACGCGACCAGGCGGCCCGCGATCCAGGTCTTGCCGACACCGAAGCCGGCGGGGACCGCGATCCGCTTGTGGAACGGGACGGCGTCGACGATGTCGCGCTGCCGGCTCCAGATGGACTCCCCCAACACGTCTTCGATGAACCCGGACGGGGTGTCGTGCCAGAGTCCGTACAGGGAGCCGGTGGCCCGCTGGACTTCCCGCAGGACGTGGGGGCGCTCCCGGCCGGTGATCTCGTGCTTGAAGGCGTGGCGGCGGGCGCTGGCGGGCGCCCTGAGCAGGATGTCGGCGACGTTCGCGGCGTCGCGGGAGGTGACGCCGGGCTGACGTCCGTTCCGCAGCTCACGGGCCGGAGGGACCACGCGGGAGCGCGGGGGCGGCGGGGGCGGCGTGCGGGACATGACCGGGACGGTGCAGCGCGCCGGGCGCTTGTGTCGCGGTCTGGCCGGGGCCCATGCCCAGACCCCGGCCAAACCGCGGGCCAACCGGCGCAGACCCGGTGACCAGCCATCGGTCCCGCGTCCTGCGTCGGAGTCTCAGTCCGGCTCCGCCACGGAGGAGAGCCGGCCGCACCCTGTAGTACGTCGGCCGCCGGAGTTCGTTACAGCGGTGGCTGGGCGGAAACCGCCGCGGTCCAGCACGCGTCGGTGCACTCGTGCTCCGGGGAGCCGATGCCGTCGGCGTCGATCACCGACCAGTCGTCGATCTGCTGCAGCGCCTGCAGGTACCACCGGCCCTTGTCGGTCAGCCACGATCCGTTGAGCGTGAACCCGTGGTCGATGAGGCCGACGTTCTCGAGCATGGTCAGCACCAGGTGGAACGCGCCCTCGGTGCCGATGAGCGCGACTACTTCGGCGCGGGGGTGCTCGTGGAACGGGGCCAGGGCGAGGAGGTCACGGACGAGGACCCGGGCCGTGTCCGGGTCCCCGCAGGCGCACATGCCCAGCTCGTCCCAGAACAGCCTGTGCACGTGGCTGAGGGCGCCTCCGGAGAGTGTCATGCCGCAGCCGCGGCCGGGACGGGCTGCTCCTGGCCCTGGTGGGCGCGGTGACGGGCGAGGACAGCTTCGCGGGCCTCCTGCTCGACCTGCGTACGCCGCAGCGCCTCGATGATGATGCGGGTTTCCGCGTCGACGACCTGGCGCTCCTCGGCGGAAAGTTGGTACCAGGGCGTGGCCGTGACCCCGGCCGCGGCCAGGACCTCCCGGCGGGCCTCGTAGAAGTTCCGGGACAGCGCGGGCAGCGAGGGCATGTTCGTCGTCACGGTGAGAGGAACGCCGCCGGCCGGATTCTGTGACACCGGCGCCCGGCGGCACTGGTGGCGGTGAATGCAGGACCCCTCCCTGGTCGGCACTTTCGGCCAGAGGACGACGACTTGCGGGGCTTGGACCCTGGCGTGGTGTCGTCCTGCTGGCCGCCCGGAGGTACCGGGGGGCTCCCTGGGAGGGGACCCGTGTCCAACGATCGCAACACCACCGCCATAGCCGTGCTGGTCGCCGTGTTCGCCGTGGCGCTCGCCGTGGCTCGCCCGCACCTGATCCCGGCTCTTGGCGTCGGCCTGGCCGCGTTCATGGCCGCCATGGCGTACCTCAAGCTGTGACGGCCCGGCAGGCGCCCGGTCGCGCGAGAACGGCAGCGCGGCCGGGCGGCCGGCCCGCTTGTGATCATCGCGGGAAGCTCCTCGAGGCGGACACCCCGCCGATGCCTGAGCGAAGCGAGGGCATCGGAAGCTACTTCATGGGAGTGCGTGATCTTGTTACTAAAGGGGCCTGTTCTACCGGGACCCGGTTCGCCGGGATCCGGGTGTCCGGGCCCCGGTTCACCGGAAGACGGTTTTTCAGGCCCCGGTGACCGGAGCCTGAAAAACCGGCCCCGGTGGTTCGGGGCCGGTTCAGGTGGGACAACGCTGCAGGTCAGTGCTCGCGGCGCCGGCGGGCGGCTGCCCAGTGCTGCCAGATCAGTTTGACCGCGACGTTGGCGTGCGCCGCAATCCGCTCGCCGTCCCAGGAGTACGGCTCCTCCGACAGCGCCAGGGCGGCGTCCTGCATGAACGGCACCGCGGCGGTCCGGCGAGCGCGCGCCGCGGCGACGATCCGCGCCAGCTCCGGCAGTTTGTCGCCGGCGTCCTCGATCCGGGGAACGCCGGCCGCGGTGGCGACCTTCGCCAGGCCTTCGGCGTCCAGGTCGCCGGGCAGCTCGCCCTTCGGGTCGCCGGTCAGCGCCTTCGCGAGGATCTCCCGGTACGCGTTCTTGTTGACACCGAGGGCTCGCGCCAGGCCCAGCGTGTGCTCGTAGAACCACAGGGAGGCGGTCGCAGCGTTGCGGTCGTCGACGTGCAGAGCGATCTCGGCGTCGGCCTGGCGGATGATCTCGGCGGCCCGCTCCACGCGGTCGTCGGGGCGTGCCAGGGCGCCGAGCTGGTCCTTGACGGCCTGCTCGGCGGTGCGCTTGATGACGTCGTAGTCGGGTACTGCGATCCTGCGGGTCGAGTAGGTGCCAGCCTTGGGCATGGTGGCGTCTCCGTATCGGCGGTGGCGCTGTGGTGCGCCTGGCGGCGGCTGGGGCAACCCCATCCCGTCGCGCTGCCGAGAATGGTACAGCGACAGGTGTGTGCTGTCATGCAGTCGACTCGAGGCGCACATGCCGGCACCGGAGAACCGAGAACGAGACGCCGGCGACGATCAGGACCCAGCCCTGCCCGTCCCATGCCACGGCCTGCCCGGGGAGCGGCTTGCGCGGGGTGTTCGTGGCGGCGATCCGCCCGAAGCCCAGCTTGGGGCCCTGCGGGATCGGCGAGCACAGCAGCATCCACGGGCCCAGGCGCAGGCCTCGCGACCGGCGCAGACGTCGTCTGACGACGATGCGCTTTCTCACTGCTGTACCGCCTTCTTGTTCGCCCGGTACTCGGCCCGGGTCAGCATCGCGAAGAGGAGGAAGGTGCGGGACGCGACCGTGACGTACACGCCGACCCGGCTGTTGCCGGCCGTTGCCCAGCCGGAACTGACCGGCACCGTCCTGCCGGTGCGCCATCCGCCGACCGACCAGCGCCCGAAGTCCTTGAACCAGCTCGTGCCGGCGCGGCTGCCGCACGGTGTCGGGTCGGAGAGCAGGGCGAACAGGCGGCCCAGCACGCAGACCTTGACGGAGCGGGTCCGCCCGTCCACGTTCCGCCCGATGTGCACGCGCCACCGGTGCTTCACAGGATTGGACACCAGGAACCAGTGGTGCGTGAGGGGCAGCGTCCAGTGCCCGCGGGGACGTCGAAACTTCATCGGGTCGTCTTCTCCTTCTGCTTGGCCTTGAACTCCGCCCACTCGGCCCGCGGGAGCAGCGCGAACACGCCGAGGCTCACCCGGCCCACCACGACCTCGAGGCCGCACCGCGGGGCGTCAGGCCCGGGTCCGTGCCGCAGGAACGCCATGGCGAAGATCAGGGGCCGCTCCCACTCCATGACGGGCCACGCGCCCGCCGTGAACCGGCCGACGTCGAAGAACCGGGCCCGCCGCACGCCGTAGTGGCCGAACATCCACAGATCGGCTGCGAGGCAGGCGGCTACGAGCCCGACGTGCGCTCGCCACAGCGAGAGGGCGTAGAAGGCGGCCCACGCCCACCGGGCTAGGCTCCAGAGCCTGCCGGGGGCGGTCATCGGGCAGCTCCCACGGTCGTGGCGCGGACACCGTCCGGGCTGAGCACGTACAGGCGGCCGTCGGGGTACAGCACCTCGACCTCGGCGGGGAGCTGCGGCCGGCGGACCTTCCACCCGGCCTCGTACGACTCCCGCGGGTTGTCCTCGAACCAGCCGTTGCACACGGTGCACGTCAGCAGCAGGTTGTGCGCCTGGTTGATCCACGGCTCCCGGGCGCCGCCCATGCCCCGGTTCACCCGGTGGTGGATGGTCAGGTCCTGCCGGGACGCGCAGCGCACGCAGGCGCCGCCGTCCCGGTCGTAGACGAGGGCCCGCACCACTGGGGTGGGCCCGGTCCGGCGTCGTGCCACGGCACTGGTCTCCGTCCTGCCCCACGCGCCGGGCGGCTGAGTCGCTGCCCAGGGCAGCGCGTGGGACCAGGTCGGGACAGTGGACGGTGGCTGTGCCTTACGTCGCGGGGTCCGCCGGCCGCCATCCCTCGGCGGTGCAGGCCTGGCAGGGGTGAGCGAAGTGGTCGGCGACAGTCCGGGTGTGGCGGCGGGTGGTCCAGGTCAGTGCGACGGAGAAGCGCGGTACGGCCATCCCGAACCCGTCCACGTAGGGCGGCAGGTCCGGGCAGTAGGCCACGGTGGTACGGCCGTTGCTCTTTGCCACGGCGCGCAGCACGCGCAGCCACAGGCCCGGCGGTCGTGAGCCGGCCGGGCCGTAGAACACTTCGGCGGTCTGGGTCACCGTCGAGAAGCAGAATTCGACGGGCAGGCCGACCGTGGACCAGGACCTCCACGTGATCCCGTCGCCCGTGATCCGCCGGTGGTGGACGGACACACCACCGTAGATGTGCTTGAGCGTCATCGCTCGCTCCTGGCGGTCTCGAACGGGAACCGGGCGGTGATCTTGGGGTGGTCGTACCCGTACAGGGCAATGCTGCGCTGCGCCCACTGGGCGTCCGCCATGTGCAGGGCCGGGGAGTGCGGCCGGGGGTCGTGGCAGCCCCGGCACTGCCCGCATGCCTCCCCCGTGATGCTGGGCAGGTCCAAGAGGGACATGCGCATGGCGTAGGTGGACGAGCGCTGCGCCAGGTCCTCGAACCAGGTCCCCGGTTCCTCGTTCGGAGTGCCGACGGCGACGAGCCGGACCGATGAGCTGAGGATCTGCTCGACGGCCTTGCCCTGCACAGGGCGGAGGTTGCCCGCGTCCGACACGACGATCATCGTGTCCGGCGAGTGGATGCCGGCCAGGACCCGCCAGTCGTTGGGCACGGTGAGATAAACCGCCGGGTGGTCGTACGGCACCTTGTTCGCCTGGGAGAGCATGGTCAGGATCTGGTGCAGGTCCTCGCAGGACGTCTTGTGCGGCACGACGACCACCGTCATGCCTTCGTCCTTGGCGCGGACCGCGCGGTGCCACAGAGCCAGGAGCGCCACCTGGTGGCTCTTGCCGGAGCCGAAGCACATGGCCGCAGCGACCCGGGGCGAGGTCACAGTGGCGTCGAGGAGGGCCCGCTGCTGCGCGAACAGGGCCTCGCCGAGGACGTCCTCGGCGAACCCGGACGGGGTGTCGCGCCAGAGCGCGTACGGGGTGCCGTACCGCACCTGGGACATGAGCATCAGCTCGAACACGTCGTAGTCGCCGAGGGCGGACAGAGTCGTACGGCGGAGCGCAGCAGGGTAGCCGCGGAGCTGCTCGAGCTGGACCGCTACGGCTTCGCGGCCGGCGTGCTCGCTCACCACCGCGGCGACGTTGTCCTCGACCGCGGAGCGGGCGCGGTCGGCAAGACGGGCGTACCGGGTCAAGGGCGTGGCAGAGATTGAAGTCATGGCGCGGAACGTAGGGATGGGCCCGCTTACCGTCTCGGTCTGCCGAAGTGCGTAGCCGCCGTTCGGGCTGCGTGGCATGATCGGCTCGTTCCGGGCCCGCCCGGCACTACTCCTCCCGGTGCAACGCCCCCGCATCCAGCGGGGGCGTTGTCGCGTTCCAGAACTACGTGGCGGGCCGCGCCCGATGCCGCCACGACACGGACTCCCCCTGACGCCACCTGGGGTTCACGCCGTGCCGCCACTCCAGGAATCCGACGGTCAGCTCGACCATGTCGCGCTGGATCGCAGCGACCGGCATCTGTTCCGACAGCGGGTCGGGGGCGGCGCCGGGCGGCAGTTCCGGCAGGCCGGTCGCGAAGTAGCCGATCGAACGCTGCTTCGGGCCGTCGGGCACGGGCGGCGACGGCTTCCTGGCGGCGCTGAACAGCAACTCGGGCGCTGCGCCGGTCCACGGGACGCTGGTGTGGAGCGGCGACAGGTCCCGGACGGCGAAGAAGCGGTTGCTGGTCGGGCTGGCCAGGTCCGTGCGGCGGATCAGCGGCGGGACGTGGTGGACACGGCCCGGGACGACCGGCACACCGGAGTGGTGCTGCTGCTCCTGGTCCAGGTAGTCGGCGAGGAAGTCGTGCAGGGGCGCCTTGTCGGTGAGGCTGCCGCCGTACAGCGGCGTCGGCCGCCGCGGGTGCTCGTCGACGCGGCGGGTGAGGGCGCGCATCCACACCCACACGCTGTCTCCCCGGGCGTGGGCGAAGATCAGCTCACCGCCCTCGGCGACGGGCACGACCAGGTGCTGAACATCGGGCATGGGCGGTTCTCCTCCAGGGCGCGGACGAGGCGCGGCCGGGGACCCGGGCGCGCGCAGTGAGCCCGTGTCGGGGGCGGGCTGCGTCCCTGCTGCTGCAGGGCCCGAAGGAGGAGGTCCGACGAGGTGTCTCCCGTACGTCAGGGTAGCGACGCGGGCGGCGGACTCGCAGGCTGATGAGGTGACGTGACGTGGTGCCGGCCGGGGCCTCCGCGTCACGTCACCTCGGCCGGGGTCAGCCGGTGCGGTGAGCGGCGAGCGCCGTCTCCAGCTCGTCGAGGATGGCCACGATGTCGTCGACCTTCACGTAGGCGATGCTGACTGAGCAGGTGCTGTCCTGGTGCACCTTGATCCAGTATTCGGCGTACGTCGACTCGTCCTCGTAGGAGTATTCGCCGGGCTCGGCCTGGGCGAAGCCGGCGGGTCCCTCGTCGAACCAGTCGGTGCCCCAGCACTCCGTCATGGCCGTGCCGAGGACTTCCTTGGGGACGTCCTCGAAGTCGATCGTGGCGCGCCCGTGGTCGTCGAGGCAGACCTTCCCGGAGCCCTCGCCGGGTGTCTTCCAGCGCAGGGTGGGGCCGAAGCACTGGCACTTCTCGGCTGGGGTCAGGGCGGGGAACGCCGCGGCGAACGCGGCCTGGGCCGCCCGTTCATGGACGGTCCAGGCCGCGTGCCAGTCGTGTAGTGCCCTGGTGATGTGTGGCTGCATGGTGGTGCTCCCTACGCCCGCGGCGCGGGGCCGTTCGGGGAGAGCCTCGGGGCGCGTCGCGAGCGCTGCACCGTGTCCGATCGGGCATCCTTGCGTCCGGTTGAGCCGCAGGTCAGAGGGTGAGACGTCGATCACGCCCCGCCTTTCGTCCCATATGTGAGGGACTGTAGGGACTGACCATTTCGAACCTGCGGCATTCCGGGACAGGTCAGTGCAGCACGATCAGCGGGACGCCGTTACGGCGTGGTGCCGCCGACGTCGCTCCCGCCGGCGTTGCCCCCGGTGTCGGAGCCCCCGCCGATCAGGCCGGTGCCACCGTTGCCGCCCCCGCCGGTGACACCCGAGACGCTGGTGCTCGGCGTCGGCGTCGTGTCCACCGGCGGGTCGGTCGGCTCCGGACCCGTCGGCTCCGGACCCGTCGGTGTTGAACTCGGGGTCGAGCTGGGACTCGTCGAGTGCGTCGGCCGCGGGCTGGGCGTCGCACTGTGGGTCGGCTGCGGGCCGGACGTGCCACCGTCGCCGGCACCGCGGCCGAGGACGATACCGGCCATCAGGAACGCAGCGAGGACAGCGACCACCGCGAGCATCAGGAACAGAGCGTTGAGGCGGGCGAAGCCGGGCTTGTCGAACATGAGGGTTCCTTCCAGAGGGAGTTGAAGACCGGCGGAGCGTGCACGGCCGGGTGTGCTTGTGGCGCGCGCTGAGCTACCGGGCCCGCACGACCGGGGCGCGCACGGCGGGAGCGGCCGGAGCCTTCGGGGCGGCCGGGGCCTTCTGCAGGGTCTTCGGCGGCGCGGCCTTCACGGGCGGCACCTTCACCGGCGGGGCCTTGGGCGTCAGGGTCTTCGGGGCGGCCGGAGTGGTCACGGTGCCGCCGTGGGAGTGCGCCGGCGGGACGAGGACCGGCTGCGGGCCGTGCACGCCGTGGTGGCTGACGCCCTGCAGGAGGCAGGGGCGCGGCCCGGCCGGGACGTAGTCGCCCGCCGCGGTGTGCGTGGCCCTGCAGGTGGGGAAGCGCCGGTCGCCGTCGTGCGCGCTGGCCTGGATCGCGGCCAGCATCACGATGACGAACAGGACGCCCAGGGCCACGACACCGGCGAGAACGGCGACGAGGAGGCGGTTGGATCGGTGGTCCACGGCGGAGGCCTTCCAGACGGAGGAGTCGAGGCCGTGGATCGTGGGGGCCAGCGCGGCGTTGTGTCGCGCGCTGCCCGTCGGGCTAGAGCTGCCCGCGGTACAGGATGTCCAGCTCGTCGTCGAGGGCGAGGAGATCGACGTGCATCGAGAAGACCAGCCCGACCCGGATCTTCTCCAGCGCCTCCAGGGCAGCCGCGACGTCCGTGGTCACCCGGATCGTGGGCTTGGCGGGCGGGTCCTGCTCCGGGACGTTGTCCATGTCCCGGAGCATCCCATATGACCCTTCGGCTACAGGTAGATGCCGAGGAACTCCGCGGCGAGCACGCGGCCGTGGCGGTCGTCGTCGACGAGGTAGTCCAGGAGGGCCGTCTCTACGGGGCGGCCGTTCACGACGACGGTGACGACCTCGCCGGGCGCAGCATCCTCGGCGAAGCAGGAGTCCGCGTCGGGGCCGAGGAGCGCGCCGGCGTTGATGACCTTGTAGATGCGGGCGGGACGGATGGGGGTCATGGTCTGCCTCTCGTGAGCGGGCGCCCCGGGGGTGGGGAGCTTCCACCCCTTCCGGCAGCTCTCGCGCCGGGGCGGGCAGCATCGGCGCCTGCGGGAATTTCGGAGAGCGGCCAACCAGCGGTGAGACGGTGCCCGGGTGTCAGGTGGTGCACATGTGCACCACTTTGGGTCGGGGTGACGACAAGCCCGTGCGCGGCCCGGACACGACGGACGCCCGACCGCCGCCGGTGGGCGGGGCCGGGCGCTGGGGCCGGGCAACCTACGTCGCTAGCTCGAACTCCTCGGGGTCAGCCAACATGCCGTCCATCTCGTAGTGCTGGACCATGTAGTCGCGCACCAGGGCCTCGCCGAGGACGCCGAAGAGGCCGGACAGCACGATGGCGGCCATGACCGGGGAGACGACATCGGCGGCCTGCTGAAAAGCGCTGGTGCGGCTACCCTGCCAGGGGTAGGAGCGGCGGAACCCGACGAGGAGACCGGCCTCCGACTCCGTGAGGCGCAGCCCGTCGCTCTCCCGGAACCAGGTGCGGGCCTTGCCGGTGAGGCACCAGGACGGGCCGTCCGCGGAGAAGGCGTTGCCGCCCTTGGCGCGGCCGGTCTTCGGGTCGACGCCACGGACGCCGCGGGTGTTGACGCGCTCCCCGGGCTGCCAGCCGAGCGCCTGCGCCATGGACGTCGCGGGGAGCGGCCGGATGGAACGGGTGCTCGTGGGCGTGCGGCGACGGGAGGCGATCATGTAGACGCGCTTGCGGCGGGACGGCAGGCCGTAATCCGCGGCCTCCCTGACGACGTGGTTGGTGTAGAACCACTCCGCGCACTCGAACTCGATGGTGAGGTCGTCCAGGATCTCCTCGGGCAGGTTGCTGGACTGCTCCATGGCCATCCACTGGATCGGCGCTCCGGCGGCCTGGAGCGCGATCGGCCAGATGGCGACTTCGAGCATGAGCGCGATGCGGGGGTCGCTGACGTCGGCGGCCATCTCGCGGACATCGGCCCAGGTGGCGCCGGAGCGCGGGGCGAAGCCGTCGCCGTAGCAGCCCTTGCCGTCCGCGGCGTTGGGGTCGCAATTGCATTCCCCGTCGTCGTAGTCGTCGTGCATGACGTCGATGGGGATGTACCCGGCGGCCTCGCCGACGTAGGCGATGGCGTGGCCCAGGATCTGGATGTTGCCCTGTTCCAGGCCGGAGAGCTTGCCCGCGGGCGAGAAGGTGGGGCACGGCGGGCTGATGATGACGGCCCGGGTGTGGCGCAGCGCGTAGTGCTCGGGGTCCAGGGTCGTGATGTCGGCGCAGATGCGGCGGTGTCCGGCGGCGCGGGCGGTCGCGCAGGCGTCCTCGGAGATGTCGACTCCGACCGCGTCGACCTTGACGCCGAGCACGGCGGCGATGCCCTCCGACCAGCCGCCGGGGCCCGCGAAAAGTTCGACCACGCGGATCGGGTCGCCCTTGAGGGGCTCAAGGAGCCATTCGGCGGGCCATGGTGCGGCAGCCTCTTCCAGGACCGGGAGAACTTCCTGCGGGACGGGCCTGCCTGCGGCGCGGGCGGTCTGGGCGATCTGTACGGCGAACTTGACCTTGCGGCTCAGCGTGCGCATCTGCGGTGTCCTTCGGTTCGGGCCTTGGTGGCTGCTCTCCACCAACACCACGAATAGTACAGCAATGAGACTCGCTATGGGAATGGCCTGCGAAAACGATCCCTCAGACACCATCCCTGCACCGTCACGCGAGCGGCCCGCCCGGCCGTTCGGACACCCGAGGGCACCGGAACGGCCGGGCGGAAGCGGCGATCAGCAACCGGTGGCGTACACCGCCGGGTCAGTGCCCGCGTCGCCGGCGGCCAGGCGGTCGGGCTGACGGCAGACGTTGAAGTCGCAGGGGGTCCCCGCCTCGAAGTGCCAGCACTGCACCCCCGGGTCCGTGCCTCGGTCGCCGGCGCCCTGGGGGCCGACGACGTCGGGCGTCTCGGGCTGCTGCCAGCCGTGGACATCCCGCAGGTGCTCCACCATCAGGTGCTCCGGGAGCATCTTGGGCGGCGGGCAGTACGGGCACGGCTTGCGGACCTCGACCGCCCCGATCAGGGCCCGCAGCCTGTCCGCCTTCGCGACGCGTTCGGCCTCCGCGGCGTGCTTCCAGTCGTGCATGCCGCAGCCGGCGCACAGCCCGCTGGCCTCGCTCTGGTTCGGCGGCACGTAGCTGTCGCAGACGGTCCCCTCCTCGGCCACGGCCAGGTCCTCGAGCACCTTGCGCCAGCCGGCGAACTGGACCGGGTGGATGGGGTGCGGCGCCAGGTGCCCGGCGACCTGACCGGCGACGACTTCCGTCGTGGAGAACGCGGCCAGCACCTCCCGGAGCGCCGCGGCGACCTGGTCCCGACGGAAGCGGGCGTTGTCGGCTTCCCCGTCGGCCGTCCCGCAACGCCGGGCCCAGTCGTCGCGCTGCGCCTCCATCGCGGCGGCGCGCCCTTCGGCCTCCCGTTCGGCCGCTGTCCGGCGGTCCCGCGCTTCCTGCCCGGCCACCTCCGGCGACAGACCGAAGTACATGCCGAGGACGGTCCACGCCTCTCCCCACGTACGGGCGTTCCGGACCCGGTTCAGCGCGGACTGCGCGGCGTCCGGCGTCTGGGAGCGCAGGCGCAGCGCGGCGGCCGTAGCCTCCCGTGCCTGCTCCTCGGCGGCGACGCGGGCCTTGACCTGGCGGTCCCTGTCGGCCTCCATCTCCCGGGCCTTGCGCTTCCACACAAGTCGGCCGGCGACGAGCTGCTCCATGCGCTGATCGCGGACGTTCATGACGGCGCCGGAGGCGTTCTCCAGGTCGGCCGTGCTCTCGTCAGCCCACTGCCGGATCGCGGCCTCGAACTGTGCGCGCAGGCCTTCGTCGTTCGGGTGCGCCTCGACGCACGACGTGTCCGACCCGGGCCGGTGTGTCCACCCGCCCGCGACGTGGTCGGCCCACTGCACCGGGTCGCCGCAGTACACGCACTGCAGCCTGACCGGCTCGTCGGCCGCGCCGTCGGCGGCCGAGGCCTGCGCGTCCTCGAGCTGCAGCGTGACCTTGTTGAAGGCCTTGAGGGCGGTCGCCAGGTTCGCGTTGAGTGCGTCCCGTTCGGCCTCGAGCCTGCGGATCTCCTGCTCGGCGGCGGCCCGGTGCCGCTCGAGGGCCTGCGTCGACGTCGACGCGGCGTGCCCGGACTCGTCGGCCAGGCGCTGCTCCTCGAGGATGTGCGTGCGCAGTTGGTCGAGCAGCTCCTCCGTCGTGGTGCGGCGCGCGGCTATCGCGGCTTCGCGGGCACGGGAGCGGGTGTGGCGGGCGCGGCTCACTGGGCAATCTCCTTGGTGATGGTGCGGCACGGATGAGCGGGGCGTATGAGAACGCCCAGGGTCACGAGGTGGACGGCGGTGCATGGGCCGGGCGGGCGCGCACCGTGCGGACGGGCACCGGCGGTCCTGTCCGTCCAGTGGTGGAAGCTCCCGCCGGTGCTGGGGCCGCTGTGCCAGAAGCACCCGGCGCGCTGGGTACAGCGGGCGGTGTCGCGCGCTTCGTGCGGGCTGGTCCACGTGGCCGTGCACGGTGGCCCTGGGGGCCGACGACGGCTCACCTGACGGTCTCCTTGGTCACGGTGCGGCACGGGCAGTCGGATGAGCACTGGGGGATGTCGAGGGGGATCAGCCGGCCGGGGTCCGTCGCGGTCGGCTCCGTAGGCGCGCCATGCGGGGTGGCACCGCGAGCCGTGTCGGCCCAGCCCGTGGAGACGCCGTCGGGCCTCTTGTGGCCCTGGTGCCAGCCTCCAGGGCTGTCGCCCTCGGGCTTGACGGCCTCGTCGTAGTGCCCGGCGGGCCGGATGCAGCGCTCTGTGACCGGGTCGCCGTACGGGAACGGGAAGGTGAAGGTGGCGGTGCACAGCGTCCCGGCCGGTGTAGCGGGCTCCGTGGTGACGCTGATGCGCTGGGAGGGGGCGGCGTCCATCCGGAGATCGGCGGGAGTCGGCCGGATGACTCCGTTGCCCAAGACGACGGGGGCAGCCGCGAACTCGGCTTCGGTGATGACCTGGGGGACGGGCACCTTCCACACGGCGGCGATGGCGTGGGCGAGCACGTCCCGGACGGCCTCGGCCCCTTCGGCGCGGGCCTCTGCCATCGCGAGGTCCGCGATCAGCATGGCCCGGTGGCTGTCGTGGATACCGGCCACGGTGTTGGTGATGAACTCGGCCCACTGGCCGATGCGTTCGGTGCCGCCGGGCCCGGACAGGTCGGCGTCCTGGAGGCCCAGGAGCATGACGGGGCGGATCGCGGCGTCGTACTGGGCGCGCATCCCGTCGTCCCGGGTCGGAATCGGGGCGGCGGTCTCCGCGGCCGGTGCCGGTGCGCCGTGCTGCTCCTGCGCGGCCCGGGCCGCGGCCATGAGCGCGTGCCTGCGGCCGACCCCAGCCCATACGGCATCGAACGCGTTGACGGGGCACTCCGGGTGCGGGTGGACTTCCTCGCCGTTCTCCTCGAAGCACCAGCCGCAGTCAAGGAGTCGGGGCGCGCCAACGCGGCCGGCCGGAGCCTCGGCGGGGTCGGTGTGGGGTGTCGCGCCCTCTTCGGTGTCGTTCCACCGGAAGGTCCGCCCGGGTACCGGATAGTCGTCGCCCCGGTGCCAGTAGGCCCACGTCTTCAGGATCGGTCCGCGTTCCTGGTAGTGCCCGGCTGGTTCTTTGCAGGCCAGGATGGTGTTCGGGTCGTCCGGCGCGGGGATGGTGGCGGTGCAGCCGGGCGGGGCCGGGTCAGCGGCGGCGAGCAGGTTGCGGAGCGTGGCGAGCGCGGCGGCCGTCGACGGCGGGCCGTCGTCGCCGGGAAGGATGGACTGCCCCTCTTCCATGACGGCCTGTGCGGTGTAGGCGGCGGCGTCGAGCAGCTCCTCCAGGAGGTCGCGCAGCGCGCTGCGGCCGTTGCCGGTCTCCAGCGGGTGGCCGTACTTCTTGGCGCCGTGGGCGCGGCGTTCGAGGACGGCTGCGGCAACGTTGAGCAGGACGTCGACGCCGCCGGGCTTCGGGAGCGGCTGGTCGCGGTCGGGGTCGCGCACGAGGGACACAGGGATCTCCGGGGAGGGGTCAGCGGGTGACGGTGGGGGCGGTCTGCTGGTCTGGGTCCACGTCGGGGTGCTCGAAGGCGACGGGCTTGCCGAGCTGGCGGGCGAGTGCGATCTCATCGCGGGTGGATGTGCCGATGCGGGTGCCGACGACGATCACCCGGTCGGCCATGTCGATCTTGTGGCGGTGGAGGGCGTCGAGGTCGAGCTTCAGTTGCTCCAGTTCCTCCTCGGTGTCCCACAGCGGGTGGGGCTCCTTGAGGTTGCAGCCGACGGACAGGACGACGTTCCCCGCGGCGGTCTCCCGCCGGTTGACCTCCGTGAACTCGTCCATGAACTCCGTGGAGCCGCACAGGGTGACGATCTGCGGGCGGGGGTCGAGCTGCTGCGCCTGCTTCCGCAGGTGCTGCGCGACGAACCGGCGGTCCATGCCCGGGGCGACAGCGTGATCGATCGGGTGGTGGCCCATGGCGTTCGCCCGCTGGATGACGAAGTGCGCCACCGTGTCGTGGAACTCGACGGGCTGAGGCGTCGGGCCAGCGTCGAACTGGTCCTGGTCGAGGGGCCGCTTGGTGCCGACGGCCATACCGACGCGGACACCGGTGTCCTCTCCGGTGATGGTCTCCAGGCGCCATCCCGCCCCCGCCGGCCACCAGCGGAACTCCACCCAGGCCGGGTACCGGTGCATGTGGTCGGACTCCGCGGCGCACCGGGCGTTGTAGCCGCTGCGGTAGAGCGTCGGATCGAGGGCGTTGACGCCGTGCTCGTCGAAGCTGCGGTCGTACAGGTCCTGGTCGAGGGCGGGAGACGGCACGTCGACCTGGTAGATCGTGTAGCCGGCGTACAGCACCAGGCGTCGGGCGGGCGCGGCAGGCTTGGGCTTGGGCTTGGGCTTGGGCTGCGGGTCGGTGGTGTCCGTGGTCATGAGGGGTGTCCTTCCGAGAGGGGCC
The DNA here is from genome assembly GCF_044751205.1 of Streptomyces sp. NPDC088732. Classification (NCBI taxonomy): domain Bacteria; kingdom Bacillati; phylum Actinomycetota; class Actinomycetes; order Kitasatosporales; family Streptomycetaceae; genus Streptomyces; species Streptomyces sp. NPDC088732. Next base: position 122,525 of record NZ_JBIVLI010000025.1, read on the forward strand.
GCGCCCGGACGGTCCGGGCGCGGCCGACGGGTCAGGGGTGGCGGTTGCTGCGGCGGGTGCGGCACCAGGTCAGGCCGCAGTCGATGAGGTCGCGGTTCAGGAAGGCGTCGATGGGGTCGCCGTGGTGCGCGCTGGGCGGCATGCCCAACTCCTCCTCCAGGCGGCGGATCTTTGCCGGGGAGGGCCGGTCGTGGGTCGGGCAGCGACGGGTGACGCGCTGCAGCAGGGCGGTGAACACGGCGGCCCGGTCAGCGGGTGAGCTGGGAGGCGACGGACAGCAGCAGGTCGACGCCGATGCCGTGCATGTCGACGGACACGTGGGTGGTGTCGCGGACGCGGGCCCTGGGGTCCTTGGCCGGGGCGGCGTAGCCGTAGGGGCCGGTGCCGCCCCCGATCGACAGGCCGCCGTCGTCGAGCTGCTCGACGGGCGCGAACTGGCCCCAGTGCACGGCCATACGGCGCGCCAGGCGGCCGTGTACGCCCACGAGGGGCTGTCGGGGGACCCGGGCGGTCCGATCGGGCAGGAAGTGCGTCACGGCGCGCTCCACGGCGCGCAGGGGCCCGCTGATCGACACGTGGCAGGCGGGGTTCGTGCCGTGCAGGGTGACGCTGTAGGTGATGCCGGACAGGGTGTTCCACGACAGCGTGGAGGAGTTCGCCAGCAGGCCGACGCGGTCGCGCGGGTGCAGGTCGAGTTCCTTCATCGCGCGGCCGATCTCGGACAGCAGCTCCAGGCGGCCCATCGCCCGCGGCGTGGAAGCGGTCCGGGTGCGGGCGGCCTCCTCGTCGTCGAGGGCGGGCAGGACCAGGCGCAGGACCTCGCGGGCGATCCGGTCCGGGGCGAGGTGCTCCAGGCGCACGTCGGGCTCGTACGGCTCGCGGCCGGGGAGCTGCCACGCGACATCGGTGCGCCAGGCGTGCGCGACGAGGATCAGGGTGCGGCCGGCCTGCGTCATGCGGGCTGCTGGCTGGAACGACCACCAGGCGTTGTACGGGGCGACGGCCCACTCCTGCTCGTTGCGGACGGGCAGCCGGGCGGCGACGCGCTCGGCGAGTGCCACGGACGGGGAGACCCGGCGGGCAGGGGCGGCGGGGACGGTGGTGGTGGGGACGGTCATCGCTGTGCCTTCCAGGGCGGGCCGCACCCCCTACAGCGAGGGGCGCGGCCGAAGCGGCAAGGGGTCAGATCAGGTGCGCGGCGGCGGCGATGAGGAGGTCGACGCCGATCCCGTCGAACTCGGCGGCCACGCGCGTGGCGTCGTCGACGGGCGTGCCCTTGTCGGCAAGCGAGACGATGTGGCCCCCGGGGAGCGGGTGGCCGGGGAGCCAGGCGGCGCCCGCCTCGGCGGCGGGGCGGAGCTGCGGGAACCGTTCGATCAGACCGCGTGTGGTGACGCTGGAGGCGTCGGGGAGCGCCGGGCCCTGGTGCGGGGGCAGCAGGTGCGGCAGAAGCCCGTACAGGCCCGACAGGGGCCCGTAGTAGTTCAGCCGCAGGTTCGACTGCAGGCCGCGCATCGACAGCCCCCACGTGCCGCCCCCGCCGGCGGTCCAGATCAGGCCCGGCGCGGTGGCGGCGACACTGCCGGGCTCCGGGGTGATCCCGTGGGCGGCGAGCGCGTACCCGAACTCCCGCAGGTGGTCCATGCGCGCGGTGAGGGCGCCCATCCAGCCGTGCGTCCGCGCGATGTTCGCGGCGATCTCGTTGTCGACGAGGGGCAGGACGCTGCGCAGGACTCCGGCGGCGACCTCGGCGATCGGGTCGGGCTCGGTGCCGTCGACGATCAGGGCGGGCGGCTCGGGCAGCGGGTCGAACTCGGCGGTGAACACCTCCAGGCGGCCGGCGTTCTCCACCAGGTACAGCGTGCGGACGCCGTCGGTGAGCGCGGCGGTCGGGGCGCCGGGCCGGAACACGCTCCTGGGGTGCTCGACGGTCCAGGCGCGGCCCCGGCGAGCGGGGAGCAGCGCGGCAAGCGGGCGGGCGGCGGCCGGGATGGTGTACGTGTTCGCGTGGGCGAAGGTGCCCGGGGCGGGGGCGGCGGTCTGCGTCACGAGGTGTTCCTTCGTTCGGGTCGGTCCGGGCGGTGACTCTCCGGCCGGGCCATGTCGTCATGCGGGTGGTGCTTGCGTCGCGCCCGCAGTGGGTCGCTGGCTGGTACTACGTCGGGCGGGGCAAAGTTGTGACACCTCGCCCCGCCCGACGGGTGCCGGTCAGGCCGGGGCGGGCTCGACGCGGTGGGCCTGGTCGATGACGCGCGTGCCTTCGGCCTCCACGTACTCCTCGTACGCGAGTTGCACGGCGGTGCTGTGGCTGTCGGTGGCGAACGACGCCGACCACGCCGAGTTGTCGTCGTCGTCCTGGTCGTCGACGAGCCGGCCTATGGCGGCCTGGTCGTCGTCGGCGACCGCGTGGGAGCTGTCGATGACGAGGTTGCCGCCCCAGTCCCAGCGGCCCAGCAGGAGAATCACGACTGCTCCCTGGGGGCCGGAGCGCCAGTGATGGCGCGGATCGCGGCGGCGGACAGCTCCGCGAGCTTGTCCAGGCCGTCACCCATGGTGGCCGTTTCGAGGTAGACCCCGGCGTCGCAAGCGGTGACACCGTCGGGGAGTTCCGGCTCAGCGGGGAACTCGTCGTTGACGGAGTACCGGAGGTTGTACCGGAACTCGATGACAAGGTCGTCGTCGCCGTCCACCAGGAACGTGAAGTCGGTTTCGTGCGGCCCGGACAGGGTGCTGACGGTGCCCCAGTGCTGGGGGTCGTCCGTCCAGGGCGCGCCGAGGAGCTGCGCGGCGACGCGGGCGACGTCGGCAACGGCGAACGGGTACTTGGACTGTGACGCCTGGTCGGCGGTGGCCGGGTGCGCGGTCGGAAGCATCGACATGCGGGGTCCCTCCTGGGGTGGGGTGGGGTGGGTAGGGCCCCGGGAGCCAGCGATCGGCTCCCGGGGCGGGGGGTCAGATCAGGGAGCGGCGGGCGACGCGCTGGCCGGACGCCCGGAGCGCTTCACGGGCCGCGCGGACGGCGGCGGCTTCGGCGATGGCCTGCGCCTGCTGGGCGGCCGACCGGGCGCGCATCTCCTCGACCTCGGCCCGCCAGGCGCGGGCGGCGTCGTCGCCGTTGTCGCCGAGGGCCAGGCTCCACAGGGCGTGCCCCTGGCGCAGCTCCCGGACGGCGGCCCGGTTGTACGGGCGGACCTCGGAGACGACTGGGCCGTCCGACGTCCACTCGGTGATCACGATGTGCAGGCGGGACAGGTCGGTGTCGGCGGGGAGCGCCGGGCAGTCGATCGCCATGTGCCTCTGCGTCGTGATGTGGGCGTGCCCGCCGCAGCCGGGCGGGATGCCGGGCCCGGACTCGGCGGCGCCGCACGCCGCGCGCTGGCAGGAGCAGGACGCCGGTACGGGCACGGCGTTGCGGATGTCGACGGTGTGGACGGCGAGGAGGTTCACGCCTGCCGCCCGGCGCGCTCGATGATCATGCGGACTGCGTCGGCAAGCCACTCGGCTACCGCGTTCAGGCCGTCGGCGGCAGAGCCCTCGTAGAACTCGGGGAGCACCTTGGGGGCGCCGTCGAGGCGGACGCCGAAGTCGCCCTCGTCGTCAACGCCGACGCTGAACACGCCGTGCTCGGCATGCTCCAGGAACGCCCCCACGCCCCATGGCCAGGACTCAGCCGTCCACTCGTCGCCGAGGAGGCGGGCGGCGGCGTGGCCGATGTCGGACGGCACGAACAGGTATTCGGCCTCCCGCTCCGGCAGTTCCGCGCCGTAGTGCATCGCGGCGGTCCGGAGCGTCTGGTCTCCGGTCTTGTCGCTGTCGGCATCGGCGAGGTGGGCCAGGTCGGCGATCAGGTCGGCGATCAGGTCGGCGATCTCGGGGCCGTACTGCGCGGCGTACAGGTCGTACGCGGCGCGGGCGCGCTCTCCGCGTTCCTTGTCGGTGAGTTCGCTGTCGTGGGCTGCGCTGTCCATCAGGGTGTTCCTTCGGTTCAGGGGAATGCCGGCGTGCTCTGGCCGGGGAGTGGAGCGGGCCGGGCGGGCTTGTGTCCCCGCCCGGCCCCGGGTGCTACGGGCGGACGGAAGGGCGGGCGTTGTCGGTGCGGATCTCGTCGGCGAGGCGTGCGTGCTGCTGCCAGACGGTGAAGACCTGGCGGAGCCAGTCGTCAGTGCGCTGCCACTGGTGGTCACCGTCGTAGTGGAGCCGGTGCAGCGAGCGAACGAGGTCGGCCTCACGCTGGGCGAAGCGGACGACGTCGACGGGGTCCAGCCGGGCGGGGAACGGGAGTTCACGGTCGACGAGCGGCACCAAGACGTACTCGGAGAGCTGCGCGGGGAAGCGTCCGGCCGGGTTGGCGGCGGCGATCTCGTCGGCGCGGAACAGCGCCTCGGTGGCCTCGGTCGGCAGCTCCTCGTACGCGCCGGGCGGGACGGCGTCAAACGCGTTGGCGGCGGCATCCAGGTGAGCGGCCATGGAGCCGAGGGCGGACATCGTGCGCGGTGGGGCGAAGCGGTCGCGGGCAATCTCGGCGACGACGCGGGCGCGCTGCGCGGCCTGGGCGTAGGCGTTGAACTCCAGGTCGGTGGACATGGTCTGTGCGTCTCCAGGGGCATGGAAGGGGCAGGGTCAGGCGGGGCGGGCCCCCGGAGAGCACCGGGGGCCCCGGGGGCGGGCTACTCGCCCTGGGGGGCGGACACCTCGTAGGCGTGGGCGTCCATGGCGCGGCCGATCAGCTCGGCCGTGTCGAGGCCGTACGCGGCGGCGAGGCTCAGCACGTTGCCGACGGCGAACACAGCCGCGCGGATCTCGGGCGCCAGGTTCATCAGGTGGTCGCCCTGAGCGCGGCGCTTGTGGGCCCGGAGCACGGCGCCGGAGGACGACCACGCGGCGGTGAAGTGGAACAGGTCGCCGAGGAAGTCCCCGATCATCTCGTCGGCCATCTCGCGGCCCTTTACGCGCTGCTGGGCCGGGTCGTGGCGGGTCGCGGCGGCGTAGGCGTTGATGACCTGGCGTCCGGCCTTGGCGGACGCGACCGGCACGCGGCGGGATTCCGGGTGGTTGGAGCCGTCACGGGCGGCGCCGTAGGCGGTCGCGGCGCGGTCGGCGTTGGCCGGGTAAGCGGCGTACATGGGTGTCCTTCGGTTCGGGTCCGGCGTTGCTCGGCGCCGGGGAGTTGGCCAGGTGGCCGGGGCTTGTGTCCCGTGTGGGGGGCCGGGGCGCGGCGGGGGGTGCCGCGCCCCGGCTGTCTGGGGGTCAGGCGGCGGCGCGGGCGGCGGCGGGGCGGCCGAGGGCGATCCGGGCGAGGAAGTCGGCCACCT